>NZ_QQNA01000001.1 GCF_003346515.1 Streptomyces corynorhini
GGCGCCCTGGGAGAGCGCCGCGTCGTTCGCCCCCGAGACCGTGGCCGCCACGCGCCCGACAGGCGAGGTCGACAGCCGTGCGACCTATCTCAGCTTCGGACTCGCCTACCTGCTCGGCCACGGCGCCGCGGCGCTCTCCCAGGGCGCCACCCCGCTGCTCGACCTGCCCGACTGGCTGCCCATGACGCTCCTCGGCACCGGGCTCGCGGCCGGCACCGTCAACGCGACCATCGCCGCCGGGCGCGCTCAGCGCACCACCACCGACCCCGGCGACATCCTCACCGGCAAGCTGCTCGGCGCCGCCTGGGTCGTGGCCCTGGCCGCCCTGTTCCTCGCCGTCACCGGCCTGACGAACACCGTCGACGCGCCCGACATCCAGGCCGCGCTCTGGCCCACCGCCTCCGGCCTCGTCGTCGGCCTGCTCTACCTCGCAGAAGGCACCGCGCGCCGCAACCTCCTGCACTACGGCCTGGGCGCCTGGCTCACCCTGATCTCCACCACAGCCCTCTTTGTCGGCACCCCGGCCCTCTTCTGGATCCTCACCGTCGCCGGCGGCGGCGCCTACGCCCTGGCCGCGCTCCTCGAAGGCCGCCGCCTGGGCACCCGTTGACACCAGCCCCCTCAAAGGCCGCGGCGCACCCCGAACTCACCGGCACCACCGGCACCACCGGAACCACCGGCACCACCGGCACCACCGGCAGCACCGGACGCGCGGGCGGCCCGGAGCGGCGCCACGCGGCGCTGTCGGCGTTTCGGCCATCTCCTGTCGGGAGCCGCTCCGAGCCGGACCAGGGGTCCAGGGGCCGAAGGGTCCCGTCGTGCGGCGATCGCGGGCCTCCCAGCACGACCGAATGACGTGTGTTCGATATCGCCGCTGGGTCGTTGGTCCTCACGACTCCGCCGCTGCGACCGTCATAGGGGGAACGATGACCTCGCCCATCACACAGGATCAGCCGCCTCAGCCACCGAACGGCACCTCGCGGGACGACGAACCGGAGGAGGCGAGTGTTCGAGAGGAGGAATACCTCTACCGCGACACGTCACGGCTCCAGGCCGGATCGCTGCTGACCTCCCGCACCATGGCGCGGCGACTGCCCTCTCTCGTGCTGCGCTCCGTACGGATGGCCTGGCGGGTGGACCGCGGCGCGACCATCGGACTGCTGGTCTGCCAGATCGGGACGGGTGTCCTCGCGGCCCTCAGCCTCTTGGCCGTCACGGGAACGATCACCGCGCTGATCGCCTCGGGCGACATCACCGAGCGGCTGTGGGACGCCGCCCCGCGGTTGGCCGTCATCGCCGCCGCCACCGGCCTGCGCGCACTGCTGGGCATCACGGTCGTCTGGCTGACCGGGCGTCTGCGCCCGGTGCTCGGCCGGGCGGCGGAGCTGACGATGGTGGAGGCCGCGCTCGGCGCGGAGCTGGCCGCCAACAACAAGCCCGGCTACAACGACGCCTACGACATCGCGGACCGCGGCGCCCAGGTCACCCCCGACCTCGTGGAAGAGGCGCAGGACGTACTCGCGGCGACGGCGACGCTCGCGGCGGGAGCGGCCGTCCTGACGGTTCTGCACCCGCTGCTCCTCCCCCTCCTCTTCCTCGCGTGCCTGCCGCAGGCCGCCGCCTACGTCCGCTCCGCGCGCGTGATCTACCTCGCCGGTCTGGAGACGTCCGGGCGGCGCCGGATGCTGGGCAAGCTGCGCTGGCACATGGCCTACACGGAGTCCAGCGAGGAGATGCGCGCCTGTCTGGCCGGCCCCTTCCTGATCGAGCGGTACCGAAAGCTGGCCGCCTCGGTCAACGCGGCCGAGCGCAAGGCCGCGAACACGGGTGCCCGGATGGGGCTGGCCGGTGCCGTCGCCGGTGGAATCGCCTCGGCCGCGGTGTGGGCGGCGCTGCTGTGGCTCCTCGCCTCGGGCCGGATGAGCCTGGCCGCCGGGGGCGGCGCCGTCTTCGCCCTCCAGACGGCCACCAGCTCGGTGCGGGGCATCATCAACGGCGGGGCCCGCCTGGTACGCACCGGCTGGTACGTACAGGACTGGCAGAACTTCCTCGACAACGCCCACGGTCAGGCCATGGCCGACTCCCGCGGCAACGCGGCACTTTCCGCGGTCCCGGAGCGTTTCGAGGTCCGCGACGTCACCTACCGCTACGACGGCGCCCCGAAGGACAGCCTCAGCGGCGTCTCACTTCACGTGCGGCGCGGCGAGATCGTGGCCCTGGTCGGGGAGAACGGCTCCGGCAAATCCACCCTCTCCCGCCTGCTGTGCGGACTGCTGCTGCCCACCGGAGGCGAAGTGGCCTGGGACCACGCCTCCACAGCGGAGCTGGATCCCTGGGGAGCGTGGCAGCAAGTCGCGCTGGTCCCGCAGAAGTTCACGTATCTGCCACTGACGATGCGCGACAACATCACCTTCGGGCAGGGCGACACCGGCGACGCGGCGCTGCTCGCCGCGTGCGAGGCGTCCGGCGCCGCAGAGCTGCTGCCCGGCCTTCGCTCCGGCCTGAACACCCTGCTGACCAGCGAGTGGTTCGGCGGGCAGCAGCTCTCCGGCGGCCAGTGGCAGCGGCTGGTCCTCACACGGGCCTTCCACCGGCAGGCGGCCCTGCTGGTGATGGACGAACCGACGGCAGCCCTCGACGCACGGGCGGAGCACCGGATCTTCTCCGGCCTGCGCGAACTGGCCAAGGACCGGGCCATCCTGCTGATCACGCACCGCCTCACGAACGTGGCGATCGCCGACCGGATCATCGTCCTGGACGAGGGCCGGATCGTCCAGGAGGGCACCTACAAGCAGCTCACCCAGGAGCCGGGGCTCTTCAGGTCCTTGTGGGAGCTGCAACAGCGGATGAGCGGCGAGATGCCCTGACGGCCCCGGCCCAAGTCCCGTCCCGGGGCGGCCGGACGCGTTGGCGCTGGTGCAGAAGAGCCTTCTGACACTGACCGAGCGGCCCTCACCGTCGCCCGCCCCCGCCCTGCCCTGCCCCGCCCTGCCCTGCCCAACTGGGTCGGCACGCTGCAGGAGTGGCACGGATGGAACCGGCCGCTCGCGGACAACGCCCCACTGCGAGACGTCGATCCGTGGACGCTTCGCAACGTCGCCAGGCCGGCCGGGGCGGAGGCGGATTTCCCCGCCGCCACGGCCGGTCACCGCCTCGCGTTCCACGGTCCGCGGGACGGGCGGCGCGACGAGTTGAGGACCGGAGACTCTCCCGAGGCTCAGCCCTCGGGCTTCAGCCGCGGAGCTTCGCCGCCGCAATTCTCGCCCGGGGACGAGTTGATGGTGTCCGCCGGGACAAACTTCGCCACGCGAAGGCGACATGACGACTCATCAGCGTGTCCAGCCGACCTCGGGACAGCTCGCCCCGGGGCCCCAGCACGGTAGGGGCGGGGCACGGTGACGAGGGGGGACGAGAGGTCAACTCCCCCGGCACCATCCCGGCGCGGAAAAACAGGGGCCCGCCCCCGAAGAGCCAGACCCCTTGTGAACTGCACGTTCACCAGATCGACGACGTGGTGACGCGTCAACCGCTACGCGTTGAAGCGGAACGTTCAATGTGGCGCTCCCACCTGCGGAGACGTTCCTTCGGGTGAGCGCATCCAGCACCCATCCAGCACCGTCGGGCTCCATCCATCACATCCAGCACCACAGGCAACAGAAACCTGCACCGACGGCTCCTGGGGCACCGGCCGCATGGCGTGCCGCAGGACTGCGCGGAGGCGGCTCCAGGCTCTAGGGAGGAGGTGCCCGTAGATGTCGATCGTGGTCTTGACCGACCGGTGCCCTGGCCGGCGCGAGACTTCGTGAATCGGCATCCCAGGTGCGAGGTCGCGCGGAAGTGCATGTGTTTACGGTCCTTGTGCCACCGCAGTTCCGGACAGGAGTCCTGAACGCGTGGGCCCGGCACACGACACACGTCTCCGTCCCGCCGTACGCCGACGGCCAGATTCTCGTGCCCGTGCAGACCTTCGACCTCATGTCCGTGACCGGCATGACCCGGGCGCAGTTCACCGGGGCCGATCTGGCGGCGACGGCGTGCGTCACCGCCACGGCGGACACCGACGTCCGCCCGCACGAGTGGCACTCAACGCCTGCCGGAGTCGTCCCCCGGCTCAACTGCCTGCCGCAAGAACTGGTACGCCCGCGGTGGAGGTCTTCACGCTCTGCCGGCAGGAAGTTCTTGGTCCGCCAACGCAGCGTCGTCGCCGACATCCTCGGCCTGCTGCCGGCCGTGCTGCTCCCGCGCCCCACCCGTCGGGTGGAACCGGTGCGGAGGGGCGGTTGGTCCGGTTCACGGCCGAGTCGGTCCGGCGGTTGGCGCGGGGCCGGTGGAGAGGACGTGGTCGACGGCGGCGTTGAGGGTCTCGGCCTCGGAGATGAGGACGGATTCGCCTGTGGGCAGGGCGCGTTCGACCGAGAGTCCGTTGAGGACGGTGAGAAGGAACCTGACGTTGCGGGTGCGGTCTCCCGGGGGCAGTGCGCCTTCCTCGGCGAGCACGGTCAGCCAGTGTTCGACCCGGCGCTCCGCCTCCCGCGCATGGCCGAGGTATGCGGCGCGTACCTGTCCGGTCGGCTCGGGCTCGATGAAGGTCCGGTACATCGCGCCCCATGCGGTTCGCGCGTCCTCGTTGGTGCCGAGCGGTGCGAGAACCTGCCGCAGGCAGTTCAGCAGCCGTTCGCGCGGAGGCAGAGTCCGGTCCAGGATCGGGTCGCCGGGCAGGAGGTGCTCGTAGATCCGCGCGAGCAAGCTGTCCTGCAGCGCGCGCTGGGTGGGGAAGTGGAACCTCAGCGAGCCGGTGCTCACTCCCGCACGCGCGGCGACCGCTCGCACGCTCAGCTTCGCTGTCATGTCCTCGGCGATCATCTCCGCAGCGGCCTGGAGGATCTTTTCGCGTGTTTCCATGCCCCGCTCTCCTTCTCTTCTCCCCAGCCTCCCTACTGTACTAGCACGCCGTACTAGTACAGCGTGCTAGTACGGCGTGCTAGCGTTTCTCTAACACGCTGTACTAGTGAGGGTGCGGCCGATGCGTGAAGGAGGGACGGAGCATGACCTGGAAGCAACGGGCGGCATCGAAGCGCCTCAAGCCGGGAGACGGCAGGCAACTGCGGCGGTTCCGCCGGTGGCAGCTCCCTCTGCGCTCCCTGTTCTGGCTACGGCTTCCCGGCACCGACGGGCACGCCCGCCTGTACGCCGTCGACGTACGGCACTGGGCGCGGCTGGACAACAGCAAGATCCGGGCGCATCTGTTCCTGGACGGCAGGCACATGGCCGAGTCGAAATTGCCCGCGGCCTTCCCTGTCGACGGGGGTGTCATCGAGGTGGCGATGAGCAACTACGGCATCAGACGCTGCCACTACCGCCCCTTGGACGGACAGCCGCAGCAGCTCACGCCCGACCCGGCCTCGGCGGAGGGACGGCGGGCACGCTTCGACGCCCGCCATCCGGGACCGAGCAGGGCGATCGGCATCGGATCGGTGTTGCTGCTCGTCATCGGTGTGGGCCTGAACCTGCTGCAGCTCGCAGAGCCCGTCTCTCACATTCCTCCCGTCACACAGCGGGTCGGAACGTTCGAATCTCCGATACACCTGCCGCTCTGGCTGAACCTCGCCCTGGGGGGCGGGGCCGTTCTGGCGAGCATGGAGCGCGCGCTCCGCCTGCGGTACTCCCCTCTGCTCGACGCGGCCGGTCGCTGATCGCTGACCCCTCGAAGCGAGGAAGGCACGGCCACGTCAACCCCCTCCGGTCGGCTTCTTGCGCGACCGGCATGGCCCGGCCGCATGGAATGACACACGTAGGACGAAAGGAAGATGATCATGATCCAGTTGAGGCCACGGGCCGCCGTCCAGTACGGGGCGGCATTCGCCGCAGCCCTCATGGCCCTGACGGGATGTTCGTCCGGCGCCTCCGGGCCGCGCAGCATGTCCGCAGCGGGCGCGTCGGCCTCCGCGCCGTCCCCGGACCCGCTCACCTGGAGCGAGTGCGGGAAGAACTTGGAATGCGCCACGATCAAGGTGCCGCGGGAATACACCGAGCCTGATGGCGCGCAGATCCCGCTCGCGGTCATGCGGCACCGGGCCACTGATCCCGGCCACCGCATCGGCAGCCTGATCTTCAACCCGGGCGGGCCCGGGGTCTCCGCCACCGAAACGCTGCGCAATCTACCCAAAACAGCTGGCACTCCGGGCGCCTTCTCGCCTGCGGTGCTCGCCAAATTCGACGTCATCGCGATGGACCCGCGCGGCGTCGGCGAATCGCAGGCCGTTCGCTGCCTGACCGACGAGCAGCGAGCCGAGGCCGCCGGCACCGACTTCGACCCTTCCGTCCCCGGGGGCAAGCCTCTGCCGCGGCTGCTGGCCGATGCCGCCACGTTCACCGACGGCTGCGCCGAGCACCAGAGCAAGAAGTTCCTGGCCAGCCTGTCCACCGACAACGTTGCCCGCGACATCGACCAGGTTCGCTCCGCGCTCGGCGAGGACAAGATCACGTACTACGGCTTGTCCTACGGCACCGTGGTCGGCCCGATGTACGCCACCCTCTTCCCTCACCGCGTCCGCCAGATGGTGCTCGACGCGCCCGTCGACACCAACCAGTGGTTCGGCGACCCCCTCCCCTTCCAGAACGACGTCGCCGTGGCAAGCGAACGGACCCTCAACGCCTGGTTCAAGACCTGCCGCACCGAAGGGACCGCGGTGTGCCCGTTCGGAGCGGGAGACCCGCAGGCGGCGTTCGACGCACTGATCGACACGCTGGAAGCGAAGCCGCTGAAGATCGCACCCGTCAAGGGCGCCACCCCGGGCGGCGAACTCGACGGCGCCATGGCCCTTGAGACCACCCGAGCCCTGGCCGGCGAACAGAACACCTGGCCGTTGCTGACCTCGGCGTTGCTGGCCGCGCGGGACGGCAACGGCGCACCCCTGTACACCCTGTGGAGCAGCGTCACGGTATCTCCCTTCCCTGTCCCGACCGCGATGTTCGAAGCCCACACCGCGGTACGCTGCGCCGACTGGCAGACCCCGGCCGGTATCGCCGCGCACCAGGCCGCGGCCACCAAGGCCGTTACCGAGGCCAGGCGGATCGGGACCCGGGCCGCCTACTCCGCCCTGAACTGCGCTCGGTGGCCCGCGCCGAACAAGGACCGCGTCACCAAGCCGCTCACAGGCGCTGGTACGCCCCCGGCGCTGGTGGTCGCAGGCCGACTGGACCCCGTCACCCCCCACCACTGGGCCGAGAACATGACCCGAACCCTGGACTCTGCGGTCCTGCTCACGCGTGAAGGAGTCGGACACGGCTCCTACGGCACCAACTCTTGTGTCACTCGCGCAGTTGACGCCGCCCTCATCCGCGGCACCCATCCCGCCGACGGCACCGTATGCGAGACAGACCAGCCCGCCACCACTCGCCCCCTTGTCCTTGCGAACCGTTGAGTCACAACCGGACTTCACTCGCGTACGCACTCGACGAGGGTGTCCTCGATGGCCGCGCTTCGGGGAAGAGGGTGGCGCCGCCGCTCCGATGCCTGCGGCCGACCGACACCCCGCCCGAACGCGCCGCGCCGACCCCAGAGCCGCCAGCTGGCCCATCACACCCGCCCGCCTGACCGCCCCCGGACGGTCCACCTGCACCGTCCGGGGGGCGCACCGTCCGACCGGTGCTCTGAGGGCGGTCGCCCGGGACAGTAGCCGTCAACGCCTCAACGACGGCCCCACGCAGTCCGGTTCACCAGAGTGGTGGAATTCATAGATTGAAGCGGAACGTTTGGCGCAGAGCCCCCACCTGCGAAAACGTGGTTTCTGGGGTGTCCATCCCAGCACCATCCCAGCACGGGAGTTCTATCCCAGCACCGTGCAGCTCAGGCGCCTCACCGGCAGCCCCTCGACCCGTCACCTGCGTGCTGACGCCGGATCCGGTCAGCACCTCAGTCGGGTCCGCCTCGATGAGGGGTGTCGACCGCATCGCGTTCTGCAGGACCGTGCGGCAGCGGCCCCAGGCGCTCGGCAGCAGATGCCCGTAGATGTCGATCGTGGTCTTGACCGACCGGTGGCCCAGCCAGCGTGACACCTCGTGGATCGGGACACCGTGGGCCAAGGCGGTCGAGGCAAAGAAGTGCCGCAGACTGCCAGGGGTGCATGCCGCCTCGCCGTCCGCGCCGACCAGGCCCGCCGACTGGCACGCTTTCTTGAAGTGGTAGCCGTAGGTGGACGCGGTGGGCATCGTGCTCTTGCCGTGGGAACGCGGGGAGAAGAAGGCTTCAAGCCTGCGCCGCTTGCCCCTCTGCCCGATGAAGATCACGGGCACCGGCTTCCATGTCGACAGATGAGCCTCCATCTCCTGATCAACAAAGAGGGCAGTCGGGACGTCGCGATATTCACCCTCCGTCCGATTCTTAAGCGGCACGAAGACCGTGCGGCAGTCCGCACGGTGGGCCATGGCGCTGACCTGCCAACGGATCCTGACGAATCCGGACCGTCGACATTCGGTGGAGAAGGCGAGGGCCTCGCTTGGACGCTGGCCAGTACCCGCCTGCAGATAGACCGCGAGCCGGTATTGCGGCGATATATGCGCCGCAATGAGGTCGACCTCGGTCGGCGTCGGGATCTCGGGATATCCGAACCCCTCGTGCGGGGTTGTCCGGGATCTGTTTGTCGACTACGGCTGCCTCCAACATGGCGGCCACCACGAGCATGCGATCGTTGACCGTGGAAGCCGCCAGGCTCGCACCCGATCCGTGCAGGCTCTTGGCGAACTGTTCGAAGTCGCGTCGCGCCAGACTGACCAGAGTCCTATGTCCCAGGCGCGGCACGAGGTGGTTGCGAATGAAGCCCTCGTAGTTGCGGCGAGTCGTGTCACCGATGGCTCGCCTCTCGACCCAGTCCTGTGCCCAGATCTGCAGGCGCACGGTTCCCCGAGCGGGGTCCGGGAAGGTGCCCGCCTTCTTGTCGTTCTCGACGTGGACGACAAAGGCGTCCGCACCATCCGGGCCCACCCTCCGAGAGAACGACTTCTCCCGTTGCCGACCCCGCCTGCCGCCCGGCTCCCGATATCGCACCGTCCACCTGTGGCCGCACCTTGGACGTTCGCAGGGATAGCTCGGATCCCGGACATCCCGCTTGTACTTCTGGAAAACGCTGGCCACCCACACCTTCTCTGCTAGCTAGTGCCCAGAGCGAGGCAGCCGCTGTATCGCTCTCTGCGGCAAACAAGCCCACGGCCATCCGCGTCAGCCATCCGTCCGGACCGGCGCGTGCTCCGCCTAGGGACCTCACCGCTGCGGGCTCCGTGCGCCGAGCGGCAGTCCTCACTGACTCGCCCAGCACCCGAAACCGTGCTCCCTCCACTCAAGACGAGCAAGGAAAAACTGACCAAACCACCCCTTGCAGTGAATGTGCAGTCCCGCTCGTGCACTCCCCGGGCCAAACGGGAAGTTCGGCGCGCCCTTCACGCAGCCGTGGAGGGACCATCCGCCTCCTGCCCCATCCGAGGGGCGGCGAGTGGCACAGCGCCGTCGGCCAGAACCGGATCTTCGGAGCAAGCGCTCGCTTCTCGCAGGCAGATCCTCGATCCGGAGACAGGCTAAGGGGGTGAGGGGACGCGGGGTCTGAGAAGAGCGCCGAGCACCTAGGTTGCCTGCACTCAGCCCTTGCTCGGCATACATGATTCGGGCATCACCGGCAGACAAACCTGCCGCCGCCTGGGTTACAGATAGATCCCAGGCCAGCAGGCTGCGCGGGTTCTGGCACCGCGATCCGCTCATTCGGACATCCCGGCCAGTGGTGGATCCGGGCAGCAGCCTGGAGCCCAGGGCCGTACGATGCAGGCGCAGGGGCCCGCTGATTTGGGTATACCTCTTCTAACAGGCAGTCCACATCGGAGGGTGACAGGCGTATGGCGGCGAACGCCGATCACCTGAAAGCTCTTGTGCGGGCGCACTCCGAAGCCAACGATGACCTCTTTTACAGCGTCGCTCTGCAAGTTGCAGCGAAGTCCGCCCGCCAGGGGCAGGGAAAGTTCGCCGTAGAGCTGCGCGAGCTGGTCGAGGCCGCCCAACAGAGGCAGGGAAAGCCAGACACCCAGCGTGCCGCTACCCCGGTGGTGCAGCCCCGTGGTGAGCTGACCAGTCTCCTGACTGCAGGCTATCCGGACACCCAGCTCGACGACATGACCCTGGACGCCGGACTGCGTGCCTCGCTGGATCGCGTGCTGCACGAACAGCGACAGCGTGCACGGCTGGAGCGTTTCGGCTTTACCCCGGTGCACCGCATTCTGCTGTCCGGGCCTCCTGGGACGGGCAAGAGCATGACGGCAGCGGCCCTGGCCGGAGAGCTGAAACTGCCCCTGTTCACCATTCGCCTGGACGGTCTGATCAGCCGGTTCATGGGCGAGACCGCCGCCAAACTGCGCCTGGTCTTCGACGCCGTGGCTCAGACCCGTGCGGTCTACCTGTTCGATGAGTTCGACGCTCTGGGAGCCGAACGGGCGGCCGGCAACGACGTTGGCGAAGCCCGCAGGATCCTCAACTCATTCCTGCTGTTTCTTGATGAGGCACCCTCCGAGAGTCTCGTGGTGGCCGGCACCAACCACCACCAGCTTCTGGACCAGGCTCTGTTCCGCCGCTTCGACATGATCGCCACCTACGGCCCTCCCACCGGGAAGGAAGCTGTACAGGTGCTGCAGCGACGTCTAGCCGGAATGGACACAAGCACACTACGGTGGGGCCTCGTGACAGAACGTGCATCGGGCCTGAGTCACGCCGAGCTGGTCAAAGCGGCGGAAGCAGCAGCCAAACGAGCCATCCTGGCTGACCGGGACGTGGTGGACGAACAGCTGCTGCTGGAAGCCCTGAGCGAGCGGAACGCCTCCCACCATGCCTGAGCCCGACTCTTCCGCACGGCTCAGTCCGCACCTGATCGTGCCCTGGGAGGCCGCCACCTTCACGCCGCGCTCCGAGGCTGCTGGCGGGAGCGGTCCGGACCTGGTACAGCACACGGACCGGCAGGGGCACGCCGACGCTTTGGTGGACGGGCTGGAGACGGCCCGCCGTGAGGCGACCCAGCTCATGCAGCAGACGCCCGAGGACCGCCAGCCTGACGGTTTCGCGGTGCGTATCGAGGCGGCTCGCGACCACCCTCTGAGCCTGGAGCGCCTGGACGCATCCGGCCTGACACTCATGAGCAGCCACCCGCAGACCGAGAACAGTCAGCAGGACGCGCTGGTCTGGATCCCCTTCGACAAAGTCGCCTCGTTCACCCAGCGGATCGCCGACTTCACGGACAACACCCCCGGCGGCAACCCCAAGCAGGCCCTGCTGGTGGCCAATATGGAACAGGTCCAGCGGGCTCTGCTGGAGCACCTCTGGCAGGAGCGGCAGGATCTGCCGCCGCTGGACGAGGAGCGGTGGTGGGAGTTGTGGTTCGATCCGCGGATCTCGCCGACGGCGGTTGCCACCTTGCGTTCCCTGGCCGAAGAGCGTCGCTGGCGGGTCAGTGAACGGGCGATCCATGTCGGAGAACGCCTGGTGGCACACGTCGCGACGACCGGTAACGAGCTGGCGTTCCTGTTGGCCACGAACGGCTGCCCTGCTGAGATCCGCAGCCCTACCTTCGCCGAGGGCCTCTACGCCGTCGACCGCGAGTTCCGCGTGGGCCTCGTCAAGGATCTCGCCGCGCGAATCGAGCCGGCCGCACCGGAGTCCCCGGCGGTATGCATCCTGGACACAGGGATAGCCCAGGAGCACGCCCTGCTGAAGCCCGCGTTGCACGAGCGCGCCTACAGCGTGCTTCCTGGCAGCACGCCGGCCGACCGGATCGGGCACGGCACGCAGATGGCCGGGCTCGCCCTCTTCGGGGACTTCGCGGCAGCCCTTGAATCACAAGGCCCCGTCGTCCTCGGTCACGGCCTTGAGTCCGTGAAGATCCTCAACGACGCTCACACACCCGACCCATCCCCGCGCAGCTGTGCGGAGACGACCGCGAACGCGGTCGCGACCGCTGAGATCGGCAACGGAGGCCCCGCACCGTCCGGACGGGTCTTCTCGATGGCTGTCACCCGGCAGTCCGGGGAAGGGGAGAACGGCGTAGACGGCACCGCGACCCTGTGGTCAGCCACACTGGACGCCCTGGCGGCAGGCACGGACGTCATCGTGCGAGACGACCGCATCGAACTGATCGGAGCACCCGATCCCGAAGCCTCACGTCTGATCATCGTCAGCGCCGGCAACATCCGCGGTGCCGTCCCCCACCAGATGCGCCGCGACGACGGCACGCTGGATCCGCTGCTTCTGTCCGACCTGTCACGCATCGAGGAACCCGCCCAGGCACACAACGTACTCACCGTCGGGGCGTGCACGCATATGGATGCCGTCCCCGATTCCGCCCTGTTCCGGGGATACCGTGCGCTGGCGGCGCCGGGCGCTCTGTCCCCCTTCAGCCGGACCTCGGTGGCGCTGACCAACGCGGCCATCACCAAGCCCGACATCGTTCTGGAGGGCGGCAACATGCTCGTCGCCCCTGACGACAGCATCCTGGACGCACACGATCTGGTGAGCGTGGCGACTACCCACCACGACCCGGCGCGTCAGCTGACCTGGACGAACGCCACGAGCGCTGCCACGGCGCAGGCGGCTGCGCTCGCCGCCACGGCGATGAGCGCCTACCCCGGACTGCGGCCGGAGACTGTTCGCGCTCTTCTCGTGCACGAAGCCCAGTGGACCCCGGCCATGGTCGAGCAGGGCCTGTTCAAGAAGACCGGCGCCCCCAAACTCGCCAAGGGCGACGTGATGCGACAGGTGATCCGCCGGTACGGGTGGGGCATGCCCACCGCCGAGCGTATCCGCAGCAGCGCCTCGAACGCCGTCACGATGATCGTCCAGAACACCCTGGTGCCGTACAAGGTCAAGGGCGGGCAGGTTCGCCTGGCCGAACTCAAGCTGCACGAGCTGCCGTGGCCCCTGGAACAACTGCGCGACCTGGCCGAGACCACCGTCGACCTGCGGGTGACGCTCGCCTACATGATCGAGCCCAATCCCGGCCGGCGCGGCATGCTCGGCCGCTACAGCTACGCCTCGCACGGCCTTCGCTTCGCCATCAAGGGCTCCACCGAATCCAGCGACTCCTTCCAGAGGCGACTGGCCGAACAGGCCGAACACGAGAGCGACGGCCTTGGCAACCCCAGGGCATTCGAGTCCAACAGCAGGTGGCTGGTCGGCCCCCGGGCCCGCAATCTCGGCTCCCTGCACGCGGACATCTGGCGCGGATCGGCGGCCGAACTCGCCGACTGCGGCACGCTCGCCGTCTACCCCGTCGGAGGCTGGTGGAAGGCGAACAGGCGCAACGACCGCATCGGCCTGCCCGTCAGCTACGCCCTCCTGGTCTCCCTGCGCACCCCAGAGGTCTCCACCGACCTGTATACGCCCATCGCCACCCAGCTCGGCGTGTCGATCGGAGTGGCTCCACACGCCCAGACCGAAATCGTGGACGGCATCCCCATTCAGATGGAATTCGGCTGGTAGCTTCCCGGGCGGGTTCGGTCGAGGCCGAGCTTGATCCGGCCGCGCCCACGTGTCCATCTTCGGGACGCGTGTCCCGGCGAGGTGGGGGCTCAAGACGCGCGCGGTGGTGCCGACTTCGCGGGAGATTTGGGCGACCGAGACACCGGCGTAGGTCACCGAGGTGCGATGATAGGTGGAGTTGCCCGGGCGCTGGCGCGTCGGCGGCATATTGGTTGATCATGGTTGCCGTGGCGGGGAACCAGGCGCGCGCAGCAAATATCCGAAGCCCTGCTGAGTGCACAGGTTTCGTCACCGGGCAGCGCCGGTAGGGCGACTTCGCTCGCGTAATTCCTCCACCAGCGGCACCACTTGCCGCGCCCATCCTTCGAGGGCTTCGCGCATTCCGTCCGGTTCTTCAGACCAGTACAACATCATTGGTCTATGACCGTACCCAGCCTTGCCCAGCGGCTCGTCGACCACGTTCAGCACCTCCTGGGCGGTGGTCCGTTTCTCCATCCCGGCGGATGGACCCACATGGGTGCTGTCATCTGCGATGTCAGCTTCCAGCCCAGGTGTAACTACGAAGCGACCCTTCGGCCGCGGCTTCTCCAACTGCAAACGAGCTGGCCGGACGCGAGGACAGTCCGCGGGTTCCAGGGCCAGCTCGCCGCAGAAAACCTTGCCATCGCCATGAAGTTCAACCACGCCCAGAAGGTCGCGACGGCCCATGCCATCACCGACCTCCTAGCTGCAAATGGGGTCGATACCCGCGACGATCTCCACACTTGGCTCGACCAGCAGGCCAATCGCGCCGCTCTACGCACTGTGAAGGGGGTAGGGCCGAAGAGCGTCGACTACATCGGCAACCTTATCGGCCGTTCACAGGTCGCGATCGACGTACATCTGCGCTCCTTCGCTGCAGATGCTGGCGTTCCGGATCTCCGCTACGAACAGCTGCGCACAGTGTACGAGGAAGCCGCCGCAATGCTCGGGCACGACAGAGGCGGGTTGGAGCATGCCGTCTGGCGGCACAAGTCAGGGGCCGCGTAACCACCGCTTCCGTCTCCCACTGCCCGCAGACCCGCAGCCGCGCCTCCCCCGCCCAGCTGCTCGACGAGCGCACAGTTTTGGGGAGTGACGAGAAGCTTCACAGCCAGGGAGCAGGTTCAAGACGAATCCTGAACAGCGCCACCGTAAGCGGCTGTTGTCGTACCGAACCTGAGGGCGGCGTTGTAGCTGGTCAGGCATAGGGTCGACGAACCCGTGGGAGTGGTGACCTGTCCTGTCATCGCTCCTGGGGAGGCCGTGGATGCCGTCGGTCGTGGGATTGCTGGAACAGCTCGAGCTCGCTGCCCGCCGTCGGGTGGACGAACTGCGGGAGGAAGCCGACCGCGTCCAGGCCGAACTGGCCGTGGCCGAGTGGGATTGGAAAGAGTGGGTCATCGCCCGGTCCCGGGTCGGCGAGGTGCTGGACCCGGTCAACGAGCCCGAAGATCACGACCAGACTGAGTGGACTGAGGAGACACCGTCGGTGACGACGGCCGCGAAGCCGAAGTCGCAGGTGCCCTTGTGGCGTGAGGGACTGGGCTGGTCGGTGCTGTCGGTGGACTGCCAGCGCATCGGGCAGGCACTCGCGGACCGCCATCGTCTCCATCAAGGGCCGCTGACCCGCCAGGAGATGGCCGTCTTGTTCGGGATGGATGCGGTGCCGGCGAGGTGGAGGCACTGCGGTCGAAGGCGAAGCGCCTGGTGGTGCGCGGCTGGCTGGCCGAGCGGCAGCCGGGCCGGTTCACGCTCGCCGCGGGCCTGTCCGGGCCAGGCGGCGGGTCATGAGCATCGCCATCGATCAGTAGACCATCGCCTCGGCGCTGGTGGTAGGCCCCACACCCCGGCGCGCGACCAGATCAGGAACCGGCGATGGGCCGTGGACTTCGATATGCCGAAACAGGGCGGCAAGGCCCGCCAGGCGCAGCCTCTGACCAAGACATAGATGATCGCGGCGAACAGGGTCTCGTCGGGTGTGTCCTGCGCCCCTCCGCCCTGCGGCCGCACCCGAGAGGGCGGGATCAGCGGCTTCGCGATCTCCCACAGCCCTTCCGGAACAATCCAACTCCACGTACCCCGCCCCATGACGACCTCAATGTCCGCCTCACCACATAGGACACGATCTTATGGACTTCAGTCCGTCGTGCTCATCTCTTCGTGGGCCGCTTCGCAGTCGCAGTCTCCGTCGTGGCCCGGTTCAAGTCGGCAGTAGAACCAGTAGGGCAGGCCCGTCAGGTGTGGAGGGTGGAAGCGTCGATCACAGTAGGTTTCACTCCAGTGGTCGGTGCCCCGCTTCGCCATCAGACTCACTCCTCGCAGAGATTTCGAGCGTGCAAGAGTCGCAGCGCCCGCGCATGAAGAATGCCAGATCGAAACGCTCTCTCCCCGCGGTGGGCACCCGGGGAGCGGCTGTGACCATGGGCCTGGTCAGCTGGCACCCAACTGGCCAAGCGAAGCGTTCAGTCACGGCTCCCGAGCACACCAGGGGGGCGAGGGAGCGCCTTGACCAGTGACCGGCCGTGTGGTGCCGTTCGGTCACTCGCAGGAAATCAGGAGTTGAGGCGAGCTTTCTTCTCGGCTTGAGCCCTCACGGGGTCAACGGGAATGACGCCAGGTGGAAAGCTGCCGCCATACGGCAGGCCCTCGTGGTCGATATGTACCACGGCATTGTAAATACGCTGATCAGGAACGGTAGGGGACTGCTCGGTGAAGCCGATCAGTTCACGGCCATGGAATACCTTCACCTGTTGATCGGCCATGTACCGGAGGATGCCGCCGCGCCACACTGTCAGTCCCAGTGCCGGCCATCCGGCCGCCACCGGGCCGAGCAGGTCGTGCAGCTCTTCCGACGTCAGCGGCTCCTTCCGGTGTGCCACGGCAAGCCGAGACGGACTCTTTGGAGTCTCTGCTCCTTCCAGCGCAACCACAGCAGCTTGGCCAACGAGCTGCAGGACACCACCGCGAGTTTCGATCTCCTGCCACGCCCAGCCCGAGGCGCAAGATGCGGAGTCAGCTGGACGGTAACCGAGTGAAGCAAGAACAGCTGTGCGATCAGCAGAGGATGGCAGCACGCCGGGAGCTGTGGCTTCGAGTTCCTTAATCAACGCGCCTGCCGAACCCTTTGGCACCCACAACTGCCATGCTCCATCCGGCATTTGCCGCAAACCGGCTTTAGTCTCGTCGCTCATACCTAGACCATCGTCCTTCCGGGCCTCAACAGCCCCGTCATCCGTATCTTCTTGACTGGGCAATGTATCTGCGCATAGCAGCGTCCAAGCCCGGATTGACAATGCCCAGGCGGGATTCGGCCCGTTCTCCCCACGCAGGCGTCGAGCCAACAGAGCTATCCGCCCTCCCTAGTACTACCTGGGCAGCAATTAGCTGGCCCAGGCTCCTACCGATGGCGCCAGAGCTCATACAGAGCCTGCGCATCGGCTTCGAGAACGTCGCGGAGATCGTGCGGATCCTCGGGCAGATCAATCCCGAAGCGAGAAGCCGCGCGCCGGAATGCTGGTATGAGGGCAGGATCTCCGAGGGCGAGCAGAGTCGACAGCAGGGGCTCGTTTGACGGAGTGTTCCGGTCGACCTCGTACAGGACGTTGGCCTGGTCCTCGGCTTTCAGACTGGCGAGGGGAACGGGCCCGATCTGGTCGCGCAGCTTCCCCCACGAGCTCGTGGTTCCTTCGCGAGCCTTCTTCCGCAGAGCCCCGCGTACGGCGGCAACGCCGTCCCTGATCTTCGCCGCCCGCTCCTGTTCCAGGATCGTGGCCCGTGCGGTGGTCTCCTTCGCCGCCCTGTCTGCTGCGGCCCTTCTCGCCTCCTGGTCCGCAGCGGTGGGCTCCACGCGCCGTGGCATGGGCGAGGTGAAGCGCCCCGGGGGGAGGGCCCGGCCGGGGGATGAGGAACGGGCCGCCCGCGTCTTGGTGGCCGACCGCTGGGAGACGGGGCTGGGACGAACGCCGACGCCGCGCTCCATGCGCAGCAGTGCGTCACCTGCGGCCCGGATGAGCCCGTTCTCCCGCAAGTTCGCGCCCGAGCGAGTGGCCGTCTCCGCGCGTTCGAGACACAAGCGGAGCTTTGTCACGTTACGCCCGTCGGCGAGGGCATCTTCCAGGGCTTGGATGACTTCCGTGCGGTCGTAGCCCTGGGGGTCGTTGACCGCCCCGCCAACCACTGCGGGGGTGGTCGGCGGGGGTGTGGCAGGGGTGCGCCGGCCAAGAAGATGGGAAGCGGTGCGCTGGCGGCGTACCGCTTCCACGGACGGGGTCGACGTGCCCTCGGGAGTCAGGGCGCATTCGTTCAGCTCATGCCAGGTCTGGCCGCTGCGCGTCTTCGTGCCGATCTGGGTACGCCGGCGGGGGCCGTCAGGAACGCACCGGACAAGGTTGACGTATCCGTGTCGGGCCAGCACGGCCTCCACGGTGGCGGCCAGGTCCTCGGCGAGCAGGATGTGGGAGGGGCTGCGGTCGGCGATCTGGGCACTGTCCGCGGAGAGGAGCACGCGTAGTCCCGCACCTCGCTGGGGAGTGAAGCGCACCGCTCCGGCCATATTCCCGTCCGCGGCCGCCTCAATCTCGGCGGTGGCATCGTTGTTCTGGTCAGCCAGCCAGCGCAGCAGGTCCTGCTTGATGTAGAGATGGTCAGCGCTGGACACTCCGAGCGCTGATCGTCGGCAGTTGTCGGCGTGGGACAGGTGCGCGAAGTGGCAGACGCATTCGGTACACCGGCGGGCAGTGAGCCGCTGGCCGCACCCGCCCAGCCACACCCCGCACCAATAGGTGTCCTCAGGGTGCCGACGACGGAACGCATCGAGTTCAACGGCGTCCAGCGGCAGAACCACCGGCAACTCCGAGTCGGGGCCGCCGATCACCGCCGTCTGCACCCGTCGCTTGTCGCGGGTCATGCGACCTCCAGCTCACCAGAAAAGGAATCCAACTCCGCATACAGTCGAGCTCCTGGCACCGGTGCCCGACCCATTCCTCGAGGCTAGTGCCCGCCTCTGACAGTCAAGGCTCCTCCAAGCAGCCGCGACGGCGACAGGGCGATCATCTCCACCCAGGGCAAGCCCGCTCGTCCTCCGAAGGCGCTGTACAACGCGCCCTGTCTCCGTGTTGCCTTGATGCATAGGCGCGACCTGCGCCACGAGAAGGGACGGACCCCTTGAACGACCTGACTGCCAAGCTGTCCCAGGAGCAGACGGTGCTCCTGAACACCATGGCGCAGCAGTACCTCATGGAGGGTGTGTGGCCCGTCTGGTCCTTCACCGTCGCCACCTTGGACAATTACGACCTGGAGGCGGAGAAGCTGATCCGCTCCCTGCCCCGCATCGGCTCCCAGGGCAACATCGGCATCTCCTACGGCCTCACCTCGCAAAGCAGCCCTTACTTCGCCGACGACGACCGCCCCTCACTCACGATCGCGGCCTGCCTGCACCTCCCCGAACTCCAGCCGTACATGAGCGAGCCCTTCCTGCGAGTCCTCCACGTGCTGATCGGTATGCAGCGCAGCGCGCACATTTCGACGCAGGAAGCTGCCAGGCCGCGGTTCACCATCGACGACATCAAACAGGAGCTCCCGGGGCTCCCTGAGAGCTTCGCGGCCAGGCTTCCGGACGTCCTGGCGCTGGAACCGGCGACATGGGGCGGCTCCAGCGGCGGCACGGCAGCGGCAGGCACCTGGTGGCGTGAGCTGCGCCGGGAAATCCGCCGGTACAAGGACGCCAAGACCCTTCACGACTACGTCCAGACAACAGCCCGTCTGGTCGCCGCTCAGGCGAACGAAATCCCGGGCGCTGCCCCCATCGTGCCGGTCCCGGTGTCGAACGCCGTACCGGGCCCGGGCCCCTATGTGGACGAAGCTCTGATCGCCGATCTGAAGGCCAAGAACACCGTTTTGCAGCTCGACAAGCTGCTCGCCCTGGTGGGCGAGCTCAACACCAACCACGCCGATCGGCATCCCTACGCCTGCCAGATGCTGTTGCGCGCCATCCTTGACCATGTTCCGCCCGCCTTCGGGCGGCGCACGTTCGAGCAGGTGGTAGCCAACGTGGCGTTCGGCAAGACTGACAAGGCGTACATCAGGAAGCTCACCGATTTCCGCACCAGCGCCGATGACGCCCTGCACCGCCCCATGAGCACCAGACCCTCCCGCCTCAGCATGGACGACCTGCCGCCGCGCACATACATCAACGCACTGCTCCAGAATGTGTTGGACAGCCTCCCCACAGTCCCGCAGCCCACGGCTCCCGTCACTGCCCCGTGACCGCAGGCCGTCACCCACACCACCTGATCCGCGCCCAAGGGCATGCCTCGGCGGTTATCTAGGCTCGAAGCACTTCACACAGGTCAGCCAAGGTGATCCTGTGTCAGGCGAGTTGGCAAGTAGGACTCGGCCCGGTACTTCCGAAGCTACGGGCCCCCTGGGCTGACCCGAGTGTTCACGAGCAGTCCAGATTCTCGCCCCTCTCGATGGCCTGGTTGATTTCGCGCAGGTAGGAGCCCTCCTTGACCTCAACGTCGATCAGGTTGTGGCGGAAGGACAGCTTCGGTTGTCCCTCGACGAGGACCGTGTAGGTGACCGATGCACCCTTGCCCAGGCGACCGGGGGCGACGAGCACCGCCTGGTGGCCAGCCTGGGAGCGGCCGGTGGAAATTCTGGCCGTGGGAGGCCGGGAAGTCGCCGGGTGGGCCTCCGTCGCGAACAGGCACAGCGCCCTGGTGCCGAGCTCCAGGCGCATGGCTACGTTGCCGTCGAAGTGCGCGCTTGCAATGTCCTTGGACCCGGTGTTGACCAGCGTCAGCGCGACCAGCCGCGGATCCTTGACCGGCACCCCCACGAACGACACCTCCACCAGAGAGCCCGCGCCCTCGCCGTCGGCCTGGCGTGCGAACAGCGGCAGCACCGAGAAGCTGTAGGTCAGCCGCCGCCGGGGGTGGCTGGAGCGGTAGTTGAAGCGGATGGCGACGGCCGCGACGAAGACACCGACGGCGGCCCAGAACGCCGTACTGGTCACCACCGGCCTGACCTGCTCCCAGGGAGCAGACGCGAGAAGAGACATACCCCAGAGCCAAGCAGAGCGGCCCCTTGAACGCGGGATCCTTGAGGAAGACGAGAGGTTCCACCCCCGCCAACACGGCGTCACTGCCGACTGCGGTGGCTCCGTGGCCACTCTGAAGGCAGCAGCCACAGGGAGGGCAGTGGTGCCTTAAATGAATGGGACGACTGAGGCAGGGGGAGGGAAATCTTCACCCTCGCATTCAAGGCCCTCGTCAAGGACCGCGGGGACACCTGATGGGGCCGGGACGAACTCGTCCCGGCCCCATCAGGCACTTGTACTTTCGAACTGAACTCCACCACGTCAGCGACGTGGTGGAGTTCACAAACTGAAGCGGAACTCCACCACGTCGCCGTCCTGCATCACGTACTCCTTGCCCTCCATGCGCGCCTTGCCCGCCGAGCGGGCGTCGGCCACCGAGCCCGTCTCGACCAGGTCGGCGAAGGAGATGACCTCGGCCTTGATGAAGCCCTTCTGGAAGTCGGTGTGGATGACACCGGCCGCCTCGGGGGCCGTGGCGCCCTTTTTGATCGTCCAGGCGCGGGATTCCTTGGGGCCGGCCGTGAGGTATGTCTGGAGGCCGAGCGTGCGGAAGCCGACGTGGGCGAGGGTGGCCAGGCCGGGTTCTTCCTGGCCCACGGACTGGAGGAGTTCCAGGGCCTCCTCGTCGTCCAGTTCGGCGAGGTCGGACTCCAGCTTGGCGTTGAGGAAGATCGCTTCGGCGGGGGCGACCAGGGCGCGCTGTTCGTCCTTGAAGGCGTCGTCCGTCAGCTCGTCCTCGTCCACGTTGAAGACGTAGAGGAACGGCTTGGTCGTGAGCAGGTGCAGTTCGCGCAGCGGCTCGGACTTCTCCGTGCCCTGGACGATGCCGGCCGAGAAGAGCGTCTCGCCGGTCTCCAGGATGGCCTGCGCCTCCTCGATGGCCTTGACCTGCGCCACCACGTCCTTCTTGATGCGCGACTCGCGCTGGAGGCGCGGCAGGACCTTCTCGATGGTCTGGAGGTCGGCGAGGATCAGCTCGGTGTTGATCGTCTCGATGTCGTCCTTGGGCGAGACCTTGCCGTCGACGTGCACGACGTTCTCGTCCTTGAAGGCCCGGATGACCTGGCAGATGGCGTCCGACTCGCGGATGTTCGCCAGGAACTTGTTGCCCAGCCCCTCCCCCTCGGAGGCGCCGCGCACGATGCCCGCGATGTCGACGAAGTCGACCGTGGCCGGGAGGATCTTCTGGGAGCCGAAGATCCCCGCGAGCGTGTTCAGCCGGGGGTCGGGGACGCCGACGACGCCGACGTTGGGCTCGATGGTGGCGAACGGGTAGTTGGCCGCCAGCACGTCGTTCTTGGTCAGGGCGTTGAACAGGGTCGACTTGCCGACATTCGGCAGGCCGACGATTCCGATCGTGAGCGACACGTTGGCGACTTCCTGGAGTAAGGGCTGCTGGAGTGCGGGGCCGGAGGGGCCGGGGGCGGGACATTGCGGACAGGCCCTCGGACCGGTTCCCCAGTTTACGGGCGCGCCGTCACGCTCCACGACGGGCTCCGGACCCCCGCCCCCGGCCCCCGCCTGCGCCCGTACGCCTCGAACTGGACGGGAAGGTCCACCAAAGGGCGTGTCCCGCACCTGATTCGGGCCCCTCGGCCACCTACGTTGGTCGGGTGGAGCAGCCAAGGACGTCTCAGCCCGCGCGCCGTCACCGGCAGCAGCGCCCTCCCGCGGCGCGCAGCGCCGTCGCCGGGGCCGCCGGGGTGCCCCAGGTGCCGCCCGCACGGCGGCGGCAGGTCGCACCGGTGGTACGGCGGCTGCGCGGCCTGCCCAATCCCCGGTTCACCGGGCTCGGCGCGGGGCTGTTCGCGACCGCCACCATGCTCTTCTTCGCCTTCCTCGACCAGCTGCTGTTCGACGGCGCGCCGCTCGTCTACGGGCTGCTGTTCCTGCCGGTCAGCGCGGTGACGGCGCTCTGGGTCCGTACGGCCGACCTGGTCACGGCGCCGATCGCCGTGCCCATCGCCTTCGCGGTCGGCGCGCTGCCGATCGCCGGGGGCACCGACGGGTTCGGCGGGCAGCTCATGGGGCTGGTCACCACGCTGGCGATGCACGCCGGCTGGCTGTACGGCGGGACGCTCGTCGCCGGTGTCATCGCCTCCGTACGCAAGGTGCGCCAGATGGGCCGACGGCAGCTCGCCCGGGACGCGGCCGCCCGCGGCGGTCCTCCGGGCCGGGGCGCCGCCGTCCGTCCTCCGGCCCCGCCGACCGGGCGCGTCCCCCGCGCGCCGCGCGCCCCCAGGACCGGGGCCGACGCCTCACGCACCGCCCGGCGGGCCTGAGGCAGCCGTCCGCGCGGGGCGCGTCAGCGGCCCGCCGCCGCCATGGCCGCGCCCACGATGCCCGCGTTGTTCTGCAGCTCGGCCGGGACGATCTCGGCCCTGATCCCCTCGATCAGCGGAAGGAACTTGTCGGCCTTGCGGCTCACGCCGCCGCCGATGATGAACAGCTCGGGCGAGAACAGCATCTCCACATGGGCCAGGTACTTCTGCACCCGGTGCGCCCAGTGGTGCCAGCTCAGCTCCTCGTCCTCCTTGGCCTTGGTGGAGGCGTGCTTCTCCGCCTCGTGGCCGTTCAGCTCCAGATGGCCCAGCTCGGTGTTGGGCACCAGCTTGCCGTCGATGAAGAGGGCGCTGCCGATGCCCGTACCGAAGGTGAGCAGGAATACGGCGCCCTTGCGGCCCCGGCCCGCGCCGAACGCCATCTCGGCCACGCCCGCCGCGTCCGCGTCGTTGAGAACCGTCGCCCGGAGGTTCAGCCGGTCGCCCAGGACCTGGCCCGCGTCGGTGCCGATCCACGCCTTGTCGACATTGGCGGCGGTACGGATCACGGAACCGGTGACCACCCCGGGGAACGTGATGCCGACCGGGCCCGACCAGCCGAAGTGCCGGACGACCTCGACCACGCCGTCGGCCACCGCCTCGGGGGTCGCCGGGTGCGGGGTGAGTACTTTGTAGCGCGGCTCGACCAGGTCGCCGCGGTCCAGGTCCACGGGCGCGCCCTTGATGCCCGTACCGCCGATGTCCACTCCGAAGACGTTCATGAGCACAACGTTACGGCCAGCCGCTGACAGCGACTCCCGGTGCGGGCGGACGGGGTAGCGGGCCCGTACGGGTGCGGGGTGCGGGGAGGGGCCGGTCGGTCGGCCTCCTCCCCGCACCCCGCACTGCGCGCCGCCTACTTCTCCGAGAGGGCGGCGGCCTCGGCGCGCAGGTCGCGGCGCAGCTCCTTGGGGAGCGAGAAGGTGATCGACTCCTCGGCCGCCTTGACGATCTCCACGTCCTCGAAGCCGCGCTGCGAGAGCCACTCCAGGACGCCTTCGACCAGGACCTCGGGGACGGACGCGCCCGAGGTGACGCCGACGGTGGAGACCCCGTCGAGCCACGCCTCGTCGATCTCGTCCGCGGCGTCGACCAGGTGGGACGCGCTCGCGCCCGCGCCGAGGGCGACCTCGACCAGCCGTACCGAGTTGGAGGAGTTCTTGGAGCCGACCACGATGACCAGATCGGCGTCGGCGCCCATCTGCTTGACGGCGATCTGGCGGTTCTGCGTGGCGTAGCAGATGTCGTCGCTCGGCGGCGCGATCAGCTGCGGGAACTTCTCCTTGAGGGCGTCGACCGTCTCCATCGTCTCGTCGACGGAGAGCGTGGTCTGGGAGAGCCAGACGACCTTCGACTCGTCGCGGACCTCGACGTTGGCGACGTCCTCGGGGCCGTCGACCAGCGTGATGTGGTCCGGGGCCTCGCCCGAGGTGCCGATGACCTCTTCGTGGCCGTCGTGGCCGATCAGCAGGATGTCGTAGTCCTCGGAGGCGAAGCGCACGGCCTCCTTGTGGACCTTGGTGACCAGCGGGCAGGTCGCGTCGATGGTGGCGAGCCTGCGTTCGGCGGCCTCCTCGTGGACGACCGGCGCGACACCGTGGGCCGAGAACATGACGATCGACCCCTCGGGGACCTCCGCCGTTCTGTCCACGAAGATGGCGCCCTTGTTCTCCAGGGTTTTGACGACGTATTTGTTGTGGACGATCTCGTGGCGGACGTAGATGGGCGCCCCGTACTGCTCCAGGGCCTTCTCCACGGCGATCACGGCACGGTCCACACCCGCGCAGTAACCGCGGGGGGCGGCGAGGAGGACGCGTTTGCCGGCGCGGCGCGCGGCGTCTCCACTGGGGGTGGCGGCGGGCGACGGGCGGGACGTTGCAGTCATGCCTCCCATCGTAAGGCCGCGCCGGGAGCCGACCGTAAGGCCGTCCACAAGAGGCGGAACCACGCCCGCCTGCCGAGACTGGGCCTACGCGATCAACGGAGGAACGCGATGGCCCACACGGACACCGGTACCGGCGCCGGAGCGGACGGCTCCGGCATCGGCTCCGGCCCGAACGGCGGCGGGGGCGAGGACAGCGGCGACGGCAGGGGCAGCGGCCACGGCGGCGGCAGGGGCGAGCTGCGGCGGAGTCTGGGCTTCCGGGACCTCGTCGTCTACGGGCTGCTGTTCATCGCGCCCATGGCCCCCGTGGGTGTGTACGGCACTCTGGACGCCAAGTCGCACGGGGCGGTGGCCCTCGTCTACGTGGTCGCGACCGTCGCGATGGCCTTCACCGCCTTCAGCTACGCCCAGATGGTCCGGGTCGCCCCGCAGGCAGGTTCGGTCTTCGCGTACGCCCGCAAGGGGCTCGGCGAGGGGCCAGGGTTCATCGCCGGGTGGATGGCGATGCTCGACTATCTGCTGATCCCCGCGGTCGCCTACCTGTTCTCCGGGATCGCGATGGAGGCGCTGGTGCCGTCCGTCAACCGGTGGGTGTGGACCGCCCTCGCCGTCGTGATCACCACGCTGCTCAACCTCTGGGGGGTACGGGCGGCGGCCCGGGTCGGGTTCGCGGTGCTCGCCATGGAGATCGTGGTGCTGCTGGTGTTCGTGGTGTCGGCGCTCGTCGTCCTGGCGCGCGACGGCGCGACGCGCGGCTGGGCGTCGCCGTTCACCGGCGATACGGGGTTCTCGACGGCGGCGGTGCTGGGCGCGGTCTCGGTGGCGGTGCTGTCGTATCTGGGCTTCGACGCGATCGCCTCGTTCGCCGAGGAGGTGACCGGGGGGTCGCGGCAGGTGGCGCGGGCGGTGCTGTTCTGTCTGGTGCTGGCGGGTGCGCTGTTCATCGCGCAGACCTATCTGGTGGCGCTGCTGGAGCCGTCGACCTCGGCCGAGCTGGCGGCCGACCCCGCGAAGCAGGGGTCGGCCTTCTACGACGCGGTGAACACCTCGGTCGGTGGCTGGCTGCACGATCTGGTGGCGGTCAGCAAGGCGATCGGCGCGGCGTTCGCGGCGCTGGCCGGGCAGGCGGCGGCCGGGCGGCTGCTGTTCGCGATGGGCCGGGAGCGGCGGCTGCCGCGCGCGCTGTCGCGCACGGACTCGGGCGTGCCGCGCGTGGCGCTGCTGCTCGCGGCGGTGGTGACGCTGGTGGCGGCGGTGTGGGCGGCGCGGCGGGACGACGGGCTCGACCGGCTGGTCTCGGTGGTGGACATCGGGGCGCTGACGGCGTTCGTGCTGCTGCACGCGTCGGTGGTGGGGTGGTTCGCGGTGCGGCGCGCGGCGGGGCCGCCGCGCTGGCTCGTCCATGTGGTGCTGCCCGTGATCGGGGCGGGCATCCTGATCGCGGTGATCGTGGAGGCGGCGGGGTCGGCGCAGCTGGTGGGCGCGATCTGGCTGGCGGTGGGGCTGGTGGTGCTCCTGATCCAGCGAAAGCGTGGCGCGCTCGGCGGCCGGTAGTGGTCGCGGCAGCCGACAGCGCTCGGTAGTGGTCGCGGCAGCCCCCAGCGGTCGGTAGCGGTCGCGGCAGCCGCCAGCGCTCGGTAGCGGTCGCGGCAGCCCCCAGCCGTCGGCGGTCGCTTTTCGGGGGCGATGTCACAGGCGGCCGATACGCTCCTTCCCATGGCTCTCCAAACGTCCGCAGAAGCCCCGCTGCCCGTGGGCGAGGTGTCGCGGCTCATCGGTGGGTGGATCGACCGGCTCGGCGGTATCTGGGTCGAGGGGCAGATCACCCAGCTCTCGCGCAGGCCCGGCGCGGGGGTCGTCTTCCTGACGCTGCGCGATCCTTCGCACGACATCTCGGTGAGCGTCACCTGCTACCGGCAGGTCTTCGACGCGATCGCCGACGTGGTCTCCGAGGGCGCCCGGGTCGTGGTGCGGGCGAAGCCCGAGTGGTACGCGCCGCGCGGGCAGCTGTCGCTGCGGGCCACGGAGATACGGCCGGTCGGCATCGGGGAGCTGCTGGTGCGGCTGGAGCGGCTGAAGAAGTCGCTGGGGGCCGAGGGGCTGTTCGCCGCCGACCGCAAGAAGCCGCTGCCGTTCCTGCCCCAGCTGATCGGGCTGGTCTGCGGGCGCGCGTCGGCGGCCGAGCGCGATGTCCTGGAGAACGCGCGCCGGCGCTGGCCTGCCGTGCGGTTCGAGGTCCGCAACACGGCGGTGCAGGGGGTCAACGCCGTGTCGCAGGTCGTGCGGGCGGTGGCGGAGCTGGACGCGCTGCCGGAGGTCGACGTCATCATCGTGGCGCGCGGCGGCGGCAGTGTGGAGGATCTGCTGCCGTTCTCGGACGAGGAGCTGGTACGGGCGGTGGCCGCGTGCCGGACGCCGGTGGTGTCGGCCATCGGGCACGAGCCGGACTCGCCGCTGCTGGATCTCGTGGCGGATGTCCGGGCCTCGACGCCGACCGACGCGGCGAAGCGGATCGTGCCGGATGTCGGTGAGGAGCTGGACCGGGTCCAGGCGCTGCGGGACCGGGCGCTGCGGACGGTACGGGGGTTGCTGGACCGGGAGGAGCGCGGTCTCGCGCACGCGCTGGCCCGGCCGGTGATGGAGCGGCCGCACCGGATGGTGGAGGAGCGCGAGGCCGAGGTGTCCGCGCTGACCGACCGGAGCCGACGGGTGCTGCGGCATCAGCTGGACCGGGCGGACTCGGAGCTGTCGCACACCCGCGCGCGGGTGGTCGCGCTGTCCCCTGCGGCGACGCTGGAGCGGGGGTACGCGGTGCTCCAGCGGCCGGACGGCGCGGTCGTACGGTCCCCGGAGGAGGTCGGCGCGGCCGACGAGCTGCGGGCCCGGGTGGCGGAGGGCGAGTTCACGGTGCGCGTCACCGGGTGAGGTGCCCTCCGGTGGGCGGTCCCGGGCCGACCGCGCCCGGAGGACGCCGGTGCGTTGTCTCCGGGTGGACGTGGGCCCACCCGGACAGGCGTCGACGCGGCAGGCGCGGTGGGCCTGGCCGAAGTGGCGGAAAGAGTCGAAACGGTCGGCGTAGTCGAAACAGTCGGCGTAGTCGAGGTAAAGGGATGGTTCGGACTGTGGCTGGTACGGAAGAGGGAGCCGCGACGCTCGGTTACGAGCAGGCGCGGGACGAGTTGATCGAGGTCGTCCGTCGGCTGGAGGCGGGCGGAACGTCGCTGGAGGACTCGCTCGCGCTGTGGGAGCGGGGCGAGGAGCTGGCGAAGGTGTGCCGCCGCTGGCTGGAGGGCGCGCGCGCCCGGCTGGACGCCTCGCTGACCAGCGCGGACGCGGCCGGTGAGCGCGCGGAGGGGGACGCGACGCCGGAGGCGTAGGGGCCGACCCGCACGGCGCGCGAAGAGGCACGAAGGGCGCGGGGAGCGCAGGGGCGCGAGGGGCGCTGTGAAGCCGATCACCCCCTCCGGTTTTTGTTGAAGCTTCATATACTTACTTGTAGGGTGAAGCTGATCAACCGATCCTCCACGCCTTCGGAAGGTACTTCGCACGATGTCCCTCGTACTCGACCCCGCAGCCCAGGACCTCCTCTTCCGTGAGGCCCACACCGCCAACACGTTCTCGGACGAGCCGGTGACCGAGGAGCAGGTCCAGGCGATCTACGACCTGGTCAAGTTCGGCCCGACCGCCTTCAACCAGTCACCGCTGCGCGTCGTCCTGGTCCGCTCGCCCGAGGCCCGCGAGCGCCTCGTCGCGCACATGTCCGAGGGCAACCAGGCCAAGACCGCCACCGCGCCGCTCGTCGCGATCCTCGCCGCGGACAACGAGTTCCACGAGGAGCTGCCCCGCCTCTTCCCGGCCTTCCCGCAGGCGAAGGACGCGTTCTTCAGCGAGCGCACCTCCCGCGAGTCGGCCGCCACGCTGAACGCGTCCCTGCAGGCCGGGTACTTCATCGTCGGCATCCGCGCCGCCGGTCTCGCCGCGGGCCCGATGACCGGCTTCGACCCGGCGGGCATCCAGAAGGAGTTCCTGGACGGCGACCACACGCCGCTGGCCGTCGTGAACATCGGCAAGCCGGGCGACGGCGCCTTCTACCCGCGCTCCCCGCGCCTCGCCTTCGACGAGGTCATCACCACCGTCTGAACCGCGTGCCATCGCCGCGCCGCACGGCCGGGGATCCACCGCACGACGAGGCCGCCGCACCCTCCGCTCGGGAGGGCACGGCGGCCTCGTCCATGTCCATGTCCGTGTCCGTGTCCGTGTCCTGGTCCGGATCCGGGTTCGCGCCACGCCGCGCCGCGCGCCACACCCTGCGGAGCACCACGCTCGCGTCGGCGCGTCGGCGCGTCGGCGCGTCAGCCTCAGGACTTCCCGGCCTCCAGCGCGGCGGCCATCTCCGCCAGCCGCTCGTACGAGGCCGTGCCGGTCACCACCGTCGTCGCGTCCCCGTCGGCGCGGACCAGGGCGTCGTACTTGGGCCCCTTCCAGCGCTGCCAGGTCTCGCCCGCCACCTGCTGCGTCCGGCCGGTGTCCTCGGCCCGCTGGGTGACGTCGCTCACGTACTTCGCCGGGGGCGCGGTGGACTGCTCGACCGCGACGTACTGGCCGTCCGGGGCCAGATAGCCCAGATGCCAGGCGTCGGCGCTCTGCCTCTTGTACGAGACGGATGTCGGTTTCCAGGTGTCGGCCAGGCCCGCCGGCGCCACCACCGGGTACGGCGCGGCGCGCCGGGCGGTCGCCAGCTCGACCCGGTAGTCGACCGCCTTCACCGGGTCGGCCTTGTCGTCGTGCGGAATGAACATGTAGATACCGGCGACGACGAGTCCGATGACCGCCATCGACAGGAACATGTCCCGCACCGTCTGCGTACCTCGCTTGCCTGCCACGGACTCATCGTCGCATCACCCCATCGCGCTCATCCGTGGGCCCCTCTGCTCATTTTGGCGCGGTGCGGATACAGTCGTATCACCCTCTTTTCCGGCCGTCGCCGTACAGAAAGGTGCGCTCGATGACCGAGCATCAACTGCCTTCTCCCCTTGAGGTGTCTCCCGAGGCACCCGACCGCAACCTCGCCCTGGAGCTGGTCCGGGTCACCGAGGCCGCCGCGATGGCGGCCGGCCGGTGGGTGGGGCGCGGCGACAAGAACGGCGCGGACGGCGCCGCCGTGAACGCCATGCGCACGCTCGTCTCCACCGTGTCGATGAACGGTGTCGTCGTCATCGGCGAGGGCGAGAAGGACGAGGCCCCGATGCTGTTCAACGGCGAACGCGTCGGGGACGGCACCGGCGCCGAGGTCGACATCGCCGTGGACCCCGTCGACGGCACCACCCTCAACGCCAAGGGCATGCCCAACGCGATCGCCGTCCTGGCCGCCGCCGACCGGCACGCCATGTTCGACCCGTCCGCCGTCTTCTACATGGACAAGCTGGTCACCGGCCCCGAGGCCGCGGACTACGTCGACATCAACGCGCCCGTCTCGGTCAATATCCGCCGGGTCGCCAAGGCCAAGAACTGCGCCCCCGACGATGTGACCGTCGTCGTGCTCGACCGCCCCCGTCACGAGAGCATGGTCAAGGAGATCCGGGAGACGGGAGCCCGGATCACGTTCATCTCCGACGGCGATGTCGCCGGTTCGATCATGGCCGCGCGCGAGGGCACCGGCGTCGACCTGCTGATGGGCATCGGCGGCACGCCCGAGGGCATCATCTCCGCGTGCGCCATCAAGTGCCTCGGGGGTGTCATCCAGGGCAAGCTCTGGCCCAAGGACGACAAGGAACGCCAGCGCGCGATCGACGCCGGACACGATCTGGACCGCGTCCTGTCGACCGAGGACCTGGTCGGTGGCGACAACGTGTTCTTCGTGGCGACCGGCATCACGGACGGCGAGCTGCTGCGCGGGGTGCGCTACCGCTCGGAGACCGCCACCACCCAGTCCCTGGTGATGCGCTCCAAGTCGGGGACGATCCGGCAGATCGACTCGACGCACCGGCTGTCGAAGCTGCGCGCCTACAGCACGATCGACTTCGACCGCGCCAAGTAGCCACCGGCCACACACCACACACCACACACCGCGCACCACGCGACCTCAGGTCCACAAGCGGGACTCGGAAGCGGACTCGCGAGCGACATCCGGGAGCGACATCCGGGAGCGAGATCCGGAGCGAGACCCGGAGCGAGACCCGGGAGCGAGTGGGCCCCCGGGCCCGGGGGACGCGGGCACAGGGAAGGGGCACCCCCGTTGTGCGGCGGGGCGCCCCTCCCTGTGCCGCCGGTCCTCCGCGGGCTCAGCCGGCGGCGGCGATCCGCTCGCCCGCCGAGGCCGCCTTCCTCAGCTCCACCTCACGCCGCCTGCGGCGCGCCAGCGCCACCCGGCGCTCGGCCGCCGTCAGCCCGCCCCACACCCCGTACGGCTCGGGCTGGAGCAGCGCATGCTCGCGGCATTCGACCATTACCGGACACCGGGCGCAGACCCGCTTGGCGGCCTCCTCGCGCGCCAGCCTCGCGGCTGTCGGCTCCTTGGAGGGGGCGAAGAACAATCCGGCTTCGTCCCGGCGGCACACCGCCTCCGAGTGCCAGGGGCCGGCCTGATCCTCCCGAGCGGGACTCCGCTGCGGCGGAACGGCGGCGACCTGCAAGGGCTGATGCGGCAGTTGCAGCACGGTCTACTCCTGACGACGGCTTCGCGAGCGAGAGACGATGAGGCTTTCCCTACCCGCTGTACGCACTCCTATGCACTGAGTGGTACCCACATCCGGCGCCCGGAACGCGGTACGGAATTGACGCGCGTCGCTCCCGGGGACGACTCTGGCCGGAAACAGCCGGAATCCCCGGGTAAGTTGAAATCAGAAATTCAAGCACCACCACGCGCCCGAGCGCGCGGGCGCCTCAGGTGCCCAGGTACTTGCGCAGGTGTTTCCGCAGATCAGTGATCACCTTGCCGCGCTTCGGCTTGGCCTCCACGTTGCCGAACACCGAGTAGCCGTTGACGACGACGGTCGGCGCCTCCGAATCCTCGGCCACCAGCGCGTCGACCTCGAAATTGCCGAGGATTCCGGTGCCGTTGCCCCGCATGGAGATGTTCTGTGGGACGCGGATCTCGACATTGCCGAAAATGGCCGTCGCGTTGATCACCGTGATCCGCTGACTGAACAACGCCTCCGTGAGATCGATCTCGACATTGCCGAAGAGCGCGAAGGCGTCGGTCCTGCGGCCGACGCGCCAGCGGCCCTTGCGCACCGAACTGCTGAAGATCGCCACCATGTTCTCGGTACCGGTGTTCTCCGCCGCGTATCCGTAAGCCCCCTGGGCGGAGGCGGCGGCGAAGGGTGGGCCGGTGTCACCCCCCGGCACCGGCAAGTCCCTGACCAGCGGCTCCAGTTCACCGACGGTCTTGGCCCGGTAGACGGAGTCGATCCGCTCCGCATGCTCCTCCGCGTCCAGTCGCCCCTGCGCCAGGGCTTCCCGGAGGATGTCCGCGATCCGGTCCCGGTCGGCGTCGGAGGCCCGGATGCCAGCGGGCTCAGCGGGGGCGACCGGCTTCTGAGGGTGCTTTTCGAGGTCCACGGCAACAGGGTAGCGAAACGCGATAGATCGCGACTAGGCCCTGTCCGGCAAAGAGCGCCGTCCACCCCTCCGGCGGGGCTCCCTGCCGGACAGGGCCCGGTCCGCGGCGCACACATGGGGCGACCCTCCGCCTCGCGGGAGCGCCCGGCATCCGAAGGACGCGTCAACCGCCGAGGCGCAGCGAGCGAAGCGAGCGCAGCGCACCGGACACCGCGGGGGCCCGCCCTTCGGGCGGACGGTGCCACTTCGAGGACAGGGCCTAGGCTGGTGGGCGCCGCCGCCAATGGAGGCCGCGTCACCGCCCGTCGAGTGAGGAATGGCCGTAATGCCAGAGTTTGCGTACTCCGATCTGCTCCCCCTGGGAGAGGACACCACCCCGTACCGGCTGGTGACCGCCGAGGGTGTCTCGACGTTCGAGGCCGACGGCCGTACGTTCCTCAAGGTCGGGCCGGAGGCGCTGCGCACGCTCGCCGCGGAGGCGATGCACGACATCTCGCACTATCTGCGCCCGGCCCATCTGGCCCAGCTGCGCCGGATCGTGGACGACCCCGAGGCATCCTCGAACGACAAGTTCGTGGCGCTCGACCTCTTGAAGAACGCGAATATCGCGGCGGCGGGCGTACTCCCCATGTGCCAGGACACCGGCACGGCGATCGTGATGGGCAAGCGCGGGCAGAACGTGCTCACCGAGGGCGGCGACGAGGAAGCCCTTTCGCACGGAATCTACGACGCGTACACCAAGCTCAATCTGCGCTATTCGCAGATGGCGCCGCTGACGATGTGGGACGAGAAGAACACCGGCTCGAACCTGCCCGCGCAGATCGAGCTGTACGCGACCGACGGCGGCGCCTACAAGTTCCTCTTCATGGCGAAGGGCGGCGGCTCGGCGAACAAGTCGTTCCTGTACCAGGAGACCAAGGCCGTCCTGAACGAAGCCTCCATGATGAAATTCCTGGAGGAGAAGATCCGTTCGCTGGGTACGGCGGCGTGCCCCCCGTACCACCTGGCGATCGTCGTGGGCGGCACCTCGGCCGAGTTCGCGCTGAAGACCGCGAAGTACGCCTCGGCGCACTACCTGGACGAGCTGCCCGCCGAGGGCTCCCCCACCGGCCACGGCTTCCGGGACAAGGAGCTGGAGCAGAAGGTCTTCGAGCTGACGCAGCGGATCGGGATCGGCGCCCAGTTCGGCGGCAAGTACTTCTGCCACGACGTGCGCGTGGTGCGGCTGCCGCGCCACGGGGCGTCGCTGCCCGTCGCGATCGCCGTCTCCTGCTCGGCCGACCGCCAGGCCGTCGCGAAGATCACCGCGGAGGGCGTCTTCCTGGAGCAGCTGGAGAAGGACCCGGCGCGCTTCCTGCCCGACACCACCGACGAGCACCTCGGTACGGACGACAGCGTGGTGCGGATCGACCTCAACCGGCCGATGGACGAGGTCCTGGCCGAGCTGACGAGGTATCCGGTCAAGACGCGGCTCTCGCTCACCGGACCGCTGGTCGTGGCGCGCGACATCGCGCACGCGAAGATCAAGGAGCGGCTGGACGCGGGCGAGGAGATGCCCCAGTACCTGAAGGACCACCCGGTCTACTACGCGGGCCCGGCGAAGACCCCCGAGGGGTACGCCTCGGGGTCCTTCGGGCCGACGACGGCCGGTCGGATGGACTCGTACGTGGAGCAGTTCCAGGCGGCGGGCGGCTCGAAGGTCATGCTCGCCAAGGGCAACCGTTCGAAACAGGTGACCGACGCCTGCGGCGCGCACGGCGGCTTCTACCTCGGCTCGATCGGCGGCCCGGCGGCCCGGCTGGCGCAGGACTGCATCAAGAAGGTCGAGGTCGTCGAGTACGAGGAGCTGGGCATGGAGGCGGTCTGGAAGATCGAGGTGGAGGACTTCCCCGCGTTCGTCGTCGTGGACGACAAGGGCAATGACTTCTTCACGGAGCCCGCCCCGGCCCCCACCTTCACCAACATCCCGGTACGCGGCCCCGGCCTCGCGTAACCCGGCGCGCGACGCCGACCGACGGACGGAGTCCGGCGCGGCTGCCCGAAGCCCGGGAGGCCCCCAGGGGCCGAGCGACGCGAGGGCAGCCATCGGCAGGAAGAGCCAAGGGAAACGACTTCTTCACCGAACCCGCCCCGGCCCCCACCTTCACCAACATCCCCGTACGCGGCCCCGGCCTCGCGTAAACCCGGCGCGTGGGCAGGGGCGCGCGGGCGCGGGTGGTCGTACCTCTTCCCGGGGCGGGGGCGTCACGGCGGGCACCATGGGGAACACAATCGATCTCCCGGACGCTCTCCCCTGCAGGAGGTACGACCACGATGACGACCGACGCGAACCAGTACCGGACCGAGCACGACTCCATGGGCGAGGTACGTGTCCCGGCGTACGCCAAGTGGCGTGCCCAGACGCAGCGCGCGGTGGAGAACTTCCCCATCTCGGGACAGCGCCTGGAGCGCGCCCACATCGAGGCGCTGGCCCGCGTCAAGTCCGCCGCCGCCAAGGTCAACGCCGATCTCGGGGTGATCGACCGGGACGTCGCGGACGCCATCAGGGCCGCCGCCGCCGAGGTGGCGGAGGGCCGCTGGGACGAGCATTTCCCGGTCGACGTCTTCCAGACCGGCTCGGGCACCTCGTCCAACATGAACACCAACGAGGTGCTCGCGACCCTCGCCACCGAGCGGCTCGGCCGCGACGTCCATCCGAACGACCACGTCAACGCCTCGCAAAGCTCCAACGACGTCTTCCCCTCCAGCATCCACATCGCCGCGACCGCCGCCGTCACCGGCGAGCTGATCCCGGCGCTCGACCACCTCGCCGCCGCGCTGGAGCGCAAGTCCGTCGAGTTCGCCGACGTCGTCAAGTCGGGCCGTACGCACCTGATGGACGCCACGCCCGTCACGCTCGGCCAGGAGTTCGGCGGCTACGCCGCCCAGGTGCGGTACGCCGTGGAGCGGCTGACGGCCTCGCTGCCCCGGCTCGCGGAGCTGCCCCTCGGCGGTACGGCGGTGGGCACCGGCATCAACACGCCGCCCGGCTTCTCGGCGGCCGTCATCGCCGAGGTGGCGCACGAGACGGGGCTGCCGCTGACCGAGGCCCGCGACCACTTCGAGGCGCAGGGCGCGCGGGACGGGCTGGTGGAGACGTCCGGGCAGCTCCGTACGCTCGGCGTCTCCCTCACCAAGATCGCCAACGATGTGCGCTGGATGGCGTCGGGCCCGCGCACCGGACTGGCCGAAATCAGTCTCCCCGATCTCCAGCCCGGCTCCTCGATCATGCCCGGCAAGGTCAACCCGGTGATCCCGGAGGCGGTCCTGATGGTCGCCGCCCAGGTCACCGGCGCCGACGCGACGGTCGCCGCGGCCGGCGCCGCCGGGAACTTCGAGCTGAACGTGATGCTCCCGGTGATCGCCAAGAATCTGCTGGAGTCGGTGCGGCTGCTCACCAACGTCTCGCGGCTGTTCGCCGACCGTACGGTGGACGGCATCGTCGCCCATGCCGAGCGCGCCCGGCAGTACGCCGAGTCGTCGCCGTCCGTCGTCACCCCGCTGAACAAGTACATCGGGTACGAGGAGGCCGCCAAGGTGGCCAAGAAGTCCCTCGCCGACGGGACGACGATCCGCGAGACGGTGCTGGCGCTCGGCTATGTGGAACGCGGGGACCTCACCCTGGAGCAGCTCGACGCGGCGCTCGATGTGCTGCGTATGACGCACCCGTAAGACCCGGAGGAACCCCCCGGGGCCGGTGCGTGGGCGCGCCCTGTGCCGCGACCGCGCACGGCTCAGGCCCTGTCGTCGAAGCAGCGCCGTCCGCGCCAAGGGCGGGCCCCCGTGGCATCCGGTGCGCTGCGCTCGCCGCGCCTCGGCGTTTGACGCGTCCTTCGGATCCCGAGCCGCTCCCGCACGGCCGAGGGCCGTCCCCGTACGGATGTACGGGGGCGATCCCGGCCACGACGCGAGCGGGCGTGCCGGACGCCGCGGGGCAGGCGGGACTCCGCGGACACGCCCTAGGATCTGTCCATGACAGCGACGGTGAGAACGGCGAGCGGGCAGGCGGAGGGCGGGCGCTGGGCGCCCGGTGAGCGGATTCTGTGGCGGTACCGGGAGAACGCCGGGGACCGGGTCCACATCTGCCGTCCGGTCACGGTCGTACAGGATACCGACGAGTTGCTCGCCGCCTGGCTGGCGCCCGACACGCCGTGTGTGCGGCCGGTGCTCGCGGACGGCACGCCGATCCACCACGAGCCGCTGGCCACCCGCTACACCAAGCCGCGCACCGTGGTGCGCGACCGGTGGTACGGCATGGGCGTGCTGAAGCTGGCGCGCCCCGGCGAGCCGTGGTCGGTCTGGCTGTGGTGGGAGCGCGGCTGGCGCTTCCAGCACTGGTACGTGAACCTGGAGGAGCCGCTGACCCGTTGGGCGGGCGGCGTCGACTCCGAGGACCACTTTCTGGACATCGACGTCTATCCGGACCGCAGCTGGCGCTGGCGTGACGAGGACGAGTTCGCGCAGGCCCAGCGGGACGGGCTGATGGAGCCGGCCCAGGCACGCCGGGTGGAGGCGGCGGGCCGGGCGGCGATCGAGACGATCGACGCGTGGGGCGCCCCGTTCGACGGCGGCTGGGAGCACTGGCGGCCCGACCCGGCGTGGCCGGTGCCCGAGCTGCCGCAGGGCTGGGACAGCGCACCCGTACGGGCGGTCTGCTGACCGCTCGTACCCCCCGATCGCGGGTGATCCACGGGGGGCGGGGAGCCGGGGCCGGGGAGAAGTCGGGAGACCCTTGATACCACCCCTGGGTTCAAACGTAGGATCGTCCTCCGGAAGACTGCAGCGTGGCAACAGACCTGCGCCGTCACCGGACTGATCATGAGTCACAGCGCTTCTCACACCACACGCCACACGGTCGACCGGTACGACCGCCGAGCACAACGACCGCACAACACAACGACCGTGAGTCACTACGAGGGGGTGGAGCCGTGCGTTTCGGCCACCACCCTGTCGACGCCGCCTGCCGAGGGGTAGTTTCACCTGGTGAACGGGGAGGGAGCGGCATCCGCCGCTGCCGGTACGGTCCCCGGTCCACCGTGTCGCCAGTCGAAGCGACCGCCTCGCAGCCCCGGCCCGGACGGACGGAATCCCACGCGTGACGGAGCACCCCCCCTCCCACGAAGGCCGGCAGCCTCTGGTTGCCCGGTCCCAGGAACGTACCCGGCCTCGGCAGGAGGCGGTGCCCTCGCCGCAGCCGGCTGTGCCGGCCCAGGCGCCCGACCCCGCCACGACGGCGCGGCGCGAGGGCGACCGGCTGCGCTTCGTGGGTGCCGCCACCCGGCGGATCGCCCGGGGCATAGACCTGGACGAGATCGTGCTGGGGCTGTGCCGGGCGACCGTGCCGACGTTCTCGGACGCCATACTCGTCTATCTGCGCGATCCGCTGCCGGTGGGCGACGACCGTCCCGTCTCGCCGTTCGTGCTGCGGCTGCGCCGCACCGACCGGCTGCGGATGAGCGACGACGACCCGGAGAACGCGCTGGGCGCGGGCGGGCTGCCGCTCCAGGTCGCCGAGGGGGTCAGGCTGCCGCTGCTGGACCCGCAGTCGGACGTGTTGCCGGCCGCCGAGCTGTGCGAGGTGCAGTCGGGCGGCGCGCTCTCCGAGGTGCTGCGGGGGGTGCGGCCGGTCTTCGGCGACTCGGCGGCGGCGCGGGCCGCGCTGCCGGAGCTGCTGGGCGCCGACCGCACCGTGCCGAACGGGCACCGCGCGATCCTCGCGCCGCTGCGCGGCCGGCGCCGGGTCATCGGCGCGGCCGTCTTCCTGCGCAGGCCGGACCGGTCCGCCTTCGAGGCGAACGACCTGCTGGTCGCCGCGCAGCTGGCCACGCACACGGCGCTGGGCATCGACAAGGCGGTGCTCTACGGCCGTGAGGCGTACATCGCCGACGAACTCCAGCGCACGATGCTGCCGGAGAACCTTCCGCAGCCCACCGGGGTGCGGCTGGCCTCGCGCTATCTGCCGGCCGCCGAGACCGCCCGGGTCGGCGGCGACTGGTACGACGCGATCCCGCTGCCCGGCAGCCGGGTCGCCCTGGTCGTGGGCGACGTCATGGGCCACTCGATGACCTCGGCGGCGATCATGGGCCAGCTGCGGACCACCGCGCAGACCCTGGCCGGGCTCGACCTGCCGCCGCAGGAGGTCCTGCACCATCTGGACGAGCAGGCCCAGCGGCTCGGCACGGACCGGATGGCGACCTGCCTCTACGCGGTGTACGACCCGGTCGCGCACCGGATCACCATCGCCAACGCCGGCCATCCGCCGCCCATACTGCTCCACCTGGGCGGCCGGGCCGAGGTGCTTCGGGTGCCGCCGGGGGCGCCGATCGGGGTCGGCGGCGTCGACTTCGAGGCGGTCGAGCTGGACGCGCCCGCCGGGGCGACGCTGCTGCTCTACACGGACGGACTGGTGGAGTCGCGGCTGCGGGACGTGTGGACGGGGATCGAGCAGCTGCGGGAGCGGCTCGCCGCCACCGCCCAGCTCACCGGCCCGGACCACGCGCCGCCGCTGGAGGCGCTCTGCGACGACGTGCTCGACGTACTGGGTCCTGGCGACCGGGACGACGACATCGCGCTGCTCGCCGCCCGGTTCGACGGGATCGCGCCGAGCGATGTGGCGTGCTGGTCGCTGGATCCGGAGGACGCGGCTCCGGGCCGGGCCAGGCGGCTCGCCCGGCGGGCGCTGGCCCGCTGGGACCTGGAGGAGCTGAGCGACTCGGTGGAGCTGCTGATCAGCGAGGTGGTGACCAACGCCGTGCGGTACGCGGAGCGTCCCGTGACGCTGCGGCTGCTCCGTACGGAGGTACTGCGCTGCGAGGTCGGGGACGATTCGCCGCAGCTGCCCAGGCAGCGGCGGGCCCGCGACACCGACGAGGGCGGCCGGGGTCTGTTCCTGGTGAACCGGCTGGCGCGGCGCTGGGGCGCCACCCGGCTCTCCACCGGCAAGGTCGTCTGGTTCGAACTGACGACCAGGCCGCCGTCCGCGACGTAGCGACGGTACGGGCCCACGGCGCCCGTACCGGACAAGCGGTGGCAAAACCCAACAATCGGCGTGGAGCCGTACATATGTTGCCGACGGGGTGTCGGAGAGGTTAGCTGGGGCAGGCGGCCCGTAGTGACCGCTGCCCAGGTCCTGGCCCCGGCCAGGACCTCTCACGACGGGAGGACACGCGTGACGCACACCACCAACAACGTCGGCATCCCGGTGGAGAGCGACGAGCACTCGCTCACCGTCAGCCCGGACGGCCCCATCCTGCTCCAGGACCACTACCTCATCGAGAAGATGGCGCAGTTCAACCGGGAGCGGGTACCTGAGCGCGTGGTCCACGCGAAGGGCGCGGGGGCGTACGGCGTCTTCGAAGTGACCCATGACGTCAGCCAGTTCACCAAGGCGGACCTCTTCCAGCCGGGCAGGCGCACCGAGATGCTGGCCCGCTTCTCCACGGTCGCCGGTGAACTCGGCTCGCCGGACACCTGGCGCGATCCGCGCGGCTTCGCGCTGAAGTTCTACACGGAGCACGGCAATTACGACATGGTCGGCAACAACACGCCGGTCTTCTTCGTGCGCGACCCGATCAAGTTCCAGGACTTCATCCGCTCGCAGAAGCGCCATCCGGCGACCGGGCTGCGCGACAACGACATGCAGTGGGACTTCTGGACGCTGTCGCCCGAGTCGGCACACCAGGTGACGTGGCTGATGGGCGACCGGGGCATCCCGAAGTCCTTCCGCCACATGAACGGCTACAGCTCGCACACCTATATGTGGGTGAACGGCGCGGGCGAGCGGTTCTGGGTGAAGTACCACTTCAAGACCGACCAGGGCATCGAGTGCCTCACCCAGGCGGACGCCGACGAGATGGCCGGTTCGGACGGCGACCACCACCGCCGCGATCTGTACGAGTCGATCGCGTCGGGCAACGCGCCGACCTGGAGCCTGAAGGTCCAGATCATGCCGTTCGAGGCGGCGGCCGACTACCGGTTCAACCCGTTCGACCTGACCAAGGTGTGGCCGCACGGCGACTATCCGCTGATCGACGTCGGCCGGATGACGCTCAACAGGAATCCGGACAACTTCTTCGTCCATATCGAGCAGGCGGCGTTCGAGCCCTCGAATCTGGTGCCGGGCATCGGCCCGTCCCCGGACAAGATGCTGCTGGGCCGCCTCTTCTCGTACCCGGACACGCACCGCTACCGGATCGGCCCGAACTACACCCAGCTGCCGCCCAACCGGCCGCATTCGCCGGTCAATTCGTACGCGAAGGACGGGCCGATGCGTTACGAGCCGTCGAACGCGGCGCGGCCTTACGCACCGAACTCGTACGGCGGGCCCGCGGCGGACACCGAGCGGTTCGGCGAGCCGGCGGGGTGGGCGTCGGCGGGCGAGATGGTGCGCGAGGCGTACCGGCTCCACCGCGAGGACGACGACTGGGGCCAGGCGGGCACCCAGGTCAGGCAGGTGCTGGACGACGCGCAGCGCGACCGGCTGGTCTCGAACGTCAGCGGGCATCTGAAGCAGGGTGTGTCCCGGCCGGTGCTGGACCGGGCGTTGCGGTACTGGCGCAACATCGACAAGAACATCGGCGACCGGATCGCCGCGAAGGTCAACGGCGGCTGAGCGGCGGGCCTTCGGGCGGACCGGAGCGGATACGGCGGCGGGCCCCGCGCACCTCTCGTGCGCGGGGCCCGCCGCCGTACGCGTCATCGCCTCACCGCGTCATCGCCTCACCGCGTCATCGCCTCACCGCGTCACCGTGTCACCGCGTCACCGTGTCACCGCGTCGCCGTGTCACAGCAGGTTCGGCCCCCGGTCCTGGCCGGTTCCGTCACCGCCGCCGTCCGCGCCGCCGTTCCCGCCCGCGCCGCCGGACTCGGCCGGATCGGTCGACTCGTCCGGGTCGGGCTCCGGGGGCGGCGCCGACGTGGTGGGCGGCGGCGAGGTGGTGGCCGGGGCGCTGGTCGTCGGGGTGGGGTCCGGGTCGGGCTCGGTGGTCTCGCTGCGGCTCGGCGAGGGCGGGGCGGTGGTCGACGTCGACGCCGAGGGGCTCGACGTGACCGACGGGAGGATCTTCTCGGGCCGCGCGATGTCGAGGTCGAACTTCGCGTCCGAGCCGCCGTTCAGCGCGCCGAGGGTGTAGTCCGCCCAGATCCTGGCGGGGAAGCCGCCGCCGTTCGCCCGGCCGGAGTTGGCGGTGCCGGTCAGGGTGACCTGTCCGCCGCCCTCCTTCGCGGACTCGCCGTACAGCGCGACCACCGTGGTGAGTCGGGGGGTGTAGGCGGCGAACCACGCGGACTTGTTCGACTCCGAGGTGCCGGTCTTGCCCGCCGCCTGGTAGTCGCCGGTGTGGGCCGCCTGGCCGGAGCCGTCCTTCACGACGCCCTGGAGGACATGGGTGACGGTGTCGGCCGTCTGGCGGCTGACCACCTGTTTGCCGATGGCGTCGGGCGTGGTGAGCGTCTCGCGGTCCCGGTGTTCGGCGGACTTCACGATGACCGGGGTGACCTTCTTGCCGTGGTTGTCGAGGGTGGCGTACACCCCCGCCATGTCCCAGGTGGAGGCGTTCATCGTGCCGAGGGTGATGGCGGGCCGCTCGGGGAAACCCTTGTCCGGCATCCCCAGGTCCAAGGCGGTCCGCTTGACCTTCGCGGGGCCGACGTCCACGACCATCTGCGCGAAGACGGAGTTGACGGAGAGGTTCATCGCCTTCTGGACGTCGACGGAGCCGTAGTCGCGGTCGTCCTCGTTCTGCGGGGCGAAGGGGGTGTCACTGCCCACGACGGGCCGCTTGCTGGTGCCGTCGTACAGGGTGGCCGTGTCGATCTTCCGGCCGTCCTGGGTCTCGGAGCCGTTCTCCAGGGCGGAGGTGAGCACGAGCGGCTTGAAGGTGGAGGCGGGCTGGTAGTCGGAGCGTGTGGCGTTGGATATCCAGTGCTCGGTGGCGCTGACTCCGCCGTACAGCGCGACCACATGGCCCGTCTTGGGGTCGACGGAGGTGGCGCCGGCCTGGACGGTCGCGTCCGTCTTGTTCTTCTTGCGGTCGATCTTGCTCTCCAACTGCCGGTCGACCGCCTTGACCAGCTCCCGCTGCTTCTTCTTGTCCACGGTGAGCGTGATGGTCCAGCCGCCCTTGGCGATCTGTGCCTTGTCGATGCCCTGCGCGGCCAGCTCGTCGTTGGCCGCGTCGACGATATAGCCGGTCTGGCCCTCCATTCCGGGGGCGGCCTTGGGCTCGTGCGGCATGTCGAACTTCAGGCCCTCGCGCTCCGCGGGGCTCAGCCAGTCCTTCTCGACCATGTTGTCGAGGACGTAGTTCCAGCGCCGCGTGACGAGCTTCTTGGCGCCCGCGGTGGCGGTGGTCCAGTCGTACTGGCTGGGGGCCTGGAGCAGCGCGGCGAGGTAGGCGCCCTGCGAGACGCTGAGGTCGACGGCGTCGACACCGTAGTACGCCTGTGCGGCGGCCTGGATGCCGTAGGCGCCGCGACCGTAGTAGCTGGTGTTGATGTAGCCGGCGAGGATGTCGCTCTTGCTCATCTTCCGGTCGACCTTGAGGGAGATCACCAGCTCCTTGAGCTTGCGGGTGACCGTCTGGTCCTGGGTCAGGAAGTAGTTCTTGACGTACTGCTGGGTGATGGTCGAGCCACCCTGCTTGCCCTTGCCCGAGAGGGTGTTGATCACGCCGCGCGCGGTGCCCTTGAAGTCGACGCCGTTGTCGTTGTAGAAGCTCTTGTTCTCGGCGGCGACGAAGGAGCGCTGGACCTTGGTGGGGATCTTGTCCAAGCCGACGATCTCGCGGTTGACCTTGCCGGTACGGGCCAGGATCGTGCCGTCGCCGTACTTGTAGACGTTGCTCTGCATCTCGGCCTGGGCGTTGGCGTTGGGCACCGGGACCATCAGGTAGACCACGAACAGCCCGCCCATGGTGAGCAGGGACAGGACGAAGAACGTACCGAGCATCTTCTTCCATGTGAAGAGGCGGCGTATGACGCCCTTCTTGGCGCGCGGCGCGGCGTGCTGCCCCGCCCGTCTGGCTTCCGCTCGGCCCATCGCCGTGTCGCTCCGCTCTCAGTTCTGGTCGTCAGGTCTCGTGCGCCGCTCTCACCCACCGGAATCAGCTCAGAAAGCTAACACCGCTCCCTATGACAAAGGGCGACTGATCCGATCTTTTGGGACGTGACAATCAGCACCCTTCTCATCTGGAACCGACTCCTGACGGAGCGGGAAGGTTGCGAGGCGCGCGCCGCCGGATCCCGCGGCGTACGACGCCGCGGGCCGCGGCAGAGGGGTCCTGGCCGCACCGGGACGGGGCGAAGAAAGGGGATGGGCGGGCGGAAGAGCGCCCGACCCTCCTCTATACATCCCGTGTATAGAAGGTGTATAGGGTGCTCGTATGTCAATCGGTCACACCCTCCTCGGGCTCCTGGAGTCGGGACCGCGCCACGGCTACGACCTGAAGCGCGCCTTCGACGAACAGTTCGGCCACGACCGCCCCCTCCACTACGGGCAGGTCTACTCGACCATGTCCCGGCTGCTCAAGAACGGTCTCGTCGTCGTGGACGGCGTCGAGTCCGGCGGCGGCCCCGAGCGCAAGCGGTACGCCATCACCGACTCGGGGATCACCGACGTGGCACAGTGGCTCGCGCAGCCGGAGAGCCCGGACTCCTATCTCCAGTCGACCCTCTACACCAAGGTCGTCATCGCGCTGCTCACCGGCCGCGGTGCCGCCGAACTGCTGGACACCCAACGGGCCGCACACCTGCGCAGAATGCGCGAGCTGACCGCCCGCAAGCAGCGCGGCGACCTCGCCGATCAGCTGATCTGCGATCACGCGCTGTTCCATCTGGAGGCGGATCTGCGCTGGCTGGAGCTGACCGCCGCCCGGCTGGACCGGCTCGCGGCGGAGGTACGCGCGTGACGCCCGCCGGCTCCCTGCTGGTGGCGGACGGGCTGCGCAAGACGTACGGGCGCACGCCCGCGCTCGACGGCGTGTCGTTCTCCATCCACCCCGGCGAGGTCGTCGCCGTCATGGGTCCCTCGGGCTCCGGCAAGTCGACCCTGCTGCACTGCCTGGCCGGGATCGTCAGCCCCGACGCGGGCACCGTCACCTACCGGGGCCGTGAGCTGACCGGCCTGCCGGACGCGGAGCGCTCCGCGCTGCGCCGTACGGAGTTCGGCTTCGTCTTCCAGTTCGGCCGCCTCGTGCCCGAGTTGACGTGTGTGGAGAACGTGGCGCTGCCGCTGCGCCTCGGGGGCGTCAAGCGGCGCCCCGCCGAGCGCGCCGCGCTGGAGTGGCTGGAGCGCCTGGAGGTCGACACCGTGGCCACCCAGCGGCTCGGTGAGGTCTCCGGCGGCCAGGGCCAGCGCGTCGCGGTCGCCCGCGCGCTGGCCACCTCGCCGCGGGTGATCTTCGCGGACGAGCCGACCGGCGCGCTCGACTCCCTCAACGGTGAGCGGGTGATGGAGCTGCTGACCCGCACGGCGCGGGCCACCAGCGCGGCGGTCGTCCTGGTCACGCACGAGGCGCGGGTCGCCGCCTACTCGGACCGCGAGATCGTCGTGCGCGACGGCAGGTCCCACGCGTCGGAGTTCGCCGTATGACGCCGTCCGACGGCCCCGAAGACCCCTACGGGTCCGACGGGAGCCCTGTGCCGCCCCGCTCCCCGGGCTCCCCCGTCCCGCCGCCGCCTGATTCGCGGCTGTCTGTCCCGCCGTTGCCTGATTCGCCGTTGCCTGATTCGCGGCTGCCTGATTCGCCGCTGCGGCCGGTCGTGGCCGGTGGCGCCGTGCGCGACCGGCTGCGTGATCTCGGGCTCGGCGTACGGCTGGCCGTCACGGGCGGCCGGGCCGGGTGGGCCCGTACCGCGCTGGTCGCCCTGGGCGTCGGACTCGGCGTCGCCCTGCTCTTCGCCGCCTCGTCCGTACCGCATCTGCTCGACGAGCGCGCCAAGCGCGCGGACGCGCGGTTCGCGGGCACGCACGCGCGGTTCGCCCCCGCGGACGCGCCCGACAGGAAGGTGGGGCGCTCGGAGACCACCCTCGTCCTGAACGACACGACGACCGAGTACCGCGGCGACACGGTCAACGGCCGGCTGGTGCGCCCGGACGGGGCGCGTCCGCCGCTGCCGCCGGGGCTCTCCCGGCTGCCGGGGCCCGGGGAGATCACGGTCTCCCCCGCCCTGCGCGCGCTGCTGGACTCGCCCAGGGGCGCGCTGCTCAAGGAGCGGCTGGACCGGCGGATCGTCGGCACCATCGGCGCCGCCGGACTCCTGGACCCCGGGGAGCTGTACTACTACGCGGGCAGCGACACCCTCACCGAGGCCACCGGCGGATGGCGGACCGAGGGCTTCGGCGCCCCCTCCCTCCAGGAACCGGCGGATCCGCTGCTGATGCCGCTGATCACGATGGTCTGCGTGGTGCTGCTGGTGCCGGTGATCATCTTCATCGCCACCGCCGTCCGCTTCGGCGGCGAGCGCAGGGACCGCGGGCTGGCCGCGCTGCGGCTGGTGGGCGCGGACATCCGGATGACCCGGCGGATCGCCGCGGGCGAGGCGCTGTTCGGCGCGGGGCTCGGGCTGCTGACCGGGCTCGGCCTGTTCCTGGCCGCCCGGCCGCTGGCGGGCGGGGTACGGCTGTGGGGCGTCAGCGCCTTCCCCGCCGACCTGGTGCCGGGACCGGCGCTGGCCGGGCTGATCGTGGTCGCCGTACCGGTGGCCGCCGTCCTGGTGACCACGGTCGCGCTGCGCTCGGTGACGATCGATCCGCTCGGGGTGGTACGGGAGTCCGCCGCCCCGCGCCGCAGGCTGTGGTGGCGGCTGCTGCCGCCCGCGACGGGCGTCGGGGTGCTCCTGTGGATCGGCTCGGTCGGTGATGTGGGGCACGAGGCCGATCCGATTCCCCTCGCGCTCGGCGCGACCCTGTTGCTGGGCGGTCTGACCACGCTGCTGCCCTGGCTGGTCGGGGCGGTGGTCCGCGGGGCGCGCCGCGGGCCGGTGTCCTGGCAGCTCGCCACGCGCCGGCTCCAGTTGGACAGCGGCTCGGCGGCGCGGGCGGTCAGCGGGATCACCGTGGCCGTCGCCGGGGCCATCGCGCTCCAGATGGTGTTCGGCGGTATGCACGCGGAGTTCGTCGAGATCACCGGCCGGAATCCGGCGCGGGCGGACATCACCGTCACCGCGGACTACGGCAGCGCCGCACTCACCCGGCGGATGGCCGAGGACTTCCGCTCCACCGAGGGGGTCACCCGGGTCATCGCCACGACCCAGGACTATGTCGTGCGGCCGGGCGCCGTGAGCGAGCGCATCCGGCCCACCACCAGCCTGACCATCGGCGACTGCGCCACCCTGCGGGAACTCGCCGCGCTGCCGTCCTGCGCGGACGGGGACACCTTCGTCTCCCACTACGCGCACGACCGCGAGCAGAACGACTGGATCGACCGGACGGCCCGGCCGGGCAAGCCCATCGACCTCAACAGCTCCTCGATGAGCGAGGGTTCGGAGCCGGTGCTGTGGACGCTGCCCGCGTCGACGCCGACGGTGACGGCCAGGAAGGACCAGCTCGGCCTGGGGAGCGAAGGCATCCTCGCCACCCCCGGCGCCCTCGACCCGGCCATGCTGCCGGAGAGCAGCACCGGCGCCGCCCTGCGGCTCGACCCCGCCGTCCCGGACGCCGAGGAGTATCTGCGCAACGCCGCGGCCCGGATCGACCCCACCCTACGGGTGACCACCTTCAGGGTCGTCGAACGCGACCGGCGCTACGCCAGCCTCCAGAGCGGACTGCTGGTCGGCGGCACCGCCACCATGGCGCTGATCGCCGCGAGCCTGCTCATCGCCCAGATCGAGCAACTGCGCGAGCGCAGAAGGGCGCTGGCGGTGCTGGTCGCCCTCGGCACGCGCCGCTCGACGCTCGCCTGGTCGGTGCTGTGGCAGAGCGCCGTACCGGTGGTGCTCGGTACGGCGCTGTCGGTCGTCGGCGGGCTGACGCTCGGGACCCTCATGCTGGACATGCTCGGCAAACCGCTCGCCGACGGCTGGGTCTTCCTGCCCTTCGCGGGCACCGGCATGGCGATGGTCACCCTGGTGACGCTGGTCTCCATGCCGCCGCTGTGGCGGATGACGCGGCCGGACGGTCTGCGCGCGGAGTGACACCCGGCGGCGCGGCCGCCACCCGTACCGGAAGCTCCCGCAGCGCCTCGCGCAGCGCGGCGGCGAACTCCTCGAACTCGGCGGCCCGCGCCGCGCCCGTCCGCATCGCCAGCGCGATCCGGCGGGCGGGCGCCGGGGCGGCGAAGTAGCCGGTGGCGAGCCGGTCGCTGCGGCCGGTCTCCACCCGCACCGCCGTACGCGGCAGCAGCGTGACGCCGAGACCGCCCGCGACGAGCTGCACGAGGGTGGCCAGCCCCGCCGCCGTGGTGGTCACGGGCACCCCGTCGGCGCGGCCGGCCTCCCGGCAGATGTCCAGGGCCTGATCGCGCAGGCAGTGGCCCTCGTCGAGCAGCAGCAGCGGCAGTTCGCGCAGCGCCTCGCGCGGCAGGTCGTGGCGCCCGGCGAACTCGTGCCCGTCGGGGGTGATCAGGACGAAGTCCTCCTCGAACAGCGGCAGTTCGGTGACGGCCGGCTGACCGAGCGGCACGGCGAGCAGCAGCAGGTCGAGCCGCCCGGCCGGCAACCCCTCCAGCAGGGAGGAGGTCTGCTCCTCGTGGACCTGGAGGTCGAGCGCCGGATAGCGCTCCTGGACCAGCCGCAGCACCGAGGGCAGCAGGTACGGCGCGACGGTCGGGATCACGCCGAGCCTGAGCACCCCGGTGAACGGCGCCCGTACCGCCTCGGCCTCGTCCAGCAGCGCCCCCACCGCGTACAGCACCGCCTTGGCGCGGACCGCGAGGCGCTCACCGGCCGGGGAGAGCAGCACCCGGCGTGTCGTACGCTCCACGAGCTGCACGCCGAGCGCCTCCTCCAGCGCGGAGAGCGCCCCGGAGAGGGCGGGCTGGCTCATCCCGATCGCGGCGGCCGCGTCCCGGAAGTGCAGATGCTCGGCCACGGCGGCGAAGGCGCGCAGCTGGGAGAGGCTGGGCTGCTTGGCGCGCGGCACGGGCTGGCCCAGGTACGGCGCCGGGGACCGGCCGGGCTGCCGCTGTCTCACGACCACGGTCCCGTACCCCCTTCCGCCTCGCGCGCCGCCTGCACCTCTCGCACGTCTCGCGCCGCTATCGCCTCGCGCGCCCCTCTCACCTCTCGTACCTCGGTCGTCTGTGCCACGCCCGCCACCTTCACTGATAGGTACCTCCGATCACGGCGACCGAGTCTAGCTATTTCTATGATCAATAGTCTCTGTGCCACCATCAGTAACCTGTCCGACCCCCCGGAAGACCCCAAAAGGGATTCCCTCCCCTCGCAAGGAGCGCGCGTGCTCACTGTTGGTGACAAGTTTCCCTCGTTCGATCTGACCGCCTGTGTCTCCCTGGAGAGCGGCAAGGAGTTCTCGCAGATCGACCACAAGACCTACGAGGGCAAGTGGAAGGTCGTCTTCGCCTGGCCCAAGGACTTCACTTTCGTGTGCCCGACGGAGATCGCGGCCTTCGGCCGGCTCAACGACGACTTCGCCGACCGCGACGCCCAGATCCTCGGCTTCTCCGGTGACTCCGAGTTCGTGCACCACGCCTGGCGCAAGGACCACCCGGACCTGACCGACCTGCCGTTCCCGATGCTCGCCGACTCGAAGCACGAGCTGATGCGCGACCTCGGCATCGAGGGCGCTGACGGCTTCGCGCAGCGCGCCGTCTTCATCGTCGACCCCAACAACGAGATCCAGTTCACGATGGTGACCGCCGGTTCCGTGGGCCGTAACCCCAAGGAGGTCCTGCGGGTGCTGGACGCCCTGCAGACCGACGAGCTGTGCCCGTGCAACTGGAACAAGGGCGAGACGACGCTCGACCCCGTCAAGCTCCTGTCGGGCGAGTGATACCGGATGTCACTCGATGAGCTGAAGTCCGCGCTGCCGGACTACGCCAAGGACCTGAAGCTCAACCTCGGTTCGGTCATCGGCAACAGCGAGCTGTCCGAGCAGCGGCTCTGGGGCACGGTGCTGGCCTGCGCGATCGCCTCCCGCTCGCCGCGCGTGCTGCGCGAGCTGGAGCCGGAGGCCCGGGAGAAGCTGGAGCCCGAGGCGTACACGGCGGCCAAGTCGGCCGCCGCGATCATGGCGATGAACAACGTCTTCTACCGGACCCGGCATCTGCTGTCGGACCCCGAGTACGGGACGCTGCGGGCCGGTCTGCGGATGAACGTCATCGGCAAGCCGGGCGTGGAGAAGGTCGACTTCGAGCTGTGGTCGCTCGCCGTCTCCGCCGTCAACGGCTGCGGCCAGTGCCTCGACTCGCACGAGCAGGTGCTGCGCGGGGCCGGGGTGGACCGCGAGACGATCCAGGAAGCCTTCAAGATCGCGGCGGTGATCACGGCGGTCGGCACGACGCTGGACGCCGAGGCGGTCCTGGCCGAGGCCGTCTCCGCCTAGTCTTCGAAGTCCCGCCCGCCCCCCCGCCCGCCCGTCTCCGCCGCACCGGGTGAGCGCCGCGCGGCGTCACCCCTTCACGGCGGCCATCAGCTCTGCCATGTCCGTGACCAGATCGGGCGCCATGCCCGCCGGATCGAGCGGCTCGGTCTCCCGCGACTCGCCGCTGGTCGGATCGACGACATTGAGCCTCAGCGTCGAGACCTCAAGGGTGAATTCGGCCCTGCCGTCGAGGACCTTGAGCCGCACCCCGTCCAGCCCGGAGTCGATGATCAGATAGGCGCGCTCCCCCGGACCGGGAACCCGTCGCACCTCGGGCCGCGCACCGTCGGCCGGTACGAGATCGGTGATCCGCGCGTCGAACTCCGGCGCCGGGTCGGTCTTCTTGTGCAGCGTGTACCCAACTTCCACGGTGGCGTACGTCGAGGGCACGGGCTCCTGCCCCGCCTCGCGCTCTTCCGCGGGCATCAGGGTGATCCGGCAGACGGCCCGGTCCACGGACGGGCGCTCGTCCACTCCCGACCCGGCGTCCCCCCGGCGCCCGAACCGTTCGGTCAGGGCGGGCAGTTCGGCGTCGAGGCAGAGGTCACGGCTGATCGCGTAGCCGCCCAGATCGGGGCCGGTCCTGGCGTACGCGTACAGCCCGCCCGCCCAGACGGCGGAGGCGGCGACCGCGCCGCCGAGCGCCCAGAGCCAGGGCCGTCGGCGTGCCGGGCCGGCGGGCGGAGCGCCCGCGCCGATCGTCTCGCCGCCGGAGCCGGGTCCCTCACCGTCGTACGGAGGGGGCGTGCCGCTCTCCGTACGAGGTGCGGGCAGGGCGGACCGCTCGGCGTCGCCGTCGTCGGGCCAGCCCACCGGCTCCGGCTCGGAGATCACGCCGTGTCGTCCCCGCCCTCTGCCGTGGCGGGGCGTATGGACGGTGCCGGAGGCGCCCCGGGCGCCGGGACGGATCCCGCCGCGGGCCCCGGCCCGGCGTCGGGCTCGGGAGCGGCGGAGGCGGGAGCGGCGGCGGAGGCAGGAGAGGCGGGAGCGGCGGCGGAGGCTCCGGAGGCGTCCGGCGCGGCGACGGTGGCGGGGGTCCGCGGGTCGGGCGACGGTGTCGGGGCCGTGCCGTGTGCCGTGGCGCCGTGCGGCGGCGGCGCGTCGCGCAGGCTCTGCTCCTGGCTGTACGCGCGGAGATAGCCGACGACGGTGTTGGCGACGGCCACCAGGGGCACCGCCACCACGGCACCGGCTATGCCCGCCACCAGGCTCCCCGCCGCGACGGCGAGGACCACGGCCAGCGGATGCACCCGTACCGCGCGGCCCAGGATGAAGGGCTGCAGCACATGTCCCTCGATCTGCTGGACGCCGAGCACGACCAGCAGCACCATCAGCGCGGTGAACACGTCCTGGGTGACCAGCGCCACCACCACGGCCAGCGCCCCGGAGACCAGCGCGCCGACCAGCGGGACGAAGGCGCCGAGGAAGATGAAGACGGCCAGCGGCACGGCCAGCGGCACGTCGAGCAGATAGAGCCCCAGACCGATGAACACCGCGTCGATCAGCGCCACCAGCACGGTCCCGCGCACATAGGCGGTGAGCGTGTGCCAGGCGCGCGGCCCGGCTCCGGCGACACCCTCACGGGCCGCCGCGGGGACGAACTTGAGCGACCAGTTCCAGATCTTGTTGCCGTCGTACAGCAGGAAGAGCGTCGAGAACATCGCCAGGAACATCCCGGTCAACACCTCGACCAGCACCGTCAGACCCTGCAGCCCGGCGGAAGTGATCTTCTCGGTGTTGGAGCCGACGGCGTCGCTGAGCGTCTTGGCGATGTCGTTGATCTGGGCCTCGGTGACATGGAACGGGCTGTTGAGCAGCCAGCGCTTCAGCTCGTTGATGCCCTGGGTGACCCGGCTGGAGACATCGTCGATGTTCTCCATGACCTGCCACACCACGAACCAGCCGACCAGCCCCATGACGACGAAGCCCGCGATCGCGGTGAGGGCGGTGGCGAGCCCGCGCGGTACCCCGTACCGCTTCAGCCACGCGACGGTCGGCTGGAGCAGCGCCGTGATGAGCAGCCCGAGGACGAAGGCCAGCACCACCAGTTGGACGGCGCCGATGACGCGCATCAGCACCCAGACCGTGCCCGCGAGGACGAGCAGCCGCCAGCCCGCCTCCCCGGCGACCCGCATCCCCCAGGGGATGGCGGCCGACGGATCCGGCTTGGGCGGCACGGCGGGCGCGTAGGCGGGGGGCGGGGGGACGCTGTCCCGCGTGGCGACCCTGACGGGGCCGTCCTCTGCTTCGGCGTCGGCTTCGGCGCGGCGCTGGTCCAGGCGCTCTCCCATACGGGTGAGTTCCGCACCCACCTGACCGAGCCATGATGGCACTCTTGACATGCGTCTTCCTCTTCCCCCGGGCGGGCTCCCCACTCACCCACCTCAGGAGTGGTTCGCCTCGAACGGTACACGGACGGTCCACGAGCGCCCCCGGTGCCGGGCACGCCGAACGGCCGCGGGCCGTGCTCCCGGGTGGGGGGCACGGCCCGCGGCCGAAGCTCGGGGGTCGGACGCGTCCTGGTGTAGCGGACGGGTACGGCCTAGTAGTAGTGGTTGGCCTGCCAGAACGACCAGGCGCCGCACGGGCTCTGGTAACGCTCGTTCATGTAGCCCAGACCCCACTTGATCTGGGTGGCCGGGTTGGTCTGCCAGTCGGCACCCACCGAGGACATCTTCGAACCGGGCAGCGCCTGGACGAGACCGTAGGCGCCCGAGGACGGGTTCTGCGCCTTGTAGTTCCAGGTGGACTCGTGGTTCACGATGTTGCTGAAGCACTGGAACTGATCGGCCGGCACGATCTGCCGGGCCAGGGCCTGGACCTCGGCCACCGTGTACGAGCCCTGCTGGGGGAAGGAACCGGCGCTCGCGGTGGAACGGACCTCGTCGCGGCTGGCGCGCTCGGCCTCGTCCTTCTTCCGCTTCTCCTCGTCGGCCTTGCGCTTGACCTCGTCCTCGGCGGCCTGCTTCTTCGCCGTGGCGTCCTTCGCCGCCTGGATACGGGCCGATTCCTCCGCCGACTTCCGTGCGGAGGAGTCGGCGGCGGCGGCCTGCGCGTCCGCCTGCTGCGTCAGCGACGCGGTCTGCACCTGGGCCTGCTGGCCCGCGGGGATGTCTGCGAGAAGCGTCATGTCGGCTGCGGTCGCCTCGAAGTTGTCGTTCGAGGTCGTCTGGGGGTCGCCCGAGGCAACACCCACGACAGCGCCGACGGTGGTGACCGCAGTGGCAGATGCCACAGCAAATCCCCGGACCGAGATCCGGCTCACACGGTGTCCTTCCAGCGTCGCCCGCCTACGTGACCTCACAGGCGCGATCGTGCCCCTGGCACTGGCCTCCGCACTACTGGTCACGGGGAGACACGGGCCCGGTGGGCAATCCCCTTGCGAGGAGAGCCGCGTGGTGCACGGGCGGCATACGGCGGCGGCTGTTGAGTTGTGTGATGCCGCATCTACGGGAGATGCGCGTGTGCCGCATGCGGGGCCTGACGGAAGCAAGACTCTGCCGGAAGGTCACGCCGGGAGGCAATTCTTCGTTACGTGGGAAAGCTCACACCCCGTTTGCCGCAACGGTTCGCCGGAAATACCGGCGCAGCACGGCGCCGTCCGGCTAAGCTGCTGCGCTTGCGCCGGACGGCGCCATCTGGGGTGATACGAGGTCAGATCTGGCCGTCCTCCAGCATTTCGGTCACGAGCGCGGCGATCTGCGAACGCTCGGAGCGGGTCAGCGTGACATGCGCGAACAGCGGATGGCCCTTGAGCTTCTCGACGACGGCGACGATCCCGTCGTACCGGCCCACCCGCAAGTTGTCCCGCTGCGCCACGTCATGGGTGAGCACCACGCGGGAGTTGGCCCCGATCCGGGAGAGAACGGTCAGCAGAACGTTCCGCTCCAGGGACTGGGCCTCGTCCACGATCACGAACGCGTCGTGCAGCGAACGGCCGCGGATATGGGTGAGCGGCAGCACCTCCAGCATGCCGCGCCCGAGGACCTCCTCGATCACCTCGCGGCCCGCGACCGCGGAGAGCGTGTCGAAGACCGCCTGCGCCCAGGGGCTCATCTTCTCGGCCTCGGTGCCGGGCAGATAGCCCAGCTCCTGCCCGCCGACCGCGTACAGCGGCCGGAAGACCATCACCTTCTGGTGCTGCCTGCGCTCCAGGACGGCTTCCAGACCCGCGCAGAGCGCCAGCGCCGACTTGCCCGTGCCGGCCCGGCCTCCCATGGAGACGATGCCGATGTCCGGATCGAGGAGGAGATCGAGGGCGATGCGCTGCTCGGCGCTGCGCCCGTGGATCCCGAACGCCTCGCGATCGCCCCTGACGATCCGTACGTTGCCCTCCGGGGTGACCCGGCCGAGCGCCTTGCCGCGCTCGGACTGGAGCACCAGACCGGTGTGGACGGGCAGCTCGGCCGCCTCGGGTACGTAGAGCGACTCCTCGGTGAACAGGAGGTCGACCTGGTCGGCGGCGAGCGTCAGCTCGCTCATGCCCGTCCAGCCGGAGGAGCTGGAGGCATCGGTGATGGCGAGTTCGGCGCGGTACTCCTCGGCGAGGAGACCGACCGACGACGCCTTGATGCGCAGCGGCAGGTCCTTGGAGACGACCGTGACGTCGTACCCCTCGGCCTGGAGATTGCGCGCGACGGCGAGGATCCGTGAGTCGTTGTCCCCCAATCGGAAGCCGGCGGGCAGGATGCCGGGATCAGAGTGGTTGAGCTCGACGCGCAGTGTGCCTCCCAGCTCGCCCAGGGGGATGGGGGCGTCGAGACGTCCGAACCGGATACGGAAGTCGTCGAGCAGGCGCAGGGCCTGCCGGGCGAAGTAGCCGAGCTCCGGATGGTGCCTCTTGGCCTCCAGCTCCGTGATCACCACGATCGGGAGCACCACTTCGTGCTCCTCGAAGCGGGACATGGCTTTGGGATCGGCCAGCAGGACGCTGGTGTCGAGAACGTAGGTGCGCCTGTCGGGCATGCGGCGCTTTGTGCTGGTCACCACGGAAGGACGTACCCCCTCGGATGAGGTCGGGGTGCGACGGCGTCGCGGGCGGATGGCCGGGCTCGGGCCCCATGCGCGGGCCGGCGCTCCGGCCCTCCACGTCGCCCGTACGACATGACGCACGGTCGTCCTGGTGCAAAGGGCCTCCCGGGCGGACGGCCCCATGCCGTCCGCTGAGATGCGATGTCCTCCGGCTGTTCTTTTCGGACATCGACCTGGAGGAGGTATTCCCTCGAACACACGCCACCATGCCAGGTGGTACGGCGGACGGTGGGTGAACCGAGGGTGACGGGCCCGCGCGGCGGAGCCGTCCCGGCCGGTGCTCCGCCCGGCCCCTGCGGGGCGGAGCGGAGCCGGTCCGAGGGGAGAAGGCCGAGGTCAGGTTCCGTAGCGGCGGTGCCGGGCGGCGTAGTCACGCAGGGCGCGCAGGAAGTCGACCTTGCGGAAAGCGGGCCAGAAGACCTCGCAGAAGTAGTACTCCGAATGGGCGCTCTGCCAGAGCATGAACCCGGAGAGCCGCTGCTCACCGCTGGTCCTGATGACGAGATCGGGGTCGGGCTGGCCCCGGGTGTAGAGATGGGAGGAGATCAGGTCGACGTCGACGATGCCGGCGAGGTCCTCGAAGGAGGTCCCCTTGCTCGCGTGCTCCATCAGCAGGGAGCTGACGGCGTCGGCGATCTCCTGACGGCCGCCGTACCCGACGGCGACGTTGACGAGTATTCCCTTGTTGCCGGCGGTGACCTCCTCGGCCTCCTTGAGAACGGTCTGGGTGTGGGAGGGGAGCAGGTCGAGCGTGCCGACGTGGTGCACGCGCCAGCGGCCGTCGGCCGCCAGATCGGTGACCGCGTTCTCGATGATGGAGACGAGCGGCATGAGCTGCTTCTCCGGACGGCTGAGGTTGTCCGTGGAGAGCATCCAGAGTGTGACGACCTCGACATTGGTCTCGGAGCACCAGCCGAGCAGCTCCTGGATCTTGCTGGCGCCCGCCTTGTGTCCCTGCTCGGCCGTACCGCCCGACGCGCGCGCCCAGCGACGGTTGCCGTCGAGGATGACGCCGATGTGCTTGGGCGCCTGTGCGAGATCGAGGCGCCGTTCCACCCGGCGTGCGTAGAGCCCATACACCAGGTCGCGCAAGTTCACTGAGTCCACCTCTCGATTCCATGGGGACCGGCGCGTCCGCTGACGGGATCCTGGGGCCGGCCCAGGGACCCCGAAGCCGTCACATTACTGCGCGCCCGCCACTGCCACCCAACCCGGTCTGTCACAAGTCCGTGATAAGGAGGGAAGCATGAGCAATTCCCCCTCCTACCTCGCGGCCGACGACCGGTACGGCTCCATGGAGTACCGCCGTACCGGTCGCAGTGGCCTGAAACTGCCCGCGATCTCACTGGGTCTCTGGCACAACTTCGGTGACGACAGGACCCTCGATTCCCAGCGCGCCATCCTGCGCCGCGCCTTCGATCTCGGAGTGACCCACTTCGACCTGGCGAACAACTACGGGCCGCCGCCCGGATCGGCCGAGCTGAATTTCGGCAAGATCTTCGCTCAGGACTTCTCGGCCTACCGTGATGAACTCATCATTTCGACCAAGGCCGGTTATTTGATGCATTCGGGCCCATACGGTGAATGGGGCTCCCGCAAGTATCTGCTGTCGTCGCTCGACGCGTCCCTGAAGCGGATGGGGCTCGATTACGTCGACATCTTCTACTCCCACCGCTTCGACCCCCACACTCCACTGGAGGAGACGATGGGGGCGCTGGCCTCCGCCGTACGGAGCGGAAAGGCGCTGTACGCCGGGGTGTCCTCGTACAGCGCGGAGCAGACGGCCGAGGCGGCGAGGCTGCTGCGGCAGATGGGCGTTCCGGCCCTCATCCACCAGCCGTCGTACTCGATGATCAACCGCTGGACCGAGGACGACGGGCTGCTGGACGCCCTGGAGACGGCCGGGATGGGCTGCATCTCCTTCGCTCCGCTCGCCCAGGGACTGCTGACGGACAAGTACCTGTCGGGCATCCCCGAGGGGTCGCGGGCGGCGCAGGGCAAGTCGCTCGATCCGGGGCTGCTCTCGGACGACGTGGTACGGCGGCTGCGCGGGCTGAACGACATCGCGCGGCGGCGCGGGCAGTCGCTGGCGCAGCTGGCGCTGGCGTGGGTGCTGCGCGATCCCCGGATGACCTCGGCGCTGACCGGCGCGTCCAGCGTGGCCCAGCTGGAGGGGAACATCGCGGCGCTGGCCGGGCCGGCCCTCTCGGCGGAGGAGCTGACGGAGATCGACACCTTCGCGGTGGACACGAAGGCCACGAACATCTGGGCCAACCGGGGCTGACAGCCGCCGGACAGGAGGTCCGGTGGGCGCGGAGGTCCGGCGGGCCGCGGAGGTCTGCCGGGCGTCCGGCGTGAGTGTCCGGCGTGACGTCCGACCCGAGCGTCCGGCGTGACGTCCGACCCGAGTGTCCGGCGGGAGTGTCCGGCGTGACGTCCGGGACAGAAAACGGGCCGGTCCGTGGGGGGGGGATACGGACCGGCCCGAGGGGGGGGTTTCCACCATAACCCTTTGTGAGCGTCGATGGGGGCCTGGACGCGCCGGGACGGAGTTTCCGGGCCGCGCGCATGGCCGGGCGTATCGGAAAAGCCCAGGAAGAGGCGGCTTTTCCCGGTTCCGGGCCGCCATATGGCGAGTAGTTGCCATTCTGTGTCGTCACACTCAGGAGTGACGCGGCGCGGACTCGGGAGTGCCACGGCCCGGGTTCGGGAGTTGCGGGGATCCACGGAATTCGCGGGGTCTGGAGGGGCTGGGGGATCTGCGCGATCTGAAGGTCACGGGAGATCTGAAGGTCCCGGGAGATCCACGGGATCCGGGAGATCCGCAGGTTCCGGTTTGACCGCCTCGATCAGGAATCGGGTGGTAGTGGCCACAAAGGGCCCGTCGGCCTCGATGCGGCGGTGCAGCTCGGCCAGCCGCCCGCGGTACCGCTCGACCGTGAAGTCGGGCACCATCCAGATGACCTTGCGCAGGAAATAGACGACGGCCCCGATGTCGTGGAACTCGGTGCGCAGCGCGGCCGTCCGCAGATCGACCACCCGGAGCCCGGCGCTGGCCGCGGCCCGTGCGGCCCGGTCGGGGTCGCGGCCGGAGCGCTCCTCCTCGGACCGGGGCCCGAGGAAGAACTCCACCAGTTCGAAGACGCTGGCCGGCCCGACCTCCTGGGAGAAATAGGTGCCGCCGGGGCGCAGCACGCGGGTGATCTCCGCCCACCGCACCGTCACCGGGTGGCGGCTGACCACCAGGTCGAAGGCGCCGTCGGCGAACGGCAGCGCGGACTCGTCGGGGACCGCGACGACCGCCGCGCCCAGCGGATGGAGCAGCGCGGTGGCGCGGGCGACATGGGGCGGCCAGGATTCGGTGGCCACGGTGAGCGGGGGGCGCCGCGGTACGGCGGCGAGCGTCTCGCCGCCGCCCGTCTGGAGGTCCAGGGCGGCGGTGGCGCGGGCCATCCGCTCCCCCATCGAGCGGGCGTACCCCCAGGCGGGGCGCTCCTCGGTGGCCCGGCCGTCCAGCCAGGAGAAGTCCCAGCCGTCGACGGGCACCGCCTCGGCTTCGGCGATCAGCTCGTCGAAGGTGCCGAGGCCACGGCCGGGAGGGGTGGCGGGGGCAAGAGGGGTGGCAGGAGGGGTGGGACGCGCGGGTACCGGGGCGTCGGGGCCCTGCTCTGGAACCATGTGGCGATGGTGCCAGGCGGTGCGTACGGGCCGCGAGAGGTTTTCGACGGGCGTCAGAGGGCGGCGAGCGCGCCCAGGAGGACGGCCAGCAGAGCGCCCACGATCATGAAAGGGCCGAACGGGATGGCCGACTTCCGGTTCGCCCGGCGCAGCAGGATCAGCCCGAACCCGTACAGCGCGCCGAGCAGGAATCCGGCGAAGGCCCCGGCGAACAGGACCAGCCAGCCGTACCAGCCGAGCACCACCCCGAGCGAGAGCGCGAGCTTCACATCGCCGAAGCCCATGCCGTTCGGGTTGATCAGGAACAGCACGGCGTAGACGAAGCCGAGTACGAGCCCGCCGAGCAGCGCCGTCGGCCAGGACCCCGCGCTGCCCGGGATCAGGGCCGCCGCGCCGAGCAGGACGGCGGCAGCCGCGGCGAGTGGCAGCGTCAGCTGGTCGGGGAGGCGGTGCACCCGGCTGTCGACCAGGGCGAGGAGGACGGCGAACGGCGTGACCAGCAGCCATACGGCGAGTTCGGGACGCGGTCCGGTGGCGGCGGCGAGGGCCGCGCAGACGAGCGCGGTGAGCAGCGGTACGGCGACGAAGCCGCCGAAGCGCGCGGCTGCCCCGGAGGTGCCGGAGCCGGTGGCGGAACCGAGGGCGGGGGCTCCGTCGGGGCCACCGTCGGGGACGGCGGAGGGATCGGCGGACGGATCTGCGGAGGGGTCGTCCGCTGTGCGGGCGGGGACGGGCACCGCCCCCACGCAGGCCGCGCATCCCGGGAGCCCCAGCCAGCCCCGGGCGGGCCCCGTCAACGGGTGGCCCGCCGGGCAGGCGTCGCGCCAGGGGTCCGCGGGCTCGACCGAGAGCCGGTACGCGGCGCGCGGCAGCAGAAGTCCGGTACCCGCGCCCCAGAGGGCGGCGACGACGATCAGCGTGGCGTACACGGTACCGACCCTAGAGCCGCCCGCCGGGCCCGGTCGTGGGTCCAGGGGCCCAACTCCCGCGCCCCAGGACCCAGAAGCGCCCCACGGTGGCCGCGAGGGGCGCCCCGGGCGCTACCGTCTACGGCCATGGGCACATGGCGCAATGGCAGCGGACAGCTGACAGTCGAGGGACCGGACGGATCCGGCGCGGGAGCGGTGGCCGCGGAGCCGGGAGCCGCGGAATCGGAGGCCGCCGGATCGGGAGCCGCTGAGCCGGGAGCCGCGGAGCCGGTGGCCGTGGAGATCGCCGCCTCGTACGGAACGCGGCGGCGCGGGCTGCTCGGGCGTGACGGCATCGAAGGCGCGTTGCTGATCACCCCGTGCAACAGCGTCCACACCTTCCGGATGCGCTTCGCGATCGATGTGGCCTACCTCGACAAGGAGTTGCGGGTCATCGACGTCCACACCCTCAAGCCGGGCCGCCTTCCGCTGCCGAGGTGGAAGGCCCGCCATGTGCTGGAGGCCGAGGCGGGCGCGATGGAGCGCTGGGGACTGCGCCCGGGCGCCCGCATCACGGTGAACGTCCAGGACGTCAGCTGAGCTTGGCGGCCTGCGCCGCGAGCAGGGCGGCGGGCGGCTCGGGGGTGGTGGCGTCCTCCAGACCGGCGGTGTAGAAGGTGGCGACCGTGCCGCCCACCCGCAGGACCTGGAACACCAGCAGTACCGGGGCCCCCGCGAAGTCCCCCGTCACCTGGTACGTGAGGGTGTCGTCACCCACGTCGGCGGCGCGCAGCCGCTCGACGCTCCGGTACGTGGAGGGGCCGTCGTCGCCGCCGCGCGCCGTGAACCCGTCCGCGCAGTCGTCGACGGCGGCGCGCAACCGGTTGACGAGCGCGGTCGCGTCCCGCGTGCCGTGGGCGGTGAGGAACTCGAAGACGGCGGGCGTGCCGTCCTCCGTACCGACGAGCTGCCGGTACGCGACGGCCCTCGCGCGCGGCTCCGGCCTGCCGTTGATCACGGCGGTGAGGGGAGCGCACCGGCTGGAGTCCGCGCTCTCGCCGCCGGGCGGCGGCCCTTCCATCGGCGCGACGTGAAAGCCCGTGACATCGCCGTCGGCGAGGACGGCCCGGTCCAGCTCGCCCTGGCCCAGGACCCTGCCGTCGCTCGCGCCGACGCTGAGGCCGGGCGCGGGCCGTCCCGGGGAGCCGGCCGCCGGGGACGACGGGCTCGCGGTGGCGCGCGGCGGCGAGGACGGCGCGTCGGTGGACGCCGACGCTCCCGGGGCCCGGTCCCCGTCGCCGTCCGCCGTACCCCCGCAGGCGCCCGCGAGCCCCAGTGCGAGCGCGGCGGCCACGGCGGCCAGCGCGACACGGCGTACCAGTCCCGGCGCCGCCGGGCTGTGCATCCTGGTCCGGTTCATGTCCAACGTTCTCCCCTCCTCCTCATGTCGGCAGGTCAGCCGGTGACCGGCCACGGCAGCCTCACGGGCGCGCGCCGCCAGCGCGGCCCCGCACCGCGCAGCCCCACGGCGCGCAGCGCGGCCCCGGCGTCCTCCACGGTGTACGTAAGGAACAGCTCGTCCAGTTCATCGGCGGCGCCCAGCAGGGCCGCGCGCTCGGCGCGCGGGCAGTCGGCGAGCTGCCGGTCGAACAGGTCGCGCGCCGCCAGGTCCTGCGCGTACAGCTCCGGCGTATAGCGCCCCTCGGGGGGCCAGTCGGCCGCCATCCGCCGGCCCAGCCGCTCCCAGACACGCAGCGACACGGCGGCCGGGCTCTCCGAGCCGACGGCCGTCACCACGGGCGTGGGGAGGGGCTCGGCCCGGAGGATCTCGGGCAGCGGCCCCACCTCGGCGCGTGGAAAGGCCGCCACCGGCACCTCCACGGCGTCGACGGTGTACACGGGCGACTCCTCGTCCGAGGCGACCAGCCGGGCCCGTACCGCGGCGGCGGCGAGCGGATCCGGCGCGCCGGGGTCCGCCAGCCAGTAGGTCTCCGGATCGATACGGTCGTCGGGGAAGAGCACCGCCGCGCCCGTCGTACGGGCGAACTCGGCGGCCAGCGAGGGCTCGCTCGCGGGCGCGCCGGGCGCCAGGGCCTCCGGGCGCACCTGGAGGTCCAGGCTCAGCGCCACGTCGCCGCGCACCGGGTGGTACGTGCACAGCACGGCCGCCTCCCAGTCGCGGTCGGTCTGGTCGCTGTCGGTGTGGCGGACATCGACGTGCCCGGGAGTCAGCCGTACCGCGTCCGCGAGCCCGGCGGCCAGTTCGACCGGGTTCAGGGACCGGCTGATCAGAAAATTGCAGAGCAGGATCACGGGTAGGTTCCCTCGACGATACGCCGGGCCTTCTCGACGGCCTGGGGATTGTTCGTGAACTTCGGGTTCATTTCGAGTTGTTTGAGCGATTTCGCGTCGCCCTTGGCTATCAGCTGGAGCGCCGAGTACTCGATACGGTCCAGTTTGACGAGTCCGGGGCCTTCCTTCGGGAAGACCGTGCCGTTCGCCTTCACCTCGTATCCGCGTCCGTTGACGCGATAGGTGTTTCCGTCGGGATCCAGGGTCGCTTTTCCCTGGGAGATCGCCTTGATGTCGTCGTCGACTTTCTTCTGCGTTCCGTCGAGGATCACGGTGTTGGACTCCTTGACCTCGCTGCCCACGGAGCCCTTGATGGTGTGCCGGCGGTGCGGTCGCGTCAGTGTCTTGCCGGCGGCGGGCCCGGGGACGCCGTCGGCGACGGGCCACTCGCAGTTGTTGTTGTGGACGAGCGCGGCGGCGGTGCCCACGCCGACGTAGTAGGTGTGGAGTCCCTCGACGGTCAGGTCGTGTGTCGTGCGCCGTCGCACGTAGTGGCGGGCGCCGAGGACCTTCAGCGTCGTACCGCGCTCGGCCAGCAGGAGCGCGCCGGGCCTGATGTCTCCGGCGTCGCGCCAGCGGCGCCGGTCGGTGAGGTAGAAGGGGTGCGTGTCGGTGGCGGTGACGACGGCGGTGCCGGTGTCCGTGCGCACCGTGAGCCGGGTGAACTCCTTGTCGGCGTGGGTGGTGAACGTACGGGTCACCGGCCGGGCCAGGGTGCGGCCGGTGAGCGGGTCGGTGGCCCTGACGAGGTCGCCGACGCGCACCTCCTCGATGGGCGCGCGCGTGCCGTCGGCGAGGAGTACGGGGGTGCCGGGCAGGAAGCTGTGGGCGACGGGGCAGGAGACGGGGCTGTCGTTCGGTTTGCCATTCGGCTTGTCGCCGTCGGGTTTTCCGTCCGGCTTTCCGTCGGACTTTCCGCCGGGCTTTCCGCCGGGCTTTCCGTCTGGCTTTCCGTCTGGCTTCTTCGGTTTCTCCGCGCCGAGCCGCTTGCGGGCTTCGGCGAGTCTGTCCTCGGCCTTGCCGACGCGTTTGCGGTTCTTGATGAGGCCCTTGATGCCGTCGTACAGGTCGCCGCCGTGTTTCTTCAGCGCCCGTACGAGGGCCACGGCCTTTTTCCACTTCCAGGGCGCACCGTACTTGGCCGCGAGTTTGCCTGCGGCGCCCCCGACGACATTGAGAAGGACATTGACGAGCGTCTCGGTGCAGGCACCCATGTCGCCCTTGGTGACGCAGTCCAGGGCATCGGTGATCCCCAGCTCGTCGGCGAGGATCTTGGCCAGTTCCCTCGCTGCTTCGACGGCCTTGTCGGAATCGGACTTCTCGTCCTCCTGGGCGTCCTGAAGCTCTTTCAGCGCGGCGTCGAAGTCGATCCGGGCCTGGCTCGCGGGCGTGGCGTCGCCCTGCTGCCCTTCGTACGTACCGTCGTTCGCACCTGGCACACCTGGCACACCTGGCGCACCTGGCGCCTCGGAAGACCTGGACGGGCCGGTGGCGTCTTCGGCCCGGTCCTCGCCCCCGGACTCCACGCCGCCGCAGTCGGCGCCGCCGGTGACGCGGCAGACCTGCGTTCTGATCCCGTCGGCCAGGGTCGGCCCCACGCTGGTCATCACCAGCGCGCCGACGATCGCCGCGACGACGGCCACCAGGCCGACGTACTCGACGGCTCCTTGCCCCCGCCCCCGCTGCGTCCCGCGCAGCCCCAACAGACGGACATCCGTGCGCGGTAACAGCCCACGCGCACGACGACGAATACGACGCACTACCCCCGGTGGCGGCATATCACGGAGATTAGGGGCCCGGACACACCGGGTCGTGGGTCCGGGGGCCCAAGACCGGGCTCAAATCCGTCCGGTCCCCGGCCCGGTACGGCGAAGGGGCCCGCCCCGCGGCCGAACCGGCCGTGGACCGAGCCCCTTCACGGGCAGCCGTGGGTCAGCCCTCGGAGCCGCCGCTCGCGCCGCGCGGGAAGGAGACCTCCACGCGACGGTTCTTCTTGCGGCCTTCTTCTGTGCTGTTGTCCGCGATCGGGTAGTCCTCGCTGTAGCCGCGGACCTCGTAGGTGATGCCGGCGTCGTCGAGCTGTTCGTTCAGCACCTTCTGCACCGCGTCCGCGCGCTGCTTGGAGAGCACCTTGCCGTGCGCGTAGGAGCCGAGGTTGTCGGTGAAGCCGAAGACCCGGACCTTCGTCGCGCCCTGCTTCTTGATCTCGTTGGCGATGGCCGCGATACGGCCATTGGCACGGCTGCTGAGTTCCGCGCTGTCCTTGCCGAAGAGGACCTCGGCCTGGAGCGCGAACTTCACGTTCTCGTTGGTGTCCTCGCGGCGCTCCTCGCCGCCTTCGGACTCGACGACCGAGATGATGTCGAGCACCTTCGCCGGGGCGAGGGTGGCACCGTCACGGAGCTTGAGCCCGGAGGCGTTGCCGTCGACCTGGGGCGGCGGCGAGGTGGAGCCGGTGCCGGGCGGCGTGCTGGGCGACTCGTCGGCGCGGGCACCGGGGGCCAGGGTGAACTGCACGCCCGCGAGGAGCACCGCGGCGGCGAGCGCCGTCGCCGCGGGGCGCCTGGCCGCCCGGGTGGCGCGGGGCGTCGGGGCGGTCATCAGGAGATCTCAATCGTGGCGGTGGGCATGACGGGAAGCTGGAGGTCGACCTGAGTGGTGGACGACGGCGGGGCCGGGAACTGGGCGAAGAAGGCGACGCTGGTCCCTCCGTCCAGGCGCGTGATGCCGGTCGTGGTCAGCGGGTTCGCGTCGGTGTCGCGCAGGACGTAGTAGCGCTTCTTCTCCGCCTTGTCCACGAGCGTCATTCCCGCGAAGGAGCGCCCTTTGCTCTTGATCTGCGATTCCAGCCCGTTCCACTGGAGCGGCAACTGCTTGTTCCCGCCGGAGGTGTTCTTGACCGTCCCCGTGATGGTCAGAAACCCTCCCGAGTCGCGCTCGGCGGTGTGAATGAGGACCTGGATACCGTCGCTGCCGTTGATCGTCGCCAGGGTCTTGCTGGTGTCGGGGACCGTGGGACCGTCGTCCTTCCCCTGGTCCTCAGCCTTGGACTTGTCGGCGGCGGGCGCCGACGACGACGAGTCGGCGCCCGACTTCCCGTCGTCGTCGGTGCCGCCGCACGCCGTCAGGGAGACGGCCAGCGAGACCGCGGCCAGGGCGACGGCGGTCCTCCTCCGTGCCTGCGCTCCGTGCCACACGCTCATTGTCATTCCTTTGCGTTCGCTCGCTGTCAGTCCCTGGCCAGCCGGACCAGGAACAGATCGGCCATGTCGGGGAGGAGGTCGAGGTGATCGGGGTCGATCTTCCACGGCCTGCCACCGCACACGAGAAGGCCCGGGGACACCGGTTTGGCGTCTTCCGGGTCGTCGTCGTTCGCCGGTGGCTTCGCTTCCTCTTCCTCTTCCTTTTCGGCAGGTTTGAAGGTGCACCGGGGCTCGACGACCGCCGTGGCATGCGCCCTGGCGTGCTTCTTCTCGGTGCCCGGCAGAATGTTGGCGCCCATCGGCTTCTGAGTGATGACGTTCACCGTGAAGCTCCATCGGTTGCGGGCGAAGGAGCAGCCACCACCATCAGCCGAGTTGTCCAGATCGGCCTTGTTCTCGTCCGCGAACCTGGCTGCCGCGGAGCAGCCGTCGGCGGTGCCGATCCGGTCACCGTTGAAGAGGTCTTCCAGGAATCCCGGGTTCAGCAGACCGCCCAGGAAATCCTCGCTGAACAGATCGCGGGACTCCTGGGCTGCCGCCAGGGCCGCGGCATCCGCCGCGGACTGGGCACCATTGCGTGTCGCACCGGCCTGACCGACCGCGAAGAACGCGAGCGCGAGAAAGAGCAGGCCCGCCACCATCGTGATGTAGATGGGAGCGGCCTGCCCTGACTCGCGGGTTGAGTTCATGCTCAGCCGGCGTCGAGGATCTCGCTGACCTTGTCCGACAGGCCGGACGCGATGTCGTCCGCGACGCCCGTGCCGACGATCGCCACGATGATCAGAGCCACCAGGACGATCACACCGACGTACTCCACGGCGCCCTGGCCCTTGTCGCGGCGGCTCTTCATCGCCGTGATGGCCGTGTTCGCCCAGGTGCCGACGTAGACCTTGGTGGCGGTCGTGGCCTTCAGCGTGATGTTCGACATGGTGTTCTCCTCCGGTGTCGGCCGGCCGCATTCCGGCCGACTCGTACGAGTCTGTGGTGTCATTCGCGATTCCGGCTTCCTCCTGGCCGGTCTCGCTGGCGACATGAGAAACGTACGCCGGGGAGGGGGTGGTCGCCATGGGCCTGTGGGCCCAACCGCGGGCCCAAGAGGCGGCTTGGGCCCGCAGTTGGGCCTTCGCGCCACGGGGGGCGGGCGTGGTGGCACGGGGGGCGGAAGGACGCTCAGCCATGGCCGGTCGTCCTTCCCCGCGCGTTTCCGTTCCAGAGCGCGATGGCCTCACCGCGGCTGGCCGCGTTGAGCTTGGCGAAGATGCGGTTGATGTGGTTCTTGACCGTCTTCTGGCTGATGAAGCAGGCGGCGGCGATCTGCTGATTGGTCATGCCGGACGCGATCAGGTCCATGATCTCCACCTCCCGCTGGCTCAGGTCCACGTACGGATTCGCGCGGGACGCGGCGAGCCCGGAGGGCTCGGCCTGCTGCCGCCCCTGCCATGAATGTGCCATATTCGCTTGCGAAAGCGAAGCCTCTTGAGCAAATCGTTGCCTGTTCAACTCTTGGTCAACTTGCCTGGACTGCGTGTTTGTTGCAGGCATCGGCGGCAAATAGGGTGGCTGATCTGTTGGCATCGCGTGTGCGGATGCAGATGCGCGCTCAGGGACGGCGGGGGTGTAGCCGGGGCCGGTGAAGGCCGTGCCCAGCCCTTCCGGCAGGGGCTCCTGCCCGTCACCCCGGCCACCGCCCCGCACCGTCGCCAGCAGCGCGCTGGAGGCGGAGTAGGTGAAGTGGGCCCTGCCCTGTTTGATGTCCGTGACGGCGTGGACCAACTGGTCGGCGGTGAACTCGCCGTGCACCAGATAGCCGCCCGCGCCCAGCCTCAGCGCCTCGTGGACGATCCGGCTCTCCCGGCTGTACGTCATCATCAGTACCGGCGCCAGCCGCACCAGGTGCGGCAGGGCGGATATGCCGTCGACGCCCGGCATCCGCACATCCAGCAGGATGACGTCCGGGCGGGTCTGCACGGCCAGTTCGTACGCCTGCCGGCCGTCCGACGCCTCCGCGACGACCTCGATGTCGTCACGGCCGGAGAGCAGCACGGTGAGCCCGGCGCGTACCACCGGGTTGTCGTCGGCCACGACCACGCGCAGCGGCGGCCGGGCGGGCATCGGGTGCGGGAGGTCGGGGAAGCCCGCCGGGTCCGCGGGAGGCGTGGGGGCCGCGGGGGGCATGAAGGGGACGGTGGTGATGGGGCTCGCGGGTGCCACAGAGTGCGCCGACGGTACGAGCGGTGAGGTTCTGGGGATGTCGTCCGGCATGGCTGCGGCCTCCTCTCGGGGTGCGGTGGGATCGGGTGCG
>NZ_QQNA01000010.1 GCF_003346515.1 Streptomyces corynorhini
CGTATGGCTCGTGCGCTGGTCACGACCCGTTCCACCTTCGAACACCGGGCCGTCGTGCTCGCGGCCACCCGCCAGGAGCTGGCCGAGGAACTCAGGAGCCTGTCCCTGGGTGAGCCGGGACTCCGCACGGTCCTGGGCGGGGCAGGACCGGGTTCCTGTTCTCGGGGCAGGGTGCGCAGCGGCTGGGTATGGGGCGTGGGTTGTACGAGGCGTTTCCGGTGTTCGCGGAGGCGTTCGACGAGGTGTGCGGGTTGGTGGGTGAGGGTCTGCGTGAGGTGGTGTTCGGCGCGGACGGGGACGGGGAGCGGTTGGCGGGTACGGAGTGGGCGCAGCCCGCGCTGTTCGCGGTCGAGGTCGCGTTGTTCCGTCTGGTGGAGTCGTTCGGAGTACGCCCTGATGTGGTGATGGGGCATTCGATCGGTGAGTTCGCGGCCGCGTATGTGGCGGGGGTGTGGTCGTTGCCGGATGCGTGCCGTCTGGTGGTGGCGCGTGGGCGGTTGATGCGGGCGTTGCCCGCGGGTGGTGTGATGGTGGCGTTGCAGGCTCGTGAGGAGGAGGTGTTGCCTCTTCTGGACGCGGGCCGTGTGGGTGTCGCGGCGGTCAACGGGCCCGACGCGGTGGTGGTGTCGGGTGAGGCCGCCGCTGTGGAGGGGGTGGCGGCCCACTTCCGTGGTCTGGGCCGGAAGGTGACGGCTCTGCGCGTGAGTCATGCCTTCCACTCGCCGTTGATGGAGCCGATGCTGGATGAGTTCCGGTCGGTGGCGGAGCGTGTGGTTTATGGTGTTCCGTCGCTTCCGGTGGTGTCGAATGTGACCGGTCGGCTCGCCGGGGCCGGGGAGTTGGGGTCGGCTGATTATTGGGTGCGGCATGTGCGGGAGTCGGTGCGGTTCGCCGATGGCGTGGCGGCGTTGGTCGGGGAGGGGGTGACGCGTTTCCTGGAGATCGGTCCGGATGGCACGCTCACGGCGCTGGCGCAGAACTGTGTGCCCGACACCCTCGGCGACGCGCTCTTCGTCCCTACGCTCCGCAAGGAACGGCCGGAAGCCGACACACTGTTCGCCGCGCTCGCCGCCCTGTACACCGCCGGGCACCCGGTCGGCTGGGGCGAGGTACTCGCCGGGGCGCGGCCCACGCCCCTGCCGACCTACGCCTTCCAGCGCACCCGGTACTGGCCCGAGGTCCGACAGGACGCCCTCGGCGCGAGCGCGCTCGCCTCGACCACCGGGGAGGCCGCGTTCTGGGGCGCCGTCGAACACGGCGAAGCCGACGAACTCGCCGGTGTACTCGGTCTCGACGGCGGTGAACTCGACCGGGGCGAACTGGACCGGGTCGTGACGGCGATGTCCGCGTGGCGACGCGCCCAGGTCGAACGGACCACCACGGACGCGTGGCGCTACCGCATCCGCTGGGAGCGTCTCGAATCGGGCGGAGAGCGGACCGTCACCGGCCGGTGGCTGCTGCTCCAGGCCGGGGACGACCCCGCGCTGCCCGGGATCGAGGAGTTCCTGCCCGGAGCCGAGCGCGTCGTCTGCGACAGCGCCGACACGGGACGCGCGGCGCTGGGCGCCCTCCTCGGCGCGGCCTCGGCCGACGGCGCGCCCGTCGCCGGCGTACTGTCCTGCCTGCCAGGAGTGGACCGCGCCCTCGCGCTCGTCCAGGCGTACGAGGACGCCGGACTCACCGCGCCCCTGTGGACCGTCACGCGGGGGGCCGTGGCCGTAGGAGCGGGCAGCGAGGCAGCCGTCGAACCCGGCCCGGCCTCCGTCTGGGGGCTCGGCCGCGTCGCCGCGCTCGAACACCCCGACACCTGGGGAGGTCTGCTCGACCTGCCCGCCCGGCCCGACCGGCGCGCGCTCGCCCGCACCGTCACGCTGCTCGGCGCCGCCGAAGAGGACCAGGTCGCCGTACGCGGCGCCGACGCGTACGCCCGCAGGCTCGTACCCGCCCCCGCCCCCGCCGCCGCACAGCGGTGGACGGCTCCCGAGCGTGTTCTGATCACCGGCGGCACCGGAGCCCTCGGCGCGCGCGTCGCGCGCTGGGCGGTCGAGCACGGCGCGCGCGAGCTGGTCCTGACCAGCCGACGCGGCCCCGAGGCGCCCGGCGCGGACGAACTGCGCACGGAACTCGACCGGCTCGGCGCGCGCGTGACCGTCGTCGCCTGCGACATGGGCGACCGGAGCGCGGTCGAGCGCCTGCTCGACGAGCACCCCGTGACAGCGGTGCTGCACTGCGCGGGCGTGCTCGACGACGACGTGATCGCCGCGTACACCCCGGACCGGCTCGCCGCCGTCGTACGGGCCAAGGCCGAGGCCGCCGACCACCTCGACGAACTGACCCGCGGCCAGGAGCTGTCGGCGTTCGTGACGTTCTCCTCGATCGCCGGTGTCTGGGGCAGCGGCGGACAGGCCGCGTACGCCGCCGCCAACGCCCACCTCGACGCCCTCGTGGAGCGCCGTCGCGCCCGGGGCCTGCCCGGCACCTCCGTGGCCTGGGGCCCCTGGGGCGAGACGGGCATGGCCGCCGACGAAGAGGCCGCGGAACTGCTGATCCGCCGAGGTCTGCGACCGCTGGACCCCGCCGCCGCGCTCTCCGCGCTCGAACGCGCCCTGGCCGCCCGGGACACGACCGTGGTCGTGGCCGACGTGGACTGGGACCGGTTCGCGCCCGCCTTCACCACCGGCCGCCCCAGCCCCCTGCTCGCGGTCCTGACCGACACGGCCGCGGTGACGGCCCCGGACGGCGCCGCGACACGGTCGGGCGCCGCGCTGCGCGAACGCCTCGCCCCGCTCGGCGCGCGGGAGCGCGACGAGGCACTGACCGCCCTGGTGTGCCGCTGCGCCGCCACCGTACTCGGCCACACCGACCCCGCCGCCGTGACCGTCGGACGCGCCTTCCGCGAGATGGGCTTCGACTCGCTCACCGCGGTCGAGCTGCGCAACGGCCTCACCGCGGAAACCGGCATCCCACTGCCCTCCACCCTCGTCTTCGACCACCCCACCCCGCTCGCCGTCGCCGAACACCTCAGGGACACGCTGTTCGGCGGCACGGCAGACCGGCACGAGGTGCCGGTGCGCGCCATCGACACCGACCCCGTCGTCATCGTCGGCATGGGCTGCCGGCTGCCCGGCGGCATCGAAGGACCCGACCAGCTGTGGGAACTGCTGGCCGCGGGAGCGGACACCATCGGAGGGTTCCCCGAGGACCGCGGCTGGGACCTGGCCTCCCTGCTGGCGGCCAGTGACACCGGTTCCGGCGGCTTCCTGACACGGGCTTCCGCCTTCGACGCCGCGTTCTTCGGCATCAGCCCCCGCGAGGCCCAGGCGCTCGACCCGCAGCAGCGGCTCGTACTGGAGACGTCCTGGGAGGCGCTGGAGTCCGCCGGGATCGACCCCTCCGCCCTGAAGGCGTCACGCACCGGAGTCTTCGTCGGAGCAGGCAGCTCCGGCTACGCCACCGGTCTCTCCGAGGTCCCCGAGGGACTCGGCGGACACCTGCTGACCGGCCAGGCGGGCAGCGTCGTCTCCGGCCGCATCTCCTACGCGCTCGGGCTGGAGGGACCGGCCGTCTCCATCGACACCGCCTGCTCCTCCTCGCTGGTCGCCCTGCACCTGGCCGCGCAGTCGCTGCGCTCCGGGGAGAGCGATCTCGCGCTGGTCGGCGGCGTCACCGTCATGGCCGACCCCGGCGCCTTCGTCGAGTTCAGCCTCCAGGGCGGACTCGCCCCCGACGGCCGGTGCAAGGCGTTCTCCGACGACGCCGACGGCACCGGCTGGGCCGAGGGCGTGGGCGTCCTCGTCGTGGAACGGCAGTCCGACGCCCGCCGCAACGGCCACCACGTGCTGGCCGTCGTGGCAGGGACCGCCGTCAACCAGGACGGCGCCTCCAACGGCCTGACCGCACCCAACGGGCCCTCGCAGCAGCGCGTCATCCGGCAGGCGCTGGCACAGGCGGGACTCTCCCCGCGGGACGTCGACGCCGTCGAGGCGCACGGCACAGGCACCACCCTCGGCGACCCCATCGAAGCCCAGGCGCTGCTGGCGGTGTACGGCCAGGACCGCGTCGAGAACCAGCCCCTGTGGCTCGGCTCCGTCAAGTCCAACCTGGGCCACACACAGGCCGCGGCCGGCGCCGTCGGCATCATCAAGATGGTCCTCGCGCTGCGCAACGGCGCACTGCCCGCCACGCTGCACGCGGACCGCCCCTCCTCCCGCGTCGACTGGGCCGCCGGGCAGGTCCGCCTGCTGGACGAGGCGGTCGACTGGCCGGCCGGCGACCGCACCCGGCGCGCCGGTGTCTCCGCGTTCGGCGTCTCCGGCACCAACGCGCACGTCATCCTCGCCGAGCCCGCCACCGAGGACGCGGCGGGCACACCCGCGCCCGACGGCAGGGACCGGGAGCGCGCCACCCTGTCGTGGCTCCTCGGCGCGCGCAGCGCACCTGCCCTGCGCGACCAGGCGGCCCGGCTCCTCGCCCACCTCGAACAGCGTCCCGCACTGAGCGTCGCCGACGTCGCCCACGCCCTCGCCCTCACCCGCGCGCCGCTCGAACACCGCGCGGTCGTGACCGGCACCGGCCGTGCCGCGCTGCTGGCCGGGCTCGGCGCACTCGCCGAAGGCGCGTCGAGCCCCGCCGTACTCACCGGGGACACCCTGCGCACCGGCGGTGTCGCCTTCCTGTTCGCGGGACAGGGCACCCAGCGTCCCGGAATGGGCCGCGGGCTCCACGACGCGTTCCCCGCGTACGCGGACGCCTTCGACACCGTCTGCGGGCACTTCGAAGGACTGCTCGCCCGCCCCCTCGCCGAGGTCGTGCGCGACGACGACGCGAACACCCTGAACCGCACCGAGTACGCCCAGCCCGCCCTGTTCGCGCTGGAGGTGGCCCTCTTCCGGCTCCTGGAGTCGTTCGGGGTACGGCCCACCCACCTCATCGGCCACTCCGTGGGCGAGATCGCCGCCGCGCACGTCGCCGGGGTGCTCACGCTGCCCGACGCCTGCCGGCTGGTCGCCGCGCGCGGCAGGCTCATGCAGGAACTGCCCGAAGGCGGGGCGATGATCGCCCTCCAGGCGACCGAGGACGAGGTACTGCCGCTGCTCGCCGGACGGCAGGACGTCCTCGGGGTCGCGGCCGTCAACGGCCCCCGGTCCTTGACCCTCTCCGGCGACGAGGACGCGGCTCTCGCCGTCGCCGCGCACTTCGCGGGGCTGGGACGCAAGACCACCCGGCTGCGGGTCGGCCACGCCTTCCACTCGCCGCACATGGATCCCATGCTCGACGCCTTCCGCACCGTGGCGGCGTCCCTCGAATACGCCGAGCCGACCCTCCCGATCGTCTCGGACCTCACCGGCCGGATCGTCGGCCCCGGCGAACTGACGGACGCCGAGTACTGGGTACGGCACGTACGGCACGCCGTACGGTTCGCCGACGGAGTCGCCACCCTGGAGGAGCGGGGCGTCGTCCACCTCGTCGAACTCGGCCCCGACACCACCCTCACCGCCCTGGCCCAGTCCTCCTGGCAGGGCGCCGCGCCGACCGCCGCGGCCACGCTGCGAGACGACCGCGACGAGGCGCAGACGCTGCTGAGCGCCGTCGGCGCGCTGCACGCCCACGGCGCCCCCGTCGACCGGCGCGCCGTGCTCGACGCCACCGCGCCCGGCGCCCGCCCCGTCGAACTGCCCACCTACGCCTTCCAGCACCGGCCGTACTGGATCGAGGCGGGCACCGCGGCGGGCGACCCGGCCGCCGCCGGACTCGTGCCCGCCGACCACCCCCTGCTCGGCGCGGTCGTCCCCTCCGCCGTGGACGAATCCGTGCTGCTCACCGGCCGGCTCTCCACCCGTACCGCGAGCTGGCTCGCCGCGCACCGCATCGGCGGCTCGGCCGTCGTCCCGAGCACCGCCTTCGTCGAACTCGCCCTCGCCGCCGGAGGCCGGGTCGGCCGGCCGCAGGTACGCGAACTCGTCCTGGAACGCCCGCTGGCGCTGCCCGAGCACGACGGCGTCGCCCTGCAGATCCGGGTGGACGCGCCCGACGCCCGTGGCGATCGCGCCTTCGCCGTGTACGCGCGGCCCTCGGCCGCCACCACCGCCGCGTGGACCCGGCACGCCGTCGGCGCCCTCACGGCCGAGACCGAACCCGAGCCCGCCCACGACTTCTCCGCCTGGCCGCCGCCCGGCGCCGAGGAACTCGACACCGAGGGTCTCTACGCCAGGCTGCGGGAGGCGGGCCTCGACTACGGTCCCGTCTTCCAGGCGCTGTCGGCCGCCTGGCAGGACGACACCGCGGTGTACGCCGAGGTCACACTCGCGGAGTCCGCCACGGCCGAAGCGGGCCGCCACGACCTGCACCCCGCCCTGCTGGACGCCGCCCTGCAGCCGCTCGGGCTCGGTGTCTTCGACGGCCTCGGCGAAGGCCGGGTGCTGTTCTCCGCGGGGCAGGTCCGGCTGTTCGCCACCGGCGCCACGACACTCCGCGTCCGCCTGGCGCGTAGCGCGGCGGACACGCTGTCCCTCGCCGCCGCCGACGCCGTCGGCGACCCCGTCCTGACCATCGGCTCCCTGCTGCTGCGGCGCGTGTCCGCGCCGGCCGCCACCCCGGACACGTCCACCACCGACCCGGAGCGCGCCGCGAGCCAGGAGAGCGCGCCCGCCGCGGAACCGGCCCGCCGCCGCTCCGCCGCCCGCACCCAGCCCCCCGGCAGCCTGCTGGAACGGCTCGCCGACCGGCCCGCCGCCGAACGCGAACGCACACTCCTCGCCACCGTCAGGGACCGGGTCGCGGCCGTGCTCGGCCACAGCGGCCCCCAAGAGGTCGAACCGGCCAGGCCCTTCACCGACCTCGGCCTCACCTCCCTGACCGCCGTCGAACTGCGCAACGGGCTCAGCACCGCCCTCGGCGTCACCCTGCCCGCCACCCTCGTCTTCGACCACCCCACACCGGCCGTGCTCGCCCGCCACCTCGCCGACGACCTGTTCGGCACCGCGAACACGGGCGTACCCGCCGCCCGGCGCCGCGCCGTCGACGACGACCCGATCGCCGTCGTCGGCATGGCCTGCCGCTACCCCGGCGGCATCGCCGGACCCGAGGACCTGTGGGACCTCGTGCGCGCCGGAGCGGACGGCATCTCGCCGCTGCCCACGGACCGCAACTGGAACCCGGAGCGCCTCTACCACCCCGACCCGGACCACCCCGGCACCGTCTACACCAAGGAAGGCGGCTTCCTGCACGACGCCAGCCGCTTCGACCCCGCGTTCTTCTCGATCAGCCCGCGCGAGGCCCTCGCCATGGACCCCCAGCAGCGGCTGCTCCTCGAAGTGTCCTGGGAGGCCCTGGAGCGCGCGGGCGTCGACCCGGCCACCGCCCGCGGCTCGGCCACCGGCGTCTTCGCCGGTGTCACCTACCAGGACTACGTGACGATCCTCGCGGCCTCCGACGACAACTTCGAGGGCTACGTCGGCACCGGCAACTCGCCCAGCGTGCTGTCCGGCCGTATCTCCTACGCGCTCGGCCTGGAGGGCCCCGCCGTCTCCGTCGACACCGCCTGCTCCTCCTCCCTCGTCGCGCTGCACCTGGCCGCCCAGGCGCTGCGCCAGGGCGAGTGCGAACTCGCGCTGGCCGGAGGCGTCACCGTCATGTCGACACCCGGCTCGCTCATCGAGTTCAGCCGCCAGCGCGCGCTGGCGGAGGACGGCCGCTGCAAGCCCTTCTCCGCCGACGCCGACGGCGCCAGCTGGGCCGAGGGCGTCGGCATGATCGTCCTCGAACGGCTCTCCGACGCCCGCCGCAACGGCCATCAGGTCCTCGCCGTCATCCGCGGCTCGGCCCTCAACCAGGACGGCGCCTCCAACGGCCTCACCGCCCCCAACGGCCCCTCGCAGCAGCGGGTCATCCGGCAGGCGCTGGCCCAGGGCGGGCTCTCCCCGCGGGACGTGGACGCCGTCGAGGCGCACGGCACCGGCACCACCCTCGGCGACCCCATCGAAGCCCAGGCGCTCATCGCCGCCTACGGCCAGGACCGCGACGAGGACCGGCCCCTGTGGCTGGGCGCGCTGAAGTCCAACATCGGGCACAGCCAGGCCGCCGCCGGCGTCGGCGGTGTCATCAAGATGGTGATGGCCATGCGCGCGGGCGTACTGCCCCGCACCCTGTACGCCGGCACCCCGACCCCGCACGTCGACTGGAGCGCCGGACAGGTCCGGCTGCTCAGCGAGGAACAGACCTGGCCGGACACCGGCCGCGCCCGCCGCGCGGGCGTCTCCTCCTTCGGCATGAGCGGCACCAACGCCCACGTCATCGTCGAACAGGCACCCGACGCACCGGCACTCCCCGCCGCCCGCGCCACGCTGCCCGCCGTACCCGTACTGCTGTCCGCCCGCACGCCCGCCGCGCTGCGCGCCCAGGCGGTCCGGCTCCGCGCCCACCTGCGGGCCAGGCCCGGCACACCGCTCGCCGACCTCGGCTACACCCTCGCCGTCGGACGGGCCGACTTCGACCACCGCGCCGCGGTCCTCGCCGCCGACACGGACCGGCTCGGCGAGGCCCTCGCCGAACTCGCCGCCGACGGCCCGCTGACCGCCGCCGCGCTGACGGCCACCGCTGTGCCCGGCGGCACGGAACCCGTCCTGGTCTTCCCGGGACAGGGCGCCCAATGGGCGGGAATGGCCCGCGAACTGCTCGACGAGTCACCGGTGTTCGCCGACTGGATCGACCGCTGCGAGCGGGCACTCGCCCCGCACGTCGACTGGTCGCTCGCGGCGGTGCTGCGCGACGAGGAGAACGCCGCCGACCTCGGCCGCGTCGACGTCGTCCAGCCCGCCCTGTGGGCCGTCATGGTGGCCACCGCCGGCCTGTGGCGCGCGCACGGCGTCCGTCCCGCCGCCGTCGTCGGCCACTCCCAGGGCGAGATCGCGGCCGCCTGCGTCGCCGGAGCCCTGAGCCTGGAGGACGGCGCCCGCGTCGTCGCCCTGCGCAGCCGGGCCATCACCCGCATCGCCGGAACCGGCGGCATGATGTCCGTACCGCTGTCCGCCGACGACACCCGCGCGCGCCTGGCACCCTGGGCGGACCGACTCGCCGTCGCGGCCGTCAACGGCCCCGCGTCCGTCGTCGTCTCCGGCGAGGCCGGAGCGCTGGACGAACTGCACACCGCCCTCACCGATGACGGCATCCGGGCCCGCAAGGTCAACGTCGACTACGGGTCGCACTCCCCGCAGGTCGAGGCGATCCGCGACACCGTCCTCGCCGCCCTGGACGGCATCACCCCGCGCGAGGCGGACATCCCCTTCCGCTCCTCCCTCACCGGAGACTGGCTCGACACCGCGGGACCCGGCGCCGACTACTGGTACGCCAACCTGCGCGAGACCGTCCGCTTCGAAGAGGCCGTACGGGGCCTGATCGCCGCGGGACACCGCACCTTCATCGAGGTCGGACCGCACCCCGTCCTCGCCGTCGGCCTGCGCGACACCCTCGAAGCGGCCGGCGCGGACGGCGCCGTCCTCGGCTCGCTGCGCCGCGAGCGGGGCAACCTCGAACAGTTCCTCGGCGCGCTCGCCGACGCCCATGTGCACGGCGTCGCCGTGGACTTCGAGACCGTCTTCGACGGCACCGGCGCCACCCGCACCGACCTGCCGACGTACCCGTTCGAGCAGCAGCGCTACTGGCCGAGCATGCGCGAGGCGGTCGCCGCCGGACTCGCCGCCGACGGCGGCCTCACGCCCGACTCCGTCGAGGCCCGCTTCTGGCAGACCGTCGAACAGGAAGACCTCGAAAGCCTCACGGACGCCCTCGACCTGCCCGCCGACGCTCCGCTCAGCAGCGTGCTGCCCGCGCTGGCCGGCTGGCGGCACGCCGGCCGCGAGCGGGCCACCACCGACGCGTGGCGCTACCGCGTCGCCTTCACCCCGCTGAACACCGGCACGGCCACCCTCACCGGAACCTGGCTGCTGCTCGTCCCCGCCGACGCGGCAGGACACACCGCCGTCGCCGACACGGTCGCCGACGCGCTCACCGAGGGCGGCGCCCGCACGGTCCTGCGGATCGCCCTGCCCGAGGGCGCCGCCGACCGTGCCGCGCTCGCCGGACTCCTGCCCGCCGAGGAGGAGACCGGACGCGTCGAAGGGGTGCTCTCCCTGCTCGCCCTCGACACCCGCGACCACCCCGCTCAGCCGGCCGTCCCGCTCGGACTCGCCGCCACCCTCGCCCTGGTCCAGGCGCTCGGCGACCGCGGCATCGAGGCACCCCTCTGGTGCGCGACACGCGGCGCCGTCGCCATCGGCGGCGCGGACCCCGCGCCGGACGCCGCCCAGGCTCTCGTCTGGGGCTTCGGCCGGGTCGCGGCCATGGAACACACCGAGCGCTGGGGCGGTCTGATCGACCTGCCCGCCGACCTCGACGCCCGCTCCGCCACCCGCCTGGCCGCCGTCCTCGCCGACCCCGGCCAGGAGGACCAGATCGCGCTGCGCGCCACCGGCGCCCACGGCCGCAGGCTTGTCCACGCCCCGGGCCAGGACACCCCCGCCGAGCCCTGGCAGCCCCGCGGCACCGTCCTGGTCACCGGCGGCACGGGCGCCCTCGGCGGCCACGTCGCCCGCTGGCTCGCCGACCGGGGCGCCACCCGTCTCGTGCTGGCCGGCCGACGCGGCGCCGACGCGCCCGGCGCCACCGGTCTGCGGGACGAACTCGCCGCCCGCGGAGTCGACGTCACGCTCGCCGCCTGCGACGTGTCCGACCGGACCGCGCTGGCCGCGCTGCTCGCCGCGATCCCCGCGGACCACCCCCTGGACGCGGTGTTCCACGCGGCCGGAGCCCTCGACGACGGTGTGGTCGACTCGCTCGACATCGACCGTATGGGACCCATCCTGCGCGGCAAGGCCGCCGCCGCCAGGGCCCTGCACGACCTCACCCGTGACCTCGGCCTCTCCGCCTTCGTCCTGTTCTCCTCCACCGCGGGCGTCCTGGGCGGCGCCGGACTGGGCAACTACGCCCCCGGCAACGCCTACCTCGACGCCCTCGCCGCCGAACGGCGGGCGGCAGGACTCACCGCCACGGCCATCTCCTGGGGCCTGTGGGCCGACGGCGGCATGGTGGGGGACGCGGCCGGGGCCCGGATGCGCCGCTACGGGGTCCACCCCATGGACACCGCGTCCGCCTGCGCGGCCCTCGGGCGCGCGCTCGACCTCGGTGACACCCACGTCGCCGTCACCGACCTGCGCTGGGACAGCTACGCGCTGTCCTTCACGGCCCCCCGGCCCAGCCACCTGCTGGACGAACTGCCCGTGGCCCGCGGCGTGCTGGCAGCCGCACGGCAGGAAGCGTCGACGGCCCCCACCGACACGTCCTCGCTCCACGCCCACCTGGCCGGGCTGCCCGCGTACGAACGGGCCGACGCCGTCCTGGAGATCGTGCGCGGACACGTCGCGAGCGTCCTCGGACACCCCTCGGCCGACGCCGTCGAACCGGACCGGCCCTTCACCGACCTGGGCATCGACTCGCTCAGCGCCGTCGAAGTGCGCAACGGCATGAACCGGATCACCGGCCTGCGCCTGCCCAGCACCCTCGTCTTCGACCACCCCAACTGCCGGGCGCTCGCCGGATTCCTGGTCACCCAGGTCGCCGACGACACCGCGACCGCCGAGCACTCCGCGCCCGGCCGGGCGCCCGTCCGCGCCGGTGGGGACGACCCGATCGCCGTGGTCGCCATGGGCTGCCGGTTCCCCGGCGACATCCGTACCCCCGAACAGCTGTGGCGGATGCTGCTGGACGGCGAGGAGGGCCTCGTCCCCTTCCCCGAGGACCGCGGCTGGGACCTCGACGTCCTGCACCGCTCCGAGCCCGGGAGCACCGGCACCGTCGCCACCCGGACCGGCGGATTCCTCGACGACGCGGGCGGCTTCGACCCCGCGTTCTTCAACATCTCGCCCCGCGAGGCGGTGGCCATGGATCCGCAGCAGCGGTTGCTGCTGGAGGTGGCGTGGGAGACGTTCGAGCGCGCGGGGATCGATCCGGGGTCGTTGCGCGGCAGCAGGACCGGTGTGTTCGCCGGTACCAACGGCCAGGACTACACCGGGATGCTGGCCGCCTCCGGCGAGGACTTCGAGGGCTACATGCTGACCGGCAACGCCGCCAGCGTCGTCTCCGGCCGTCTCTCCTACACCTTCGGTCTTGAGGGCCCGGCCGTCACCGTCGACACCGCCTGCTCCGCGTCCCTGGTCGCGCTGCACCTCGCGGCGCAGTCCCTGCGCGCGGGGGAGTGCGACCTCGCCCTCGCGGGCGGCATCACCGTCATGGCCTCGCCCGGTCTGTTCGTGGACTTCAGCCGTCAGCAGGGCCTCGCGGCGGACGGCCGGTGCAAGGCGTTCGCCGAGGCCGCGGACGGCACGGGGTTCTCCGAGGGCGGCGGTCTGCTGCTGGTGGAGCGGCTCTCGGACGCGCGGCGTCTGGGACATCCGGTGCTGGCCGTGGTGGCGGGCTCGGCGGTGAACCAGGACGGCGCCTCGAACGGTCTGAGCGCGCCCAGCGGTCCGGCGCAGCAGCGCGTGATCCGCGCCGCGCTGGCCGATGCCGGTGTGCCGGCGTCGGGCGTGGACGTGGTGGAGGCGCACGGTACGGGGACGAAGCTCGGCGACCCGATCGAGGCGCAGGCGCTGCTGGCGACCTACGGGCAGGAGCGCGCGGACGGCAGCCCGCTGTGGCTGGGGTCCGTGAAGTCGAACATCGGCCACACGCAGGCGGGTGCCGGTGTGGCGGGTGTGATCAAGATGGTGGAGGCGCTGCGGCGCGGTGTGCTTCCTGCGACGTTGCACGTCGACGAGCCGTCGTCCCACGTGGACTGGTCGGTCGGCGGCGTGGAGCTGCTGAGGGAGGCGCGGGAGTGGCCTTCCGCGGGGGAGCGCCCGCGGCGTGCGGGCGTGTCGTCCTTCGGCATCAGCGGCACCAACGCGCATGTCATCCTGGAGGACGTCCCCGAACCGTCCGACGCCGATGCCGATGCCGATGCCGACGCCGACGCGCCTGTCGCCGAGGCGTCCGGCGCCGGTGACCCGGAGGCAGGGGTGGTGCCCGTCGCGGCGGACGCGGACGGGGACGCGGACACGGACGCGGGCGCGGACGCGGGCGCAGACACGGACGCGGGCGCGGACGGCGCGTACGTTCCGTGGGTCGTCACGGGCCGGGGCCAGGACGCCCTGCGCGCCCAGGCCGCCCAGCTCCTCGACCATCTGGAGACGGCCCCGGACACCGCTCCGGCGGACCTCGGTCTCTCCCTCGCCGCGACCCGCGCCGCCTTCGAACACCGCGCCGTCGTCCTCGGCACCGACCGCGCCGCCCTCACCGACGGGCTGCGCCTGCTCGCCTCCGGCGAGAGCGGACCGGGCACCGTCACCGGGGTGCACCGCGGTGACGGCAGGACCGCCTTCCTCTTCTCCGGCCAGGGCGCCCAGCGCGCGGGCATGGGACGGGGGCTCTACGCGGCGTTCCCCGCCTACGCCGACGCGTTCGACGCCGTCTGCGCCCACTTTGGCGAGGAACTGCGCGACCTCGTCCTCGGCGAGGACACCGAACAGCTGAACCGCACCGCCTGGACACAGCCCGCGCTGTTCGCCGTCGAAGTGGCCCTCTTCCGGCTGCTGGAGTCGTGGGGGGTGCGCCCGGACTTCGTCGCGGGCCACTCCATCGGGGAGATAGCCGCCGCCCACGTCGCCGGTGTGTTCTCCCTCGGCGACGCCTGCGCCCTGGTCGCCGCGCGCGCCGGGATGATGCAGGAACTCCCCTCCGGCGGCGCCATGTTCGCCGTGGAGGCGAGCGAGGAAGAGGTGGCCGCCCTCCTGGCGGGACACCCGGACGCGGGCATCGCCGCCGTGAACGGGCCGCGTTCCGTGGTCGTCTCCGGCGCCGAGGACGTGGTCGGCGACATCGCCGCGCGGCTCGCCGCCGACGGGCGGCGCACCACCCGGCTGCGGGTCAGCCACGCCTTCCACTCGCCGCTCATGGAACCGATGCTCGACGCCTTCCGCGAGGTCGCCGCGGGCATCACCTACGAGGCGCCGCGCATGGCGGTGGTCTCCCACGTCACCGGACGCGGCGCCGCGACCGGGGAGTTGCAGGACCCGGAGTACTGGGTGCGCCACGTACGGCAGGCCGTCCGCTTCGCCGACGGTGTCCGCTGGCTCGCCGAGCGCGGCGCCGACCGGTTCCTGGAGATCGGTCCCGACGGGACGCTCGTCGCGATGGCGCAGAGCTGCCTGCCGGACGCCGGGGCCGCGCTCTTCGCGCCCCTGCTCCGCAAGGACCGTGCCGAACCGGGGACCCTCCTCGACGCTGTCGCCCGCGCGTTCACGCGCGGCCTGCCGGTGGACTGGCCACGCCTGTTCGACGGCACCGGGGCGCGCACCGTGGAACTGCCCACGTACCCCTTCCAGCGCCGCCGGTTCTGGCCGAAGCCGCCCGTGTCGTTCGGCGACGTGACGTCCGCGGGCCTGGAGGCCAGCAGCCATCCGCTGCTGGGCGCGGCCGTGGAACTGGCCGACGGCGACGTCCACGTCCTCACCGGCAGGCTCGCCCTCGGCAGCAGCCCCTGGCTCAAGGACCACGCGCTCACCAGCACCGCGCTCTTCCCGGCCACCGGCTTCCTCGACCTGGCCCTGCACGCGGGTGCCCTGACCGGCTGTGAGCAGGTCGCGGAACTGACGATCCTGGCCCCGCTGTCGCTGCCCGCCCAGGGCGGTGTGCAGATCCAGGTGCGGGTCGAGGCGCCGGACGCCACGGGCGCCCGTCCGCTGACCGTGCACGGCCGGCCCGACGCGGCCGAACCCGGCACACCGTGGACGCCGTACGTCAGCGGTCTGCTCACCGCACCCGCCGAACCCGCCCCCGCCGCGTACGACTTCACCGCCTGGCCGCCCGAGGGCGGTACGGAGGTACCGCTCGACGGCTTCTACGAGGCGTTCGCCGACCGGGGCCACCTCTACGGCCCGCTGTTCCAGGGGCTGACCCGGGTCTGGACGCGTGGCGAGGAGGTGTTCGCCGAAGTCGGGCTGCCCGCGGACGCCACGCCCGCGGCCGACGCCTTCGGCCTGCACCCGGCCCTGCTCGACGCCGCGCTGCACGCCGTGATGTTCGTGCCCATGAAGGACGCGGGACGGCTGCCGTTCTCCTGGAGCGATGTGCGCCTGGACGCCGTCGGCGCCTCCGCGCTGCGGCTGCGGATGGTCCAGGAGGGCCCGGAGGCCATCGGCCTCGCGCTGGCCGACCCGACGGGCCGCCCGGTCGGCTCGGTCGGCTCACTCACCCTGCGCGAGCTGACCGGTGACCTGGCGGGCTCCACCATCGGCGCCCCCGACCGGCAGGGGCTGTACGAACTCGACTGGCAGCCGCGGGCAGCGGCGGCCACCGACACGGTGGACGTAACAGCCACCGCGTGGACGCTCGTCGGCACGGACGAGGCGGCGGCACTGGCCGCCACCCTGCGGGCCGCCGGGCACACCGTCCGAACGGTCCCCGGCCTCAGCTCCCTCGCGGAGACCGACGACGTGCCGGACACCGTCCTGTACGCCGTACCCGGCGCGGCGCGCGTCCCGCACAACGCACCGGGCGCCCTCGCCGACGCCAACCGCGACATCCTCACCGAGACGCTCGCCGTCCTCCAGCGCTGGGTGAGCGAACCCGCGTTCGCGCACGCCCGGCTCGCCGTCGTCACCCGGGGCGCCGTCCCGGCGGGCCCCCGGCCGGCCGATCCCGCACAGGCCGCCGTCTGGGGGCTGGTGCGAGCCGCCCGCGCCGAGAACCCCGGCCGGTTCGTCCTCGCGGAGAGCGACGGCAGCGACGCCTCCGCGGCGGCCCTGCCCGTCGTGCTCGGCGACACCGCGTACGAACTCGCCGTGCGCGAGGGGACGGTGTGCACGCCGCGCATCGTCCCGATGAGCGCGGAAGGCACCCTCGTGCCGCCCGCCGACACCGACGCCTGGCGGCTCGGCGTGGCACGACCCGGCAGCCTCGACGGCCTGCGCCTCGCGGCCCGCGCCGAGACCGGGGAGGACGCGCTCGGCCCCGACCAGGTGCGCCTCTCGATGCGCGCCGCCGGTGTCAACCCCGGCGACCTGCGCACCGCGCTCGGCACACACCCCGGCGACGCCACCGCGCTCGGCCTGGAAGGCGCCGGAGTGGTCACCGAGACCGGCACCGACGTGACCGGCCTGGTCCCCGGCGACCGGGTGATGGGCCTGTTCACCGGTGCCTTCGGCCCCGTCGCGGTGGCCGACGCCCCCATGCTCGTCCGGATCCCGAAGGGCTGGAGCTTCGCCGAGGCGGCGACCGTACCCGTCGCCCACCTCACCGCCTACCACGCCCTGGTCGACCTGGGAGGGCTCAAGCCCGGCGAGAGCGTCCTCGTGCACGCGGCGGCGGGCCCCGTCGGCGCGGCGGCCGTCCAGCTCGCCCGGCACCTCGGCGCCGAGGTGTACGGCACGGCGTCGCCCACCGCGTGGGACACGCTGCGGGCGGCGGGCCTCGACGACGCCCATATCGCCTCCTCCCGGGACACCGGCTTCGAGGAGCCACTGCGCGCCGCCACCGACGGACGCGGCTTCGACATCGTCCTCGACTCCCTGCCCCGGGAGTTCTCGGACGCCTCCCTGCGCCTGCTGGCGCCCGGCGGCCGGTTCCTGGAGACGGGCGAGAGCGATGGACGCGACCCCGGACAGGCCGCGCCGCGCCCCCGCACCGCCCGGCGGGTCTGCGACCTGACCGAGGCCGGACCCGGACGGCTCGGCGAGATCCTCGCCGAGCTGGCGGACCTGTTCGGGCGCGGCGCGCTGGGGCCGCTGCCGATGGCCGTCTGGGACGTCCGACGGGCGCCCGAGGCGTTCCGCTCGGTCGGCCGGGAACCGCACACGGGCAAGGCCGTCCTGACGCTGCCGACCGCACTCGACCCGGCAGGCACCGTCCTGCTCACCGGCGGGCTCGGCGGGCTCGGCCGCGTCACCGCCCGTCACCTCGTCGCCGAGCACGGCGTACGGCACCTGCTGATCGCGGGGCGGCGCGGCGCCGACGCGCCCGGCGCGAGCGCGCTGCGCGACGAACTCGCCGAGCTGGGAGCGGACGTCACCGTCGCCGCCTGCGACGTGGCCGACCGCGCCGCGCTCGCCGCGCTCCTCGCGGGCATCCCCGCCGACCGGCCGCTGACGGCCGTCGTACACACCGCGGGTGTCCTCGCCGACGGCGTGCTGTCCTCGATGACACCGGACCGGCTGGCCCGCGCACTGCGCCCCAAGGCGGACGCCGTGGTCGCGCTGCACGAACTGACCCGCGACCTCGACCTCGCCCGGTTCGTGATCTTCTCCTCGGTCGCCGGCACGTTCGGGGGCGCGGGCCAGGCCAACTACTCGGCCGCCAACGCCTTCCTGGACGCCTTCGCCCAGTACCGGCGCGCCCAGGGCCTGCCCGCGGTCTCCCTCGCCTGGGGCACCTGGCTGCCCGAGGCAGGCATGACCGGAGAACTGGGCGACGCCGACCGCGAACGGCACGCCCGTACCGGCATGGTCCCGCTCGGGCCCGACAACGGCATGCGCCTGTTCGACGCCGCGTCCGGCGGCGACCGGGCCGCGCTGCTGCCGATGGAGCTGGACCCGGCCGCCCTGCGCGAACACCACGACGCGCTGCCCGTACTCCTGCGCGGTCTGGTGCGGGCCCCCGCCCGGCGCCGCGCCACGGCCGCCGGGACGGCGCCCGTCACCCAGGCACCGCAATCCCTGGCCGACCGGCTGGCTCCGCTGCCCGCCCCCGACCGCGAGCAGCTGCTCCTCGACGTGGTCACCGAACAGGCCGCCGCGGTACTCGGACACGGCTCGGCGGCCGAGATCGACCCCGAACAGACCTTCAAGGAACTGGGCTTCGACTCGCTGACCGCGGTCGAGCTGCGCAACCGGCTCGGCGCGGCCACCGGTCTGCGGCTGCCCGCCACCCTGGTCTTCGACTACCCGACCACCCTCGCCCAGTCCCGGTACCTGCTCAGCAGCCTGTCCCTGCCCGAGGCGCCCGGTACCGCGCAGGCGCTCCTCGGCGACATGGACCGCCTGGACAACGCCCTGCGGGACGCCGACGTGGCCGACGAGGACCGCGGGAAGGTCACCGCCCGGCTGCGCGAACTGCTCTCCCGCTGGCAGGGCGAGCCCGTCGCGCCGGTGGCCGCCGCCTTCGCCGCGCCGGACATGGAACTCGACGAGGTCGAGACCGCGGGCGACCTCTTCGACCTGATCGACCGTGAGCTGGGGGATCTGTGAGCACCCCGCCGGTTCTCCGCACGCACCCCATGCCCCGGCTCCGCCGGATTCAAGAAAGTGACACTCGTGGCTGACGACGACAAGTACGTGGAGTACCTCAAGCGGGTCACGGGCGAACTCCGCCAGACCCGCCGCAGGCTGCGCGAGGTCGAGTACCGCAGCCAGGAGCCGATCGCCATCACCGCGATGAGCTGCCGCTTCCCCGGCGACATCCGTTCGCCCGAGGACCTGTGGCGACTTGTCGACGAGGGCAGGGACGCCATCGGCCCCCTCCCCGACGACCGCGGCTGGGACGTCGAGGGCCGCTACGACCCCGACTCCGACGAGCCCGGCAAGCTGGCCACCCAGGAGGGCGGCTACCTGCGCGACGCCGCCTCCTTCGACGCCGCCTTCTTCGGCATGAGCCCCCGCGAGGCCCTCGCCACCGACCCGCAGCAGCGGATCCTGCTGGAGGCGTCGTGGGAGCTGCTGGAGCGCGCCGGTATCCGGCCCCAGACCCTGCGCGGCAGCTCCACCGGCGTGTTCGTGGGAGCCACGACCTTCGGCTACGGCCAGGGCGATGTCGAGGCGCCCGAGGACGTCCAGGGAATGATGCTCACCGGCAACGCGACCGCCGTCGCCTCCGGCCGCATCTCCTACGTCCTGGGCCTGGAAGGCCCTTCGGTCACCCTCGACACCGCCTGCTCCTCCTCCCTGGTCGCCCTCCACTGGGCCGTGCAGGCGCTGCGGTCGGGCGAGTGCGACCTCGCCCTGGCCGGTGGCGTCGCCGTGATGGCCACCCCGAGCCTGCTGTTCGAGTTCAGCAGGCAGCGCGGACTCGCCCGGGACGGACGCTGCAAGGCGTTCGCCGAAGCCGCCGACGGCACCAGCTGGTCCGAAGGCGTGGGCCTGCTGCTGGTGGAGCGTCTCTCCGACGCCCGCCGCAACGGACACCCGGTGCTCGCCGTGGTCCGCGGCTCGGCCGTCAACCAGGACGGCGCGTCCAACGGCCTGACCGCGCCCAACGGGCCCGCCCAGCAGCGCGTCATCGAACAGGCACTCGCCAGCGCCGGGATCAGCGCGGCGGACATCGACGCCGTCGAGGCGCACGGCACCGGCACCAGCCTCGGCGACCCCATCGAGGCGCAGGCCCTGCTGGCCACCTACGGCCGCGCCAAGGACGCCGAACGCCCCCTCTACCTCAGCTCGTTGAAGTCGAACATCGGCCACACCCAGGCGGCGGCCGGTGCCGCGGGCGTCATCAAGACGGTGATGGCGCTCCAGCACGGGCGGCTGCCCCGCACCCTGCACGTGGACCGGCCGACCACGCACGTCGACTGGGACGCCGGACACGTCCAGCTGCTCACCGAGGCCACCGACTGGCCCCTCACCGGGGACCGTCCGCGCCGCGCCGCCGTCTCCGCCTTCGGCATCAGCGGCACCAACGCGCACACCATCCTGGAAGCCGCACCGGAGGAGACCGCCGAGAGCGGCGAGGCGGGCGGGGCCGGTGAGACCGACCGGCCCGACAACACCTCCACCCCCCTGGCCCCCGCGCCCGACGCCCGGCTGCCGCTGGCGCTCTGGCCGCTGTCCGCGCGCGGCGCCCAGACCCTGCGCGCCCAGGCCGCCCGCCTCGGCGAGCACATCGACGCCCACCCGGCGGACGACCCGCACGTCACCGCCCGCGCCCTCGCCCGCACCCGGCAGTCCTTCGAACACCGGGCCGTCGTCCTCGCGGCCGACACCACCGCCGTACGCGACGCCCTGCGCGCCCTCGCCGAAGGAGAGGACCACCCGGCCCTCGTCACCGGCCGTACCCTGCGCGGCGCGACCGCCTTCCTCTTCTCCGGCCAGGGCGCCCAGCGCCCCGGCATGGGCCGGGAGCTGTACGAGGCGTTCCCCGCCTTCGCCCGTGCCTTCGACGAGGTGTGCGCCCACCTCGACCCCGAACTCGGCCTGGACCTCAAGGAAGCCGTCTTCGACAGCGCCCCGGACGACGAGGCGCTGCGGGAGACCGGCCTCGCCCAGCCCGCCCTGTTCGCCGTCGAGGTCTCCCTCTACCGCCTGCTCGAATCATGGGGCGTCACGCCCAAGTACCTCCTCGGCCACTCGCTGGGCGAACTGTCCGCCGCGCACATCGCCGGAGTGTGGTCGCTGCCCGACGCCTGCCGGCTCGTCGCCGCCCGGGGGCGGCTGATGCGGGAGCTGCCGCGCGGCGGCGCCATGGTCTCCGTCGAGGCCACCGAGGACGAGGTGACCGCGCTGCTCGCCGCACACGGCGACGCCGTGTCGATCGCCGCCGTCAACGGCCCGCGCGCCACCGTGATCTCCGGCGACACGGCCGCCGTCGAGGCCGTCGCCTCGGCGCTCGCCGCCCGCGGCCGCACCACCCGCGAACTGCGCGTCTCGCACGCCTTCCACTCGGCGCGCATGGACGGTGTCCTGGACGCCTTCCGCGAGGTCGCGGCGAGCGTCACCGCGCACCCCCCGCGCCTCACCGTCATCTCCAACCTCACCGGACGCCCCGCCACCGCCGAAGAACTGGCCTCCGCCGACTACTGGGTGCGCCACCTGCGCCACGCCGTCCGCTTCGCCGACGGCGTCGACTGGCTCGCCACCCACGGCGTCACCCGCTATCTGGAACTCGGCCCCGACACCACCCTCACCGCACTGGCCCGCGCCGCCCTGCCCGACGACGGCGCCGACCGGCTCTGCGCACCCGTGCTGCGCAAGGACCACCCCGAGCCGCGGACCCTGCTCGCCGCCGTCGCCGCCGCCCACGTCCACGGAGCCTCCGTCGACCTGACCGCCCTGCTCGGCAGCGACCCCGCCGACCCGCGCGTCGACCTGCCCACCTACGCGTTCGCACAGGACCGCTACTGGCTGCTCCCCGCCGTCGCCACGGGCGACGTCACCGGCGCCGGGCTCACCGGAGCGGGACACCCGCTGCTCGGGGCCGTCGTACGCGTCGCCGACGACGACCGGGTGCTGCTCACCGGGCGGCTGTCCCACCGCACCCAGCCCTGGCTCGCCGACCACGCGGTGTCCGGCACCGTGCTGCTCCCGGGCACCGCGTTCGTCGAACTCGTCCTGCGCGCAGGCGACGAGGTCGGCTGCGGCCTGCTCGACGACCTCACCCTCGAAGCACCGCTCGTCCTCCCGGACGCCACCGGCGTCCAGCTCCAGATCGTCCTCGGCGCCCCCGACACCGCGGGCCGCCGCCCCGTCGCCGTGCACTCCCGGGCCGACGCGGACGACGACAGCCCATGGACCCGGCACGCCACCGCCGTCCTCGCGCAGGCGCCCGCCGCGCCCGAGGCCGAGCCCGTCGCCTGGCCGCCCGCGCAGGCCCGCGCCATCCCGCTGGACGGCTTCTACGAGGCCCTCGACGCCCAGGGCTACCGGTACGGCCCCGCCTTCCAAGGGCTGCGCGCCGCCTGGCGCTCCGGCGACACCTGGTACGCGGAGGTCGTCCTCCCCGAGGACCAGCACCGCGACGCCGCCCGGTTCGGCCTGCACCCCGCCCTGCTGGACGCCGCCCTGCACGCCCAGCTCGCCGGTCGGGGCGAAGGCGGCGACGGCGGCGAACAGGCCGAGGTGGGCATGCCGTTCGCGTTCAGCGGCGTCACGCTGCACGCCGTCGGAGCCACCGAACTCCGCGTCCGCCTGGACCGCGCCCCCTCCGGCGCCATCAGCCTGCACCTCGCCGACGGCACCGGGCACCCCGTCGCCACCGTCGACTCCCTCGTCAGCCGCCCGGTCGGACGCGGCACCCCGCACCTCTCCCGCCCCGCCGACGGCGCGCTGTACGCGGTGCGCTGGAGCGCCGCCGCCCTGCCCGCCGCCCCGGACACCGACGGCTGGCGCCTCGCGGGCGACGATCCGGCGGGCCTGGTCCCCGCCTGGCCCGCACTCGACGCCGCCGCCGCCCCCGAGGTCGCGGTCCTGCCCTACGCCTCCACCGCCGGTGAGACCCCCGCCGGGATCTCCGGCCGCGCCCTGAGCGACCTGCGGACCCTGCTCGCCGACCCGCGCACCGACGGCGCCCCGCTCGTGATCGTCACGCGCGGCGCCGTGAGCGCGGCCGACGGCGAGGACGTCACCGACCTGTCCGCCGCCGCCGTCTGGGGGCTGGTCCGCTCGGCCCAGACCGAGAACCCCGGCCGCCTCGTCCTCGCCGACCTCGACGACACCGACGCCTCGCGCGCCGCCCTCGCCGCGGCCGTCAGCACCGGGGCCGCCCAACTCGCGCTGCGCGAAGGAGCGCTGCTCACCCCGGCGCTGGCCCGTACCTCCGCCCCGGCCGACCGGGAGCCCGGCTGGGACACCGAAGGCACGGTCCTGATCACCGGCGGCACCGGCGCGCTCGGCGCGCTGGTCGCCCGCCACCTGGTCACCACCCACGCGGTGCGCTCCCTGCTGCTCGTCTCCCGGCGCGGCACCGCCGCCCCGGGCGCCCGCGAGCTGGCGGACGAACTCGCCGCTCACGGAGCCGCGGTACGCGTCGAGGCGTGCGACGCCGCCGACGCCGACGCGCTGGCCGCCCTGCTGGGCACACTCCCCGCCGACCGGCCGCTGCGCGCCGTGGTGCACACCGCGGGCATCCTCGACGACGGCGTTCTCGGCTCGCTCACCCCCGACCGGCTCGCCACCGTGCTGCGCGCCAAGGCGGACGCCGCGCTCGCCCTGCACACGGTGACCCGGGAAGCCGACCTCACCGCCTTCGTCCTGTTCTCCTCCGCCTCCGGCCTGCTCGGCGGCGCCGGTCAGGCCAACTACGCCGCCGCCAACACCGTCCTGGACGCCCTCGCCCACCACCGGCGCGCCGCCGGGCTGCCCGCCACCTCGCTGGCCTGGACCCTGGTGGACCACGACAGCGGCATGACCGGCGGCCTCAGCGACGAGGACCGGCGCCGCATCGCGGCCTCCGGGCTGCCCGCCCTGGCACCCGGCCCCGCGCTGCGGCTGCTCGACGAGGCCCTCGCCACCGGCGAGCCGTTCCTCGCACCGCTGCGCACCGATCCGGCCGCGCTGCGCTCCGCCGCCTCCGCCGGACGGCTGCCCGCCCTGCTGCACGGCCTCGTTCCGGGACAGACCCGGCGCACCGCCAAGTCCTCCGACGCGGACGCCTCCGCACTGGGCCGCAGCCTGTCCGGGCGGTCCGTGTCCGAACAGGAGCGCCTCCTGCTCGACGTGGTGCGCCGGCACGCCGCCGCCGCACTCGGACACGGCTCGGCCGACGCCGTCGACGGCGAACAGTCCTTCAAGGACCTCGGTTTCGACTCCCTCACCTCGGTCGACCTGCGCAACCGCCTCAACGCCGAGACGGGACTGCGGCTGCCGGCCACACTCGTCTTCGACCACCCCCGCCCCAGCGTGCTCGCGGGCCACCTGACCCGCGAACTCACCGGCATCACGCAGGAGGCCGCCGCCACCCGGACCGCCGTCGCCGACGACGACCCGGTGGTCATCGTCGCCATGGCCTGCCAGTACCCCGGCGGTGTCACCTCGCCCGAGGACCTGTGGCGGTTCGTGTCCGAAGGCGGCGACGCCATCGGTGCCTTCCCCACCGACCGCGGCTGGGACCTGGACCGGCTGACCGGCATGGAGGCCGGATTCCTCTACGGCGCCACACACTTCGACGCCTCCCTGTTCGGCATCGCCCCCCGCGAGGCACTCGCCATGGACCCCCAGCAGCGGCTGCTGCTGGAGACCTCCTGGGAGGTCTTCGAGCGCGCCGGGATCGATCCGCTGTCCCTGCGCTCCACCGCCACCGGCGTCTACGTCGGCGCCATGGGATCGGGTTACGGCTCCGGCCTGACCGAGATCCCCGAAGGGATGGAGGGCTACCTCGGACTCGGTGTCTCCGGCAGCGTCCTGTCCGGCCGCATCGCCTACACCTTCGGCCTGGAGGGGCCGACCATGACGGTCGACACCGCCTGCTCCTCCGGCCTGGTCTCCCTGCACCTCGCCGCCCACGCCCTGCGCCAGGGCGAGTGCTCCATGGCGCTGGCGGGCGGCATCACGGTCATGGCCACCCCCGGCACCTACACCGAGTTCACCGCCCAGAACGGGCTGGCCGCCGACGGCCGCTGCAAGGCGTTCGCCGCCGCCGCCGACGGCACCAGCTTCGCCGAGGGCGTCGGCATGCTCCTGCTGGAACGCCTCTCCGACGCGCGCCGCGCCGGCCACCCCGTCCTCGCCGTGGTCCGCGCCTCGGCGACCAACCAGGACGGCGCCTCCAACGGCCTGACCGCCCCCAACGGCCCCTCCCAGGAACGCGTCATCCGCCAGGCGCTGGCCTCGGCGGGAATCACCGCGGCCGACGTCGACGCCGTCGAGGCGCACGGCACCGGCACCTCCCTCGGCGACCCCATCGAGGCACAGGCACTGTTCGCCACCTACGGCCGCGCCCGCCCCGAGGGCGAACCCCTGCTGCTGGGCTCCGCCAAGTCCAACTTCGGGCACACCCAGGCCGCCGCGGGCCCCGCGGGCATCATCAAGATGGTCATGGCCATGCGCCACGGCGAACTGCCGCGCACCCTGCACGTGGACGAGCCCTCCCCGCACATCGACTGGTCCAGCGGCACCATCGAACTGCTCACCGAGGCCAGGCCCTGGCCGGCCAGGAGCGACCGGCCGCGCCGCGCGGGCGTCTCCTCCTTCGGCATCAGCGGCAGCAACGCCCACGTCGTCCTCGAAGAACCCCCCGCCGCCGAGCCCGCCGCCGAGCGTCCGGCCCCCGCCGCCGCGCCCCGCGTGTACCCCGTCTCCGGACACACCCCTGACGCGCTGCGCGCCCAGGCGGCCCGGCTGCGCACCCATCTGCTGCACCACGACGACGACCCCCGCGACCTGGCCCGCGCCCTCGCCGTCACCCGCCACCCGCAGCCGTCGCGCGCCGTCGTCGTCGCCGCCGACCGCGACGAACTGCTCGCCGGGCTCGCCGCCGTCGCCTCCGGCGAGCCGGACGCCCGTACCGCCACCGGCACCGCCGACGGCGGGCGGCTCGCCGTCCTGTTCAGCGGCCAGGGCGCCCAGCGCCCCGGCATGGGCCGCGACCTGTACGAGGCCCACCCCGTCTACGCGCGGACCTTCGACGACGTGTGCGCCGAACTCGACCGCCACCTCGAAGGACCCGCGCTGCGCGACGTCGTCCTCGCCGCCGCGGACAGCCCCGAGGCGGCCCTGCTCGACCGCACCGCCTACACACAGGCCGCCCTCTTCGCCCACGGCACCGCCGCCCACGCCCTCGCCACGTCCTGGGGCGTACGGGCCGATGTGCTCGCCGGGCACTCGATCGGCGAACTGACCGCGGCGCACGTCTCCGGAGTCTTCGGCCTGGCCGACGCCTGCGCCCTGGTCGGCGCACGGGGCCGGCTCATGCAGAACCTGCCGGAAGGCGGCGCCATGGCCGCCCTGGAGGCGACCGAGGAGGAGGTCGGGCCCCTGCTGGCGGACCGTACCGACCGGGTCGCCGTCGCCGCCGTCAACGGACCCGTCTCCGTGGTCGTCTCCGGCCACACCGAGGACGTCGAGGCGATCGCCGCCGAATTCGCCGCACGCGGCCGCAGGACCCGGCGCCTGAAGGTCAGCCACGCCTTCCACTCGCCCCTGATGGACGCCATGCTCGACGACTTCCGCGCCGTCGCCGCCCGCGTCGTCTTCCACACCCCGACCGTTCCCGTCGTGTCCAACCTGTCGGGCGCCCTCGCGACCGGTGACGACCTGCTCACCCCCGAGTACTGGGTGCGCCACGTCCGCGGGGCCGTCCGCTTCGCCGACACGGTCCGCACACTGGAGGAGAACGGCGTCACCCACTGCCTCGAACTCGGCCCCGACGCCACCCTCACCACCCTGGTCGGCAACGGCCTCGGCGCGGGCGAAGCGATCACCGCCGTCCCGCTGGCCCGCCGTGACCTGCCCGAGGGCCGCTCCGCGCTGCTCGCAGCCGCCACGCTCCACGCGCACGGACTCGGCGACGTACCGGCCGTGCCCGCCGACGCCGAAACCCGGCGCGTGTCCCTGCCGACCTACGCCTTCCAGCGCGAGCGCTTCTGGCTGGAGGCGTCCGCACCGGCCCCCGCCGCGGACAGCGACGCCGCCTTCTGGGACCTCGTCGAAGCCGCGGACCCCACCGCCCTCGCCGACCGCCTCGCCGTCGGCACCGACGCCCCGCTCAGCGCCGTACTGCCCGCGCTCGCCGCCTGGCGCGGCGAGGTCCGCGGCGAGGCCCGCGTCCAACGCTGGGAACACCGTGTGGTGTGGCAGCCCGCCGCGGAGGCCACCGCCACCCTCACCGGCGGCTGGATCCTCGCCGTGCCCACCCGCCTCGACGGCGGCCCCTGGGCGCTCTCCGTCGCCGACGCGCTCACGGCGCACGGCGCCCGCGTCCGTGTCCTGCCCGTCGACTGCGCCACCGCCGACCGCGCGAACCTGGCGGCCGCGCTCACGGATCTGTGCCGGGACGACGAGGGGCCGTGGACCGGCGTGCTGTCCCTGCTCGCGGCCGACACCGACGCGCTGCCCGGACTCGACGCCGTACCGGCCGGTCTCGCCGCCACCACGGCGCTCGTCCAGGCGCTCGCCGACGGCGCGGCGGGCACCGCGGCGGTGCGGCTGTGGACACTCACCGCGGGCGCCGCGGGCGTGCTCGGGACGGAGGCACCCGCCGCACCCGAACAGGCCGCCGTGTGGGGCCTGGGCCGCACCGCCGCACTCGAACACCCGCAGCTCTGGGGCGGCCTGGTGGACCTGCCCGCCGGAACCGACGCCGCCGTCACGGCCGACACCGCCCGGCGGCTGGCCGCCGTCCTGGGCGGCCACACCGGCGAGGACCAGACCGCCGTACGCCCGGCCGGCACCTTCCTGCGCCGCCTCGAACGCGTCCCCGCCGGCGCGCCCCAGGCACCCGCGCCCGACTGGTCGGGCACCGTCCTGCTCACCGGGGCCACCGGCGCGCTCGGCCTGCGCACCGCCGCCTGGCTCGCCGCGCACGACGCCACCCGCATCGTGGCCGTCAGCCGCTCGGGCGCGGGATCCGACGGCGCGGCCCGTCTCAAGGACCTGCTCGCCGACTCCGGCACCGAACTCGTCCTCGCCGCCTGCGACATCGCCGACCGCGACGCGCTCGCCGCGCTCCTCGCCGAACACCCCGTCGACGCCGTCGTACACGCCGCGGGCGTGCTCGACGACCGGCTCCTGGACCGGATGGACCCCGCGGCCCTGGACCGCGTCCTGCGTCCCAAGCTGGCGGCCGCCCGCCATCTGGACGAGCTGACACGTGAGCGCGAACTCACCGCGTTCGTCCTGTACTCGTCCGTCTCCGGCACCCTCGGCACCATCGGCCAGGCCAACTACGCGGCGGCCAACGCCTATCTGGACGCCCTGGCCGAACGGCGCAGGGCCGCCGGACTGCCCGCCGTGTCGGTGGCCTGGGGACCGTGGGGCGGCGGCGGCATGGCCACCGCCGACGCCGACAGCGAGAACCGCATGCGGCGCGGCGGCATCGAACCGCTCGACCCCGAGCGGGCGGTCGACGTCCTCGGCCGGGCCGCCGCGCGCGCCGACGCCGTCCTCGTCGTCGCCGACATCGACTGGGCCCGCTTCGCGCCCGGCTTCACCACCTCCCGCCCCAGCCCGCTGCTGACCGGCCTGCCCGAGGTCCGCGACCTGCTCACCCGCCGCGAGGAGACCGCGGACGCCCCGAGGGCCCTGCGTGAACGGCTCGCCGCACAGACCACCGCCGAGCGCGAGCGCACGCTGACCGCCCTGGTGCGCACCGAGGCCGCCACGGTCCTCGGCCACACCGGCACCGACCGCGTCGGCGCGACGACCGCGTTCAACGCCCTCGGATTCGACTCGCTGATGGCCGTCGAACTGCGCAACAGGATCGGCGTCGCCACCGGCCTCGCCCTGCCCGCCACACTGCTGTTCGACCAGCCGAGCGCCACGGCGCTCGCCGGGTATCTGCGCGGCCGGCTCTCCGACGACACCGACGGCGCCGCCGCCATCCTCGCCGGGCTGGACTCCCTGGAAGCGGCCCTGGCCGCTCTGGAACAGGACGACACCCGACGCGACCGCATCGGTGCTCGACTGCAGTCGCTGCTCGGGCACTTCGGACGTACCGCCGCCACGGTCGCCGCCCCCGCCACCGGCGGTGACGACGTCAGCGACCGGATCGAGTCCGCCGGAGCGAGCGAGATCTTCGACTTCATCGAGAACGACCTCGGTATCTCCTGATGGAACAGCCACAGACCTCAGAACGGGTGAGAACACATGAGCGATGAGGACAAGCTCCTCGGCTACCTGAAGAAGGTCACGGCCGACCTCCATCAGACGCGCCGGCGCCTGGCCGCCGCCGAGGCACACCTGACCGAACCCGTGGCCATCGTCGCGATGGGCTGCCGCTTCCCCGGAGGCGTCAGCGACCCCGACGACCTGTGGCGCCTGCTCGACGACGGCGACCACGCCATGACCGAGTGGCCCCGGGACCGAGGCTGGGACACCGACTCCCTGTACGACCCGACGCCCGGCACGCCCGGCCGCAGCTACACCCGCACCGGTGGATTCATCGACCGCGTCGGCGACTTCGACGCCGCGTTCTTCGGCATCTCGCCGCGCGAGGCCGTCGGCACCGACCCGCAGCAGCGGATCCTGCTGGAGATCTGCTGGGAGGCGCTGGAACGCGCCGGGATCGACCCGCTCACCCTGCGCGGCAGCCGTACCGGTGTGTTCTCCGGCACCAACCTCCAGGACTACACCACCCTGCTCAGCCTCTCCGACAACGCGGGCGACGACGGAGTCGGCAACTCGCCCAGCGTGCTGTCCGGCCGCATCTCCTACACCCTCGGCCTGGAGGGCCCCGCCGTCTCCGTCGACACCGCCTGCTCCTCCTCGCTGGTCACCCTCCACCTGGCGGCGCAGGCCCTGCGCACGGGGGAGTGCGACCTCGCGCTGGCCGGCGGCGTCACCGTCATGTCGACGCCCACGGTCTTCCTGGAGTTCAGCCGCCAGCGCGGCCTGTCGCCCGACGGCCGCTGCCGCGCCTTCGCCGACGCCGCGGACGGCACCGCCTGGGGCGAGGGCGCCGGAGTCCTCGTCGTGGAGAGGCTCTCGGACGCCCGCCGCAACGGACACCCCGTCCTCGCCGTCCTGCGCGGCTCGGCCGTCAACCAGGACGGGGCGTCCAACGGCCTGACCGCCCCCAACGGCCCCTCCCAGGAACGCGTCATCTGGCAGGCCCTCAAGAGCGCGCGGCTCGCCCCCGGCGACGTGGACGCCGTCGAGGCGCACGGCACCGGCACCACCCTCGGCGACCCCATCGAGGCCCAGGCCCTGCTCGCCACCTACGGGCAGGACCGGCCCGCGGACCGGCCCCTGCTGCTCGGCTCGGTGAAGTCCAACATCGGCCACACCCAGGCCGCCGCCGGGGTCGCCGGCATCATCAAGACGGTCCTCGCGCTGCGCGCGGGCCGACTGCCCGCGACCCTCCACGTCGACCGGCCCAGCCGGCACGTCGACTGGTCCGCCGGAAACATCGAACTGCTCACCGAGGCCCGCTCCTGGCCCGCCGTCGCCGACCGCCCCCGCCGCGCGGGCGTGTCCTCCTTCGGCGTCAGCGGCACCAACGCCCACATCATCCTGGAGCAGGCCCCGCCCGCCGAGCGGGACGCCCCCACCGCACCCGGGACGGACGACACCCCCCGCCCGCGCGGCGGGGGCGGTC
>NZ_QQNA01000100.1 GCF_003346515.1 Streptomyces corynorhini
GGGCACGGGAGGGGGTGGGGGCTTGGTTTTACGGGTGTGCTTGCGTGGGGACGGTGAGGATTTCGGCTCCGTTGTCGGTGATGGCGATCGTGTGCTCGCTGTGCGCCGTCCGGCAGCCTGTCGCGCTTCGGAGGGTCCATCCGTCGGTGTCCGTGACGAGTTGAGCGGTGTCCGCCATCACCCACGGCTCCAGTGCCAGCAGCAGCCCGGGGCGCAGTGTGTATCCCCGGCCGGGCCGGCCCGTGTTCGAGATGTGCGGGTCCTGGTGCATCGTGGAGCCGATGCCGTGGCCGCCGAACTCGGTGTTGATCGGGTAGCCCGCCTTGCCGAGGACCGTACCGATCGCGTGGGAGAGGTCACCGACGCGGGCGCCGGGCCCGGCGGCGGCGATTCCCGCGGCCAGCGCGCGCTCGGTCGTCTCGATCATCGCCACGCTCTCCGGGGGCCTCGCGTCGCCCACGATGAAGCTGATGGCCGCGTCCGCGGCGACACCGCCTTTGGTGACGGCCAGGTCGAGCGTGAGGAGGTCGCCGTTGGCGAGCGGGTAGTCGTACGGCCGCCCGTGGAGTACGGCGTCGTTCACCGCCGTGCAGATGTAGTGGCCGAACGGACCGCGCCCGAAGGACGGCGCGTAGTCGACGTAACAGGAGACCGCGCCCGCCTCGATGATCATGGCCTTGGCCCACCGGTCGATGTCCATGAGGTTCGTGCCGACCGTGCTGCGGCTCTTGAGCGTCTGCAGGATGTCGGCCACCAGGGCGCCGGAGTCTTTCGCTCGGGCCAGTAGCGTGGGGTTCAAGATCTCGATCATGCGGCGTCCTTCTCGCAACCAATAACTATACCGGCCATACTGTACCGGTACTTGAATTGGGTTTCGCTCACGCCCGCAGGAGGGTGCGGGAGCGGCCCGCACAACTGGTGGTTGTGCTTCGGCGCGGGGCGGTTGTTTGATCCGGACGCCCGTCGCTCGCTTTGATACCGGTGGTCGGCGGATGGTCGTGATCGGCGAGAGGTGCCTCGGGCATGGCGGGCAGGCGGGCGCTGGGCAGGCGGTTCGGGTGGTTGTGGGCGGCGTTCGCCGTCAGTTCGTACGGCACCGGGCTGGGGTTCGGGGCGTTCCCCCTGATCGCGGTCCTCGTACTGCACTCCGGGCCGGCCCAGGTGGCGGCGCTGGCCGCCACCGGGCGGGTGGTGGGGGCTCTGGTGGCGGTGCCGCTCGGGCCGTGGGTGGAGTTCCGCCGTAAGCGGCCGGTCATGATCGCGATGGATCTGGCCCGGTTCGGGGCGCTGATGACCGTCCCGCTGGCCTTCCTGCTCGGGCGGCTCGGCTTCGCCCAGCTCCTCGTCGTCTCGGTGGTCGTCGCGGCGGCCGACATCGGCTTCAGGGCGGCCTCCGGCGCGTATCTGAAGGCTCTCGTCGCGCCGCGGGACCTGCTGGTCGCCAACGGCAGGTTCGAGGCCACGACCTGGACCGCGACCATGGTCGGACCGCCGCTCGGCGGGGCCGCGATCGGGCTGTTCGGGCCGGTGGTGACCGTGGTCGCCGACGCCGTCAGCCATCTGCTGTCGGCGCTGGGCCTCCGCGCCATCGGCGGTGGCGAGCCGCGCCCGGTGCGGACCGGCGCGTCAGGGCCGCGGGCGGGCGAGCTGGTGGAGGGGTGGCGCGGCGTGCTCGCCCACCCCGTGCTGCGCCCGCTGTTCTTCAACGCCATCGTCGTCAACGGCCTGATCATGGCCTCGGGGCCGCTGCTCGCGGTACTCCTGCTCGACGGTCTCGGGTACGCGCCCTGGCAGTACGGGCTCGTCTTCGCGCTGCCGTGCGTCGGCGGTCTCGTCGGCTCGCGCCTGGCGCCCCGGCTCGTGGCGCGGTTCGGGCAGCACCGGGTGATGCTCACCTCCGGCGCGCTGCGCGCCTGCTGGCCCCTCGGGCTGGCGTTCGTCCAGCCCGGTGCGGCCGGGATGGTCCTCATCATGGCCGTCCAGTTCGGCCTGGTGACGTGCTGCGGCGTGTTCAACCCGGTCCTGGCCACCTACCGGCTCGACCACACCGACACCGACCGGGTCGCCCGTACGCTGTCCGCCTGGTCGATCAGCAGCAGCCTCGCCATCGCGGCCATGACCGCGGGGTGGGGACTGCTGGCCGCCGTCACCGGCACCCGTACCGCGATCGCGATCGCCGGAGTCCTCCTCCTGGCGACGCCGCTGCTGCTCCCGCGCCGTGCGGGCGCGCCGCGCGGCGAGCCGTCGGTGCTCGCGGGTTGACCCGCCCGCCCTGCCGGCGCGCGATCAGGAGGCGACGCTGCGTGCCCGGCATAGGCTGACGCCATGACCGAGAGCTGGACACCGGCCGACGGCGTTCTGGAGCTGCCCTCCGGGCGCCTGGTCCGAGGACGCGGCCTGCGACGCCCGCCGCCGGGCGGGGAGTTGCCCACGTACGGGCTGTATCTGCTGGGCAAGCCGCCGCCCGAGGTCGAATGGGAGGCGCGCTGGCTGCGCTGGCCGGACTTCCGGCTGCCCAGCAGCCCCGCGGACGCGCGCGAGATGCTCGGCGAGGCGTGGCGGCGGGCGGCCGTCGAGCGCGTGGAGGTTGCCTGCGGCGGCGGGCGGGGGCGTACGGGGACGGCGCTGGCCTGCGTCGCCGTCCTCGACGGGGTGCCGGCGGACGAGGCGGTCGCCTTCGTACGCCGGCACTACGATCGCCGCGCCGTGGAGACGCCCTGGCAGCGGCGGTACGTGCGGGGCTTCGCCCGCTGACCCGGGCCTCAGCGGCAGAGCGCCGTGTCCACCGCCTGCTCCATCTCCTCCACCTCGGCCAGGTCGGTCGGCAGGACGGTGACCGCGATGTTCACGGAGCGGGCGCCCTTCTCCGTGACCCCGCCCCGGGTCTCGTAGCCGAAGATGTCGCCGCCGTGCCCCCAGTAGAAGCCGCCGCAGGACAGCGGCTTGCGCATCAGGCCGAGGCCGTAACGCGCACCGGGCGTCGGGTCCTCGGCCGGTACGGTTGTCTTCATCTCGGCGAGCTGGGCGGCTCCCAGCAGCTTGCCGCCGAGCAGCGCCGTGAAGAACCGGTTCATGTCGCTGTTGGTGGAGACCATCGCGCCCGCCGCCCAGCCCCACGACGGTTCCTGCGTCGAGACGTCGAGCAGCGGCGCGCCCGGCTCGTCGGCGTGGTAGCCCTTCGGGTGCTTCTCACGGATCGTCATCTCGCCGACCTGCGGGAAGTAGGTGTGCTTCAGACCGGCCCGCGCGACCACACGCTCATTGATCACCTCGGCGACGGGCCGCCCCGTGACCTTCTGGAGCAGGAGCCCGGCCACGACGTAATTGGTGTTGCTGTACTCCCACTTGGCGCCGGGCGGGAACGACGCCTTGTCCTGGAGGGCCAGGTCGAGCAGTTCGCGCGGCTCGACGTAGCGGTGCCGGAACGACGCGAAGTCCCCGACGATGTGCTGGGTGTACTCGGGCAGCCCGCTGGTGTGCTGGAGCAGCTGCCGTACGGTGATGTTCCGGCCGTCGATGCCCTCGCCCCTGATCAGGTCCGGCAGATACGTCTCGATCGGCTCGTCGAGACCGATCGTGCCCTCCCCGACCAGTTGCAGCACCGCGACCGCGGTGAACGTCTTGGTGTTGCTGGCGATCCGTACCTGTCCGTCGGCGGGCACCGGGGACTTCGCCGCCAGGTCCCCGTACCCGGCGGTGAAGGCGCCCGTACGGCCGTCGCCCTCCCGGGTCCCGGCCAGTGCGGCCGGGCGCTTGCCCCCCTGCACGAGCCCGTCGACGACCTTCCGCATCGTCCTGTCGCCGGAGTCCGTGTGGTGATCGGTCCGCGTGGTCGTCGCCGTGGCGTAGGTGGCGGGCATCGCCACACCGGCGATCAGTGTGAGGGCGGTCAGTGTGGCGGCCCTGCGACGGCGGGCGGGGGTGGTGCGGTCGGACATGGGAGCACTCCTTGAGGACGGGCCGGACGCTCGTTCACCGGCCGGTCCTCAGCATGTTCGAGACGCGTACGGCGCCGTAATCCCGTCAGCTGCCGTATGAGGGGGGTGCTGGCCCCACCCCCTCACGCCTTCAGATACGCCAGCACCGCCAGCACCCTGCGATGGCCCGCGTCCGTGGTGGGCAGCCCCAACTTGGTGAAGATGTTGCCGATGTGTTTGTGCACGGCGCCGCCGCTGACCGTGAGCAGAGCGGCGATCGTCGCGTTGGAGTGCCCCTCCGCCATCAGCCCCAGCACCTCGCGCTCCCTCGGCGTCAGGCTGCGCAACGGGTCGTCCGCCCGCCGCCGCAGCAGCAGTTGGGCGACGACCTCCGGGTCCATCGCGGTGCCGCCGTCGGCCACCCGGTGCAGCGCGTCGAGGAAGTCGGTGACCTTCCCGACCCGTTCCTTCAGGAGGTAGCCGACCCCGCCCGCGCCGTCGGCCAGCAGCTCGGTGGCGTAACTGTCCTCGACGTGCGCCGACAGGACGAGCACCGCCAGCCCCGGGCGGCGCCCGCGCGCCTCGACGGCGGCGCGCAGCCCCTCGTCCCGGAAGGTGGGCGGCATCCGTACGTCCACCACCGCGACGTCCGGAAGGTCGGCCTCGATGGCGGCCAGCAGGTCGGTGGGGTTGTCGACGGCGGAGGTGACCTCCATGCCCTCGGCGCGCAGCAGGTGGGTGAGGCCCGCTCGCAACAGGGCGTCGTCCTCGGCGATGACGATACGCACGGCTCATACTCCTAGAGGGATGTCGGCCCGTAGGACCGTGGGTCCGCCGGGTGGGCTGTGGAGCCGGGTCGTGCCGTCGAAAGCGGCGACGCGGCGCTGGATCCCGACCACTCCCGAGCCGCTCGTCCCGTCGGCGCCGCCGTGACCGTCGTCGGTGACCTCGACGGTGAGCCGGTCGCCCTCGGTGCGCAGGGACACGGTGATCTGCCGGGCCCCGCTGTGCTTGACGGCGTTGGTGAGCGCCTCGGCCACCACGAAGTAGGCCGCCGCCTCCACGGCGGCCGGTGCCCGGGGCAGCTCCTCGGCCGCCTCCAGGGCGCAGGGGATCGCGCAGTGCGCCGCCAGCGCCGCGACCGCGCCGCGCAGCCCCCGGTCGGTGAGCACGGGCGGGTAGATCTGCCGTACCACCTCGCGCAGTTCGCTGAGCGCGTCGCCTGCCGCGTCCTGCGCGGTGCGGATCATCGGCAGTGCCGACTGCGGGTCGCGCAGCAGCGCGCGTTCCACCATGCCCAGGTGCATGACGACGGCGACGATACGGTTCTGTGTGCCGTCGTGGAGGCTGCGCTCGATCCGGCGCAGCTCGGTGCCGTGCGCTTCGAGCGCGGCCGCCCGGGTGGCGGTGACCTCGGCGAGGCGCTCGACCAGGGTCGCCCTCCGCGGGGCGAGCCGCGCCGCCGAGAGCCGCGCGTACCACCGGGCCATCGGCGGTACGAGGAACGCCCCGGCCAGGCCGTATCCGGCGGCGGTCGCCAGCGCGAGGCCCGCGTCGCCCCACGACCGCACCGGCTGGTCCAGCGTCGTGGTGGCCGAGGGGAGGACCGGCCAGAGCGCGGCGGTCAGCACGTTCTGTACGACTCCGGCGGGCGACGCCACCGCCAGCACCCCGGTCAGCAGACCGAGCGTGGCGTGGAGCGCCAGCCAGCCGACGTCCCGGCGGGTGCCGGGGCTTGTCAGTACGGCGCCGATGTCGTCGCCCTCGGGCGGCGGCGGAGCCGGCACGGCCGTCCCCAGATAGCGGCCGGTGCGGCGGCGTTCGTACGCCGCCAGCCCGCGGGCGGCCAGCGCGGTGCGCGGCAGCAGCGGCAGTGTGACGATCGGCGCGACGCTCAGCATCAGCCCGGTGAGCAGGAACCACGCGGCCGTGCCGGTGCACGCGCCGACCGCGAGGAACTTCAGTTCGGCGAGCCGGGGCAGCCGCGGCCCGCGTACCGCGTGGTCTGTCACTGCGCGCTGCCCCCGGGCCTCTGAGGGAGCCCGGTGGTGGAGTGGGCTCCACCACCGATCATGGCATGTACGGGATGGTCCGGGCCGACGCGTCCGGCCTACCTTCGCTCCATCGGAATCCATCGGAATCCATCGGGAACCAGTGGCGAAGGAGCGGACCATGAGGGCAGGGCCGGCAGGGGCGGCGCGGCGGGCGGTGGCGGACATCGGCACGGCCGACGGCTTCGCCGTCCGGTTGGAGGCCGCCACCGCGGTCTACGGAACGGGCGCCGCCGCCGTCACCGCCCTGCACGAGGTGAGCGCGGGCGTCCCGCGCGGCGCGTTCACCGCCATGATGGGGCCCTCCGGCTCGGGCAAGAGCACCTTCCTGCACCTCGCGGCCGGTCTCGACCGGCCCGCCTCCGGCCGGGTGCTGCTCGGGGAGACCGATCTGAGCGGGCTGTCGGAGACCGCCCTGACCGAGCTGCGGCGGACCCGGATCGGCTTCGTCTTCCAGGCGTACAACCTGATCCCCGCACTCGGCGTCCTCGACAACATCACCCTGCCGCTGCGCTTCGCGCGGCGCCCCGTCGACCCGGCGTGGCTGGCGCGGATCACGGACGCGGTCGGGATCGACGGGCTTATGGGGCGGCGCCCCGGTGAGCTGTCCGGCGGCCAGCAGCAGCGGGTGGCGATCGCCCGCGCCCTGGTGACCAGGCCCGACGTGGTCTTCGCCGACGAGCCGACGGGCGCGCTCGACACCGGGACCGGCGCCCAGGTGCTGGGGCTGCTGCGGGAGCTGGTCGACTCGCTCGGCCAGACCGTCGTGATGGTCACCCACGACCCGGTCGCCGCGGCCTACGCGCACTTCGTGATGTTCCTCGCCGACGGCCGGATCGTCGACCAGCTCTACGCGCCGACGGCGCGGTCGGTGGCCGCGCGGATGGCCGGGCTGGGGGAGCGATGAGCGGCCTGTCCTTCGCGGCGCGGTCGGTCCTGGCCCGCCGCGCCGAGTTCGTCGCGTCGTTCCTCGCGGTGCTCGGCGGCGCCGTCCTGGTGACCGCCTGCGGGGTGCTGCTGGAGTCGGGCCTCTTCGCCGGGATCGCGCCGCAGCGCTACGCGGCCGTCCCCGTCGTCGTCGGCGCCCGGCAAGCCGTCGTCGCACCGCAGGAGGAGGGACCCGACACCGTCGAGCCGCTGCCCGAGCGGGCGATGCTGCCCGCCGGGCTGGTCGGGAAGATCGCCGCCACCCCCGGCGTCCGGAACGCCGTCGGCGAGGTCAGCTTCCCGGCGACGGTCGTGACGGCCGACGGCGCGGTGGTGAGCGCGCCCGGCGACGGGCAGACGCTGGGCCACGGCTGGGGCTCGGCGCCGCTGACGCCGTTCGCGCTGCGCTCCGGCCGGGCCCCGCGCCTCCCCGGCGAGGTGGTGCTCGACGCGGAGACCGCCGCGCGGGCGGGCGCGGACGTCGGGGCGCGGATCCGGATCGCGACGGCCGAGGGCGCCGTACCGTACCGGGTCGTCGGGGTGGCGACCCCGCCGGACGGGGCCGGACTGCCGCGCCAGAGCGCGCTGTTCTTCACCGACGCGCGGGCCCGCGAACTGTCCGGGCACCCCGGCGCGGTCGCCGCCGTCGGCGTCTTCACCGACCCCGGTGTGACCACCGGCGGCGCGGACGGGCTGATCGGACTCGTGCGCGCGCTGACCGGTTCCGACACGGCCGCCGACCGGGTCGCGGACACCCTCGCGGACCAGGGGTACGGGGAGCGCGCGGTGGTACGGGCCGGTGACGCGCGCGGCGAGGTCGAGTTCCTCGGCGCCGCCCGCTCGCGCACCGTGCTGTCGGTGGTGGCGGGGTCGTTCTCCGGGTTCGTGCTGATGATCGTCGCGCTGGTGGTGGCGGGCACCCTGTCGCTGATGGTGCATCAGAGGCGGCGTGAGACAGCCCTGTTGCGCGCCGTGGCGGCCACCCCGCGCCAGGTGGGCGGGATGCTCGCCACCGAGACACTGCTGGTGTCGGGCGCGGCGGCGCTGCTGGGCGTCGGGCCCGGCTATCTCGCCGCGCGGCTGCTGCGGGACGCCTTCGCCCGCATCGGGGTGATCGAGGAGGGCTTCGCGCTGTCCACCGGCCCGGTGCCCGGCCTGGTCGCGGTGCTGCTGTGCCTCGGCGCGGCGCGGCTCGCGGTGTGGGCGGCGGCCAGGCGCCAGGTGCGGGTGCGGCCCGTCGAGGCGCTGCGGGCGTCCGCCGTCGAGACGCCGGAGCTGGGGCGGGTCCGGATCGCCGGCGGATACGCGATGCTGGGCCTGGCGCTGATCGCCGTGGCGGCCGTACCGGTCCTGCCGCCGAACCTCGCGGTGGTGCCCGCCGGGCTCTCCTCGATGCTCGCCCTCATCGGGGTCGCGATGCTCGGCCCCCGGCTGATGGCCGCGCTCACCCGGCTCGGCGCCGCGCTGCTGCCGCGCGGCGCGGCCGGGTTCCTCGCGGCGGCCAACAGCCGGGCCGGTGCGCGGCGGCTGGCGGCGGCCGTCACCCCGCTCGTACTGACGATCGGCTTCGCGACCAGCCAGTTCTACAGCCAGACCACCCTGGAGGAGGCGACGCGTCACCAGGCCCGCGCGGCCACGGTCGCCGGGCTCGTGGTCACCGGGGCGGGCGGCGGCGTCGCGCCCTCGGTCGCCGAGGCCGCCCGCGAGGTGCCCGGTGTCTCCGCGACGACCCCGCTGGTCGCCACCGAGGTCGTCGCCGTCGGCCGGACCCTCCTCGACGAACCGCTCTCCCGGTCCACCGCCCACGGCATCGACGCCACCGGACTCGACGGAACGCTCGACCTCCCCGTCGCCGTCGGCCGGCTGGGCGACCTGCGCGGTGACACCGTCGCGCTCAGCGAGACCGAGGCGCGCTACCTCGGCAAACGGGTCGGGGACCGCGTCGCGCTCGTCCTCGGCGACGGGACCCGCGCGAAGCCCCGCGTCGTCGCCGTGTACCGCCCCAACCTGGGCTTCGGCGATGTGCTGCTGCCCGCCGCCACCGTGCTGCCGCACACCACCGACCGGCTCGCCGACGTCGTGCTCGTCGCCCTGGCACCCGGCGCGGACCGCGCGGCCGTCGCCGCCGCCCTGCGCGCGCTGGAAGCGCGCCACCCGGGGCTGGCCGTCGGCGACCGCGCCTCGCTGCTCGTCGCGCAGGACCACGAGGCGCGCGCCGACGCCTGGCTGAACCGGCTCCTGCTCGGCGTGCTGCTGGGGTACGTGGCGCTGTCGGTGGCCACCACTCTCGTCACCGTCACCACCGGCCGGGCCCGCGAACTGGCGCTGCTGCGCCTGGTGGGCGGCACCCGCCGCCAGGTGGCCCGCATGCTGGCCATCGAGACGGCGCTCCTGTCGGGCATCGCGGTGGCGCTCGGCACGCTGCTGGCCGGCGTACCGCTGGCGGTGCTGGCGCTGTCCCTCACCGGCACCCCGCTGCCTTCGGGGCCGCCGTGGGTCTTCGCGGCCGTCGTCGCGGCGGCGGCGGCGACGGCGGTGCTGTCGGTCCGCGTCCCGGCGCGCGGGCTGCTGCGGGCCCGGCCCCTGGAGGCGATGCGGGCGGGGGAGTAGCGGGCCCGGCCCCGAGCCCGAGGCCCCGGGGGGCCTCGGGCCGGACGCGCGCGGTCAGTTGAACGGGATGCGCACCACCGACTGGTTGCCGACGCCCAGGGTGCCGGCGCCGCCTCCGATGGCGTTCCAGACCTCGATCCGCACCTTGCCGTTGACCAGGTTGCCGTGCGAACCGGTCGAGGACTTCAGCCCCTTGGCCTGCGTGTAGTGCTCGTAGCCCGGCAGCGGGTCGGTGGCGAAGTACTGGTAGGTCTCCGTCCGGTCCCAGACGCCGTCGCCCGTACGGTCGTAACTCACCCTGACCTGCGGCCCGTTGCCGATGTTCGTGCCCGCGTCCACGAACAGGTCGAACTGGGTGGAGCCGCCGTTGTACGTCCGGGTGATCCCGCTCGACGTGAAGACCTGCGGATTGTTCGGCGTCCCGTCGTAGTTGGCGCCGCCCGCCGAGGCGAGTGTGACGCTCGCCGCCGAGCCGGTGGAGTCGCCGAGCCCGGCGCCCGGCCTGGCGTACAGGGTCGAGGATCCCGTCGGGGGCGGGTCCGTCGGGTTGGAGCCGCCGCCGCGCGTCCACACCGCCACGTAGTCGACCAGCATCGGGCGGCCGGGGACGGTCGCGGCCGTCGGGGTCGGGCCGCCCAGCGCGTCCGGGAACGCGCCGCCGATCGCCACGTTCAGCAGGATGAAGTACCCCGCGTGGTCGGTCATGTTGGACCACGAGGCGGCGTCCATCTGGTTCTGCCGGACGGTGTGGAAGAGCTGGTCGTCCACGTACCAGCGCAGCTCGTTGGGGGTGAGGGAGCGGTCCCACTCGAACCGGTAGGTGTGGAAGGCCGACTGGCAGCTCGCCCCGGGGCAGGCGCGGCTGGCGCCGATGCCCGTGGTCTCGTTGCACGGGCCGCCCGGGTTGACGCCGCAGTGCAGCACGCCCCACACGGAGTTGAGGCCGTTGACGTTCTCCATGATGTCGAACTCGCCGATGCCCGGCCAGTTCCAGTAGTTGCCCCGGTAGGGGGAGCCCAGCGCCCAGAAGGCGGGCCAGTAGCCGGACGCGGCGGCGCCGGTCACGTTCGGCATCTGGATACGGCTCTCGATGCGCAGGGTGCCGCCCGCCGGAGCCTTGAAGTCGGAGCGCCGGGTCTCGATCCGGCCCGACGTCCAGTTGCCCGCGCCGTCCCTGAGCGGGGTGATGCGGAGATTGCCGTTGCCGTCGAGGCTGAGGTTGTCGGGGCTCGCGGTGTAGTTCTGGATCTCGCCCGTGCCCCAGTTGCCCGGCCCGCCGGGGTAGCCGTGGCCGGTGTCCGTCTGCCAGTTGGCCGAGCTGGGCAGGGCGCGGTCCGCCCCGTCGAAGTCGTCGCTCCACTGGAGGGTCCAGCCGGGCGCGGGCGGCACGGCGCCCTGCGCGGTGCCCGTCCCGGTGAGGCCCACGAACCCGGCGAGAGCCAGGGTCAGGGGGAGGGCGGCGGCGAGCAGGGGGGTGCGGGCGGTGCGGCGGGTGGTGCGCGGGGGTCCGGTGCGGTTCGTTCTCAAGGAAACACCTCCGGTGCGGAGCGGATGGTGCCGAGGGAGGACCGGGAGCGCTGCTGGCTGAGAGCGCTCTCATCAATCTTGTAGCGGCGGCCCGCCCTACTCGTCAATGGCCATCCGGCGGCCGGTTCCGCGCGGGGCGGCGGCCCGTGAGATTAATTCATGGTTACGACGTTTCGCGCCGCCCGCGGGACTCTTGACGCTGCTGGAGCGAACATCCACACTCCTCCTCATGAACGGTCAACAATCCACAGATCCGGGCGCCGATGCTCCCCGCTGAACGCCATCGCCGTATCTGCGAGGCGTTGCGCGCGCAGCGGATCATATCGACCGAGGACTTCTCCCGCATGCTCGATGTCTCCGCCGAGACCGTCCGCCGTGACCTGGTGACCCTGGAGCGGCGCGGGCTGCTGGTACGGGTGCACGGTGGCGCGACCAACAACGCGGGCGGCTTCGGCGAGGAGGCACCGTTCGACGAGCGTTCCGGGATGGACCGGGGCGCGAAGGCGGCCATCGGGGTCGCGGCCGCGGCACTGGTGCGCCCCGGTCAGACCGTGGTGATCGACGTCGGTACGACGGCGGTGGAGGTGGCGCGGGCCCTTCCGTCGGACTACCGGGGCACCGTCGCCACCTGCTCGCTGCTGGTCGCCGCCGAGCTGGCGGGCCGTCGAGGCGTCGAAGTCCTGGTCAGCGGCGGGCGGTTGCGCGCCGGGGACCTGGTCTGCTCGAACGCGCAGACCCTGGCCTTCTTCGCGGATCTCCGCGCCGACGTGGCGTTCCTCGGCTCCGGGGGAGTGGACGCCTCGGCCGGACTGACCGATTTCCATCTGGACGAGGTGGCCACCCGGCGGCTGATCCTCGCCAACACCGTCCGCTCGTACATCCTCGCGGACGCCAGCAAGTTCGGCCGGGTCGCCCCGCACCGCGTGTGCGGCCTGGAGGACGTCGACGGACTGATCACCGACGCCCGGCCCTCCCCGACGCTGGAGTCGGGAGTGGAGCGCTCCGGCGGCATCGTCGTCGTGGCGTAGCGCCGGGCGGAGCGGACTCCGCCCGGCGCGCCCGTGGTCAGGTGGCGCGGCAACGCCACCCGACCATGATCGAAATCCCAACCTTTCACCGCATAGGAGTCGATCGTGGCCCAGTCTTCCACACCGTCGGAAAATACGACGGTTACCCCATCTGAATCCGACATACCCGCTAGAAAGGGGGCAGGAGTGACGGCGGTGACCGACGCGGGCGCGGGCAGCCCCGACACGGACGCCGCCGCCCCCGCCACCGGCTACAAGCCCCAGTTCGCCCGTACGCTCAGCCGCTTCGAGTCCTTCGCGGTCGCGTTCTCGTTCATCTCCATCACCACCGGCCTGTTCACCACCTACGGCACCGTCCTCGGCTCGGCCGGTCCCGCCGGGATCTGGACCTGGCCGCTGGTCACCCTCGGCACCGTCCTCGTCGCCCTGGTGTACGGCATGCTCGCCAGCCGGATCCCGATCTCCGGCTACAGCTACCAGTGGGCCAGCCGGCTGGCCTCGCCCGTGCTCGGCTGGTGGTTCGGCTGGGTCTCGTTCGCGTTCCTCGCCATCGTCGTGGTCGCCGTCGACTACGGCCTCACGCAGGTCGCGCTCTTCCCGCTGCTCGACATCACGTACACCGCGACCGGCGGCGCCATCGGCACCGTCATCGTGCTGCTCCTGCAGATGTCGCTGATCATCTGGTCCACCCCCCTCACCACCAAGATCAACAACCTGGCGGTGGGCGCCGAGGTCATCGCGATGATCGGCCTGACCGTCCTGATCGCGGGCGCCGTCCTCTTCTTCGGCAAGGGCGACTGGAGCAACCTCGGCTCGTACGGCACCATCTCGGCGGACGGGTACTACGGATTCCTCGGCCCGTTCATGCTCTCCGCGCTGCTCGGCGCCTTCACCCTCGTCGGCTGGGAGTCGGCGGCCAACCTCGCCGAGGAGACGCACAACCCGAAGAAGGTCGTCCCGCAGGCCATGGTCCGCGCGATCCTGCTCAGCGGCGGCATCGGGATGCTCTTCCTCATCGTCATCACGGCGGGCGCCGGCAAGAACGTCGCCGCGCTCACCGCCGACTCGGCCCCCGTCGCCTCCATCATCGAGTCGACCGTGGGCAGCGCCGTCGCCACCGCCATGCTGGTCGTCGTCTGCATCGCCATCTTCGCCTGCGGCCTGGTCATCATGGTCAGCAACAGCCGCCTCGTGCACTCCATGGCCCGTGACGGCCGTGTGCCGTTCGCCGAGACCCTGAGCAAGGTGCCGCGCCCCACCGGCGGCCCGACCTTCGCCACCCTGACCGTCGCCCTCGCCTCCATCGCGATCGTCACCGTCTTCGCGGGCAACGAGGACGCGCTGCCCCAGCTGCTGGGCGCGGGCACGCTGATGCCGGCCATCCTGTACGCGGGCACGGTCGCCCTGTTCATCGCCACCCGCGGCAAGTACACCCCGGCCGCCGACGACTTCCAGCTCGGCAAGTGGGAGAAGCCCGTCGTCGTCGGAGCGGTGCTCTGGCTCGTCACCGAGCTGTGCATCTTCATGATCCCCTCGGACTTCCGGGGCGCCCAGCAGTACGCGCTGGCCACCCTGGTCGTCGGCGGTCTGCTCTTCGCGGTCGTCTGGTTCACCCGCAGGGAGCAGCTCCTGACCCAGCCCAGCCTGGAAGCCGAGGAGCTGTGACCGTCCTCGCCATCGACCAGGGCACCTCCGGGACCAAGGCCCTGGTCGTCGACCCGGTGGACGGGGTGGTCGCCGTCGCCGAGGTGCCCGTCACCCCGGTGTACCTGCCGGGCGGCGGGGTCGAACAGGACCCCGAGCAGCTGCTGGCCTCCGTCCTGGAGGCCGGCCGCCAGGCCCTCTCCAGGGCCGGGGGCCGGACCGTCCAGGTGGTGGCGCTCGCCAACCAGGGCGAGACCGTACTCGCCTGGGACCGGCGCACCGGCCGGCCGCTCTCGCAGGCGATCGTCTGGCAGGACCGCAGGTCGGAGCCGCTCTGTACGGCCCTCGCCGACGACAAGGCCTGGGTCGCGGAGCGTACGGGGCTGGTCCTCGACCCGTACTTCTCGGCGCCCAAGATGGCCTGGCTGCGGCAGCACGTCACCCGGGACGGCGTGGTCACCACCACCGACACCTGGCTCGTCCAGCAGCTGACCGGCGCCTTCGTCACCGACGCGGCCACCGCCAGCCGTTCGCTGCTGCTGGACATCGACTCCGTCGCGTGGGACCCGGAGCTGACGGCGCTGTTCGGCCTGGACGGCGAGGAGCTGCCCCGGATCGTCGACTGCGACGAGATCGTCGGCACCACCACGGCGTTCGGCGGGGTGCTGCCGGTCGCCGGGCTGGTGGTGGACCAGCAGGCGGCCCTGCTCGCCGAGGGCTGCCTCACCCCGTCCACCGCCAAGTGCACCTACGGCACGGGCGCGTTCCTGCTCGCCAACACCGGTGACAAGGCGCTGCGTTCGACGTCGGGGCTCACCTCGTCGGTGGCGTGGCGGGCGCGCGGCGCGACCCCGTACTGCGTGGACGGCCAGGTGTACACGGCGGCCTCGGCGGTGCGCTGGCTCCAGGACCTGGGCTTCGTGGACAACGCCGCCGACCTGGACCGTACCGCCGCGAGCGACCCGCAGGGCGTGCTCTTCGTCCCGGCCCTGGCCGGGCTCGCGGCGCCCTGGTGGCGTCCTGACGCCACCGCCGCGCTCACCGGGATGACCCTGTCCACCCGCCGCGAGCACCTGGTACTGGCGGTGCTCCAGGGCATCGCCGCGCAGGTCGCCGAACTCGCCGCCCTGGTCGCGGCCGACTTCGGCGCCCCGCTCACCCGGCTGCGCGCGGACGGCGGCCTCACCAGGAGCCGGGTGCTGATGCAGGCCCAGGCCGACCTGGCGCAGCTGCCCGTGGACGTCTACCCCTCGCAGCACGCCACCGCGCTGGGCGCCGCCGCACTGGGCCGGCTCGCGATCGAGCCGGAACTCACCCTGGAGCAGGCGGTCCCGGCGTGGACGCCCGGCACCACCTTCGAACCGCTCTGGTCCGAAGACCGGGCCCAGGACCACCGCGCCCGCTGGCGGGCGGCGGTGGACGCCACACTCCCGCAGGAGGAGCCGCATGACTGAACACAGCCCGCCCACCGGCCCCGTCGCCCGGGGGGAGGTGACCGAACAGGCGGACGAGCGGACGCAGAGCGCGTACGACAAGGTGTACGACGTGGCCGTGATCGGCGCCGGGGTCGTGGGCTCGGCGATCGCCAGGGACCTGTCGGGACACGACCTGTCCGTGGTACTCCTCGACGCGCGCGACGACGTCGGGGACGGCACCAGCAAGGCCAACACCGCCATCCTGCACACCGGATTCGACGCCAAGCCCGGCACGCTCGAATCCCGGCTGGTCCGCCGGGGGTACGAGCTGCTCTCCGCGTACGCCGACGAGACCGGCATCCCGGTCGAGCGGACCGGCGCGCTCCTCGTCGCCTGGACCCAGGAGGAGCTGGACGCCCTCCCCGGACTGCGCGACAAGGCGGTGGCCAACGGGTACGAGCACTGCGAGCCCGTCACCGCCGACGAGGTCTACCGGCAGGTCCCGGCCCTGGGACCCGGCGCGCTCGGCGGCCTCACCGTCCCCGACGAGTCGATCATCTGCACCTGGACCACCACCCTCGCCCTGGCCACCGACGCCACGGCGAGGGGGACCACGCTGCTGCTCGGCCACCGGGTGGCGGGCGCCCGGCGGGTGGCGGGCGGCTCCGGCGAGGAGGGCGCCGGGCCCGGCGAGGACGTCACCGTCCTCGCCACCCCGCGCGGCCGGGTCACCGCCCGCTGGGTCGTCAACGCGGCCGGTCTCGGCGCCGACGTACTGGACGGGCTCTTCGGCCACGAGCGGTTCACCGTCACCCCGCGCCGGGGCGAACTGCTCGTCTACGACAAGCTCGCCAGGCCGCTCGCCGACCGCATCGTCCTGCCGGTGCCCAGCTCACGCGGCAAGGGCGTGCTGATCAGCCCCACCATCTACGGGAACGTCATGCTCGGCCCCACCGCCGAGGACCTCACCGACCGCGGCGACACGGGCACGTCGGAGTCCGGCTTCGCCTTCCTCCTCGACAAGGGCGCGCGGCTGATGCCCACGCTGCTGGAGGAGGAGGTCACCGCCTCGTACGCCGGGCTGCGCGCCGCCGTCGACCACGGCGACTACCTGATCGAGCCCTCGGTCGACCAGGGCTATCTGCTGGTCGGCGGCATCCGCTCCACCGGACTCACCGCGTCGCTCGCGATCGCCGAGCACGTACGGGGCGTCCTCGCCGAGGCGGGGCTGAAGGCGGCCGTACGCCTCGACCTGCCGGAGCCGCCGCGCATGCCCAACCTGGGCGAGGCGTTCCTCAGGCCGTACGAGGACGGCGCGCTGATCGCACAGGACAGCGCCTACGGACGCGTCGTCTGCTTCTGCGAGCGCGTCACCGAGGGCGAGATCCGCGACGCCTACCTCTCGCCGCTGCCGCCCGCGGGACTCGACGGGCTGCGCCGCCGCACCCGGGCGACGAACGGGCGCTGCCAGGGCTTCTACTGCGGAGCCCGCGTCGACGCCCTGGTGGCCACCAAGGGCGGCACCTGTCAGGAGGCGGCCGAATGAGCACGTCGCACACCCCCGGGGCCGCCGACTACGCGGCCCTCGCCGCGGAGCTGGCGGCGACCGCCGCCGAGGCGGCCGCTCCCGAACTGCGCGCGCCCGACGTGGTGATCGTCGGCGCGGGCCCCGCCGGGCTCACCGCGGCCGCCGAACTCGCGCCCGCGCTCGGCACCGGACGGGTCCTCGTCCTGGACCGCGAACCGGCGGCGGGCGGCATCCCCCGCCACAGCGACCACACCGGTTACGGGGTCCGCGACCTCAAGCGGGTCCTCACCGGCCCCGCGTACGCCCGTACGCTCGTGGACAAGGCCCTCGCGGCGGGCGCCGACATCCGTACGGAGGCCACCGTCACCGGCTGGTCCGGCGACCGTTCGCTCGACGTCACCACCCCGGACGGCCTGCTGCGCGTCGACGCCCGCGCGGTGATCCTCGCCACCGGGGCCAGGGAGCGTCCCCGCTCCGCCCGGCTCATCCCCGGCGACCGGCCCTCCGGCGTGTACACGACGGGGCAGCTGCAGAACCTCGTCCACCTCCACCACCAGGAGGTCGGCCGACGGGCCGTCGTCGTCGGCGCGGAGCTGGTCAGCTGGTCGGCCGTGCTCACCCTGCGCGAGGCGGGGTGCCGGACGGTGCTGATGACCACCGAGCACGAACACCCCGACGCGTACGCGGCCTTCCACCTGCCGGGCCGCGCCCTGCTGGACGGGCGGCTGGCGACCGGGACCAGGATCACCCGGATCATCGGCCGCGGCAGGCTGCGGGCCGTGGAGGTGGAGGAGACCGCCACCGGGCGGCGGCACACCGTCGAGTGCGACACGCTGATCCTGACCGGCGACTGGATCCCGGACCACGAGCTGGTCCGCACGGGCGGACTCGACCTCGACCCCGGGACGAAGGGGCCGCTGGTGGACACCGCGCTGCGGACCAGCCGCCCGGGGGTCTTCGCCGCCGGGAACCTGCTGCACGCGGTGGACACGGCCGATATCGCCGCGCTGGACGGGCGGCACGCCGCGCGCCACGTCCGGCTGTGGCTGGACGGGCACCGGGCGCACGAGGTCTCCGTACCGATCGTCGCCGACGCCCCGTTCCGCTGGGTGGCCCCCGGGCTGCTGCGGATCGGCGACCCGGCGCCGCCGCGCGGCCGGCTGCTGCTCTGGACGGACCGGCTGGTGCGCGCACCGAAGGTGACGGTACGTCAGGGGTCCCGGACGCTCAACCGCAGGACGGTGCCCTGGCCGGCGGCTCCCGGGCGGGTCTTCCGGGTGCCCTGGAACGTACTGCGCGATGTCGATCCGAAGGGCGGGCCGATCCGTATCGGGCTGTGAGGGCGGATCGCGCGAGAAGGAGAACGGATCGCGCGCGAAGGGGAGCGGATCGCGCGAGAAGGGGAGCGGGGCCGGTGGCAACAGCCACCGGCCCCGCTCCCTGCCGTCATGGGGCTCGGCACCTGGGAGATCGTCCGCGCCATGCTGCGCGACGCGCCCGTCCTCGTCCTGGACGAGCCCACCACCGGCCTGGACGCCCTCGCCGCGCGCCGCGTCATGGGCCCGCTGCGGCGGCTGACGGCGGGCCGCACGACCCTCATGATCACGCACGATCTGGGGCTCGCCCCGGACGCCGACCGGATTCTCGTCCTGGACGGGGGCCGGATCGTGGAATCCGGCACGCACCACGAACTCCTCGCCGCCGACGGCGCCTACGCGCGGCTGTACCGGGCGCGCGGCCGGTACGAGCCGTCAGGACCGGCCACCGGCCCGACGGTTCAGCCGATCGGCACCGGCATCCGCACCACGTCGTAGGCCAGGCCGATCGTGTCCCCGGTGGCCGGGTCGGCCAGCTCCACCCGCCACCGGCCGGCGAACTGGTCGACGCCCTCGGCCATCGGGATCGTCCCGGAGATCAGCACCGTCCCCGGCACCAGGTCGCCGCGCTCCCGCAGCACCCCCGCCCAGTAGGCCGGAGTCAGCAGCTCCGCCAGGGTGCCGTCCTGGATGAGGCTCTCCTCGCCGTCGTGGCTCACCCACGCCCGCAGCGTCAGCTCGTCCAGCCGCCCTTCCACCTCGGCCAGCGGCCAGGCGCGCCGGGCCAGCACGTCCGGGCCCGCGTTCTTGCTCCACGCCACCCCGTGCACCTCCAGCTCGCGGTCGGTGTGGTCGCAGGCGGCCGTCAGCAGCAGCTCCCCGTCACCGTCCACCACCAGCGCCCACTCCGCCTCGCCCGAGGTGCGCCCGTGCTGCACGCTGACCCGGTCGGTGTGCTGGGCGAGGTACGGCGACACGGGGTAGAGCGCGGGCGTCACGGAAGGCGCCGGCACCCCCAGCTCGGCCAGCTCGGCGACGTGCGCGGCCACATCGTCCTGGCTGCGTCCCGCATAGCCCGCGTTGAGCACCTGGACGACATCGACGGACCTGGTGGTGCCGTCGGGGAGTTCGAAGGTCAGCTGCGCCATGATCGTCTCTCCACATCGATCGCTCGCGGTATCGGCGAGGTTAACTTTGCGCGGAAGGCTTGCGCATACGACCTGTATACAAGAAGTATGCCGGAAGGTCGAGAGGGCGTCCCCCGGACATCCCCTCCAGCGCACCCCTCTGACGAGGCCGGACAAAGGACGAGAGACGTGAACGACACCAGCGCGTGTACGGAAGACGATCCGGCGGGCGGTTCCACCCCCGGCACCCCCGCCACCCCCGGGAGCGGCACCCCCGCGCCCGACGGATCCGCGGTCCGCCGCGCCTTCTTCGCCAGCCTCACCGGCACCGCCCTGGAGTGGTACGACTTCGCCATCTACTCGGTGGCCGCCGCGCTGGTCTTCGGCGATGTCTTCTTCCCCTCCGAGGACCCCGCCACCGGCACCCTGCTGGCGTTCTCCACCTATGCCGTCGGCTATGTGTCCCGGCCGCTCGGCGGATTCGTCTTCGGCCGGCTCGGCGACAAGATCGGCCGCAAGAAGGTCCTCATCGCGACGCTCGTGCTGATCGGCGTCGCCACGCTCCTGATCGGGCTGCTGCCCGGGTACGCCACGATCGGCGTCGCGGCCCCCATCGCCCTGGTGATCCTGCGCTTCGCGCAGGGCGTCGGGGTCGGCGGCGAGTGGGGCGGCGCCGTCCTGCTGTCCAGCGAGTTCGGCGATCCGCGCAAGCGGGGCTTCTACGCCTCGGCCGCCCAGATCGGCCCACCGGCCGGCAACCTCATGGCCAACGGCGTACTGGCGCTCCTCGGACTGGTACTGACGGAAAGTCAGTTCACCTCCTGGGGCTGGCGCGTGGCGTTCCTGCTCTCCGGCGTACTGGTCTTCTTCGGCCTGTGGATCCGCGCGAAGCTGGAGGAGACGCCCGTCTTCCAGGCGATGGAGGCGGAGAAGGCCCGCCCCGAGGCGCCGATCCGCGAGGTCTTCACCACGCATCCCCGCGCCCTGGTGGCGGCGATCCTCAGCCGGATCGCCCCCGACGTGCTGTACGCGCTGTTCACCGTCTTCGTACTGACCTACGCGACGGGCGAACTCGACATGTCCCGCAGCTCCGCCCTGGCCGCCGTACTCATCGGCTCCTCGCTCCAGGTCTTCCTCATCCCGCTCGCCGGAGCGCTCTCCGACCGCGTCAACCGGCGCCTGCTGTACGGCGTTTCGGCCGTGGGAGCCGGTGTGTGGCCGTTCCTGTTCTTCCCCATGACGGACGGCGGCAGCTGGCCGCTGCTCGTGTTCGGGGTGGTCGTGGCGCTGGCGCTCCATTCGCTGATGTACGGGCCGCAGGCGGCCTTCATCGCCGAGCAGTTCTCCCCGAGGCTGCGCTACACCGGCTCGTCGCTCGCCTACACCCTGGCCGGTGTGGTGGGCGGCGCCATCGCGCCCCTGCTGTTCACCGCGCTGCTCGACTCCTACGACTCGTGGATCCCGCTGGCGCTGTACGTCGCGATCACGGCCGTGCTCACGGTCACCGGCCTGTGCCTGGGCCGGGACGGCGACGAGGACGACGACCTGGGCGTGGCCCGCTCCGCCGGGCGGCCCGCCCCCTCGGAGGGGGCCACCACCGCCTGAGACCATCCGGAAGACCGGCCACCCGTCGCAGGCACCCGCCGCCCGCCGCCCGACACCCGCACCCGCCACCCGCACCCAAGGAGGCCGACCGCCCATGCGTATCGCCCTGAGCCAGATCACCACCGGCCCCGACCCCGAGCACAACCTCGCCCTGCTGGCCGAACACGCCCACCGGGCGGCGGAGGCGCGGGCCCGGATCGTCGTTTTCCCCGAGGCGGCGATGGCCTGCTTCGGCACGCCCCTCGCCTCCGTGGCGCAGCCGCTGGACGGCCCCTGGGCCAACGGGGTCCGGCGGATCGCACAGGAGACCGGACTCGTCGTGGTGGCGGGCATGTTCACCCCGGGCCCGGACGGAAAGGTGGCCAACACGCTGCTCGCCACCGGTCCCGGGACCGAGGCGTCCTACGACAAGATCCATCTCTTCGACGCCTTCGGCTACGCCGAGTCGGACTCCGTGGAGCCGGGCTCGCGGGTCGTCACCATCGAGGTCGACGGCGTCCGCATCGGCCTCGCCACCTGCTACGACGTCCGCTTCCCCGAGCTGTTCAGGGCGCACGCAGACGCGGGCGCGCGGCTCTCGCTGCTGCTCGCCTCCTGGGGCGCGGGCCCCGGCAAGCGCGAGCAGTGGGAGCTGCTGACCCGCGCGCGTGCCCTCGACGCGACGCTCTGGCTCGCCGCCGTCGGCCAGGCCGACCCGGCGGCGTCCGGCATCCAGGCGACCTCGAACGCGCCGACCGGCATCGGCCACAGCGCGCTCGTCGGCCCGGACGGAACCGTACGGCAGAGCCTGGCGGACGGACCGGGCATGCTCGTCGCCGACCTGGACCTGGACGAAGTCACCGCGGTCCGCCGCGCCATCCCGGTCCTGGCCAACCGGCGGCTGCCGTCGGCCTGACCGGGGGAAAGCGGGGTCAACCGGCGAGCAGCACCTTGAGGGTCGTCTCCAGATGGCCGTCGATCGCCGTACGGGCGGCCTGCCGGTCGTCGGCGGCGACGGCCTCCAGAATTGCCTGATGCTCCGTCAGGACCGCCTGCTGGCGGCCGTGCTGGTTGTACAGCGCGACCACCCCGGCCCGGATCTGCCGGCTGCGCAGCCCGTCGTAGTGCCGGTTGAGGAGGGTGTTGCCCGCGGCGGCGACCATCGTCGCGTGGAAGAGATGGTCCACGGCGATGAACTCCTTGGCATGCTCCGGGCCGCTCAGGGCGCGCTGGCGGTCGAGCAGTTCGGTCAGCTCCGCCAGCGGGGCCCGGCCGGGGATGATCCGCTCGGCCGCGTACCGCTCGACGATGCCGCGCAGCTCCATCAGCTCGGTGATCTCGCGCCCCGACAGCGGGACGATCTGCGCGCCGCGCCGGGGCACCAGCCGCACCAGATCCTCGGCCGCGAGCAGCAGCAGCGCCTCGCGGATCGGGGTACGGGAGAGCCCGAGGCGGTCGGCCAGCTCCTGCTCGGAGAGGAACTCGTCCTGCCGGTCGGGGTCGGTGAGGACGTTCTCCTTGAGATACGCGTACGCCTTCTCCCGGCCCGACGTCACCACGGCCCCCTCGACTCGCTCCCGCCCCTGGATGCCGAGGCTTGCATACAGCGAGTATACCGAGAGGGGGCGCCGCCCCCACCGGGAGCCGGGCGCACACAAAAAAACCCCGGAACCGAATTGACGGCCGGGGTGCGCTTCTGGCTATATTGAATGTTTGCGCGGAATAAATGAAAAGAAACAATCCGAGCAGTAAGCAACAGCGTATCGAACAGGGGCTGAATTGTCAACCGAGGAATTGCAGAACGAACAGCAATTCGTCTCCCTCCTCCACGAGCGGCTCGACGCCCTCAGGGAGCAGGCCGAGGCCGCCGTGGAATCGGTGACCGGCCAGGTCACCACGGTGCGCCAGGCCCGTGTCGAGCGCGACATCAGCGTCGCGGAGCAGTCCGGCCTGGTGGCGCGGCTGAACGCGGTGGAGTCCGGCCTCTGCTTCGGCCGCCTCGACTTCGCCGACAGGGCCACGGACGGTACGGAGAGCGGCGCGACCCGGCACATCGGCCGTATCGGCATGCGCCGGGACGACGCCGAACGCACCCCGCTGCTGATCGACTGGCGGGCCCCGGTGGCGCGCCCCTTCTATCTGGCCACCGGCCACACTCCGATGGGGCTGCGCCGTCGGCGCCACATCACCACCCAGGGGCGCGAGGTCACCGCCCTGCACGACGAGATCATGGATCTCGACGACACCACCCGCACCGGATTCGAGAATCCGGACGCCGACGCCGTGCTGCTGTCCGCGCTCAACTCCGCGCGTACGGGCCGGATGAGCGACATCGTGCAGACCATCCAGGCCGAGCAGGACCGCATCATCCGCGCCCCGCACCAGGGTGTGCTGGTGGTCGAGGGCGGCCCCGGCACCGGCAAGACCGCCGTCGCGCTGCACCGGGCCGCGTATCTGCTCTACGCCCACCGCGAGCAGCTCGCCCGCCGCGCGGTGCTGATCGTCGGGCCGAACCCGGCCTTCCTCGGCTACATCGGTGAGGTGCTGCCCTCGCTCGGGGAGAGCGGGGTGCTGCTGGCCACGGTCGGCGAGCTGTTCCCGGGGGTGGTGGCCACCGGTACGGACACCCCCGAGGCCACCGAGGTCAAGGGCCGGGCCGAGATGGCGCGGGTGCTCGCCGAGGAGGTGCGCGACCGGCAGACCCTGCCCGATCCCGTCCTGGAGATCCGGCACGAGGACTACGGCGCGCTGACGCTCGACCGCGAGACGGCCCGCGAGGCCCGGCAGCGCGCCCGGGACACCGGTCTGCCGCACAACCTGGCCCGGCCGGTCTTCGCCTTCCGGGTCATCGACGCGCTGACCGAGCAGCTCACCGACCGGATCGGCGCCGACCCCCTGGGCGGCCCCAACCTCCTCGACCCCTCCGACATCGCCCAGTTGGGCAAGGAGATCGCCACCAGCCCCGAGGTCCAGGCCGCCGTCGACGCGCTCTGGCCCACGCTCACCCCGCGGCGGCTCGTCGCGGATTTCCTGGCCGACCCCGACCGGCTCGCCCCGCGCGACGCCGCCGCCGTACGCCGGGCCGGACCCCGTACCGGTACGGACGGCATCGACGACTGGACCCCCGCCGACGTACCGCTGCTGGACGAGGCGGCCGAACTCCTCGGCGAGGACGACTCGGCGGCGCGCGCGGAGGCGGCCCGCGAGCGCCAGGAGCGCATCGACTACGCGCGCGGGGTGCTGGAACTGTCGTACGGCTCCCGCACCCAGGAGTTCGAGGACAAGGACGACGAGGATTCCGAGGTCCTCGCCGCCCACGACATCATCGACGCCGACCGCTTCGCGGACCGGCACGAGGAGGCCGACACCCGCACCGCCGCCGAGCGCGCCGCGGCCGACCGCACCTGGGCCTTCGGCCATATCGTGGTGGACGAGGCACAGGAACTGTCCGCCATGGCCTGGCGGTTGCTGATGCGCCGCTGCCCGAGCCGGTCCATGACGCTGGTCGGCGACCCGGCCCAGACCGGTGACGCGGCGGGCTGCGACTCCTGGGACCAGATCCTGCGGCCGTACGTCCAGGACCGCTGGGAGCTGACCAGGCTCGGCGTCAACTACCGCACGCCCGCCGAGATCATGGAGGTCGCGGCCGAGGTACGGCGCACGGCGGACCCGCTCTTCGAGCCGCCCGTCTCGGTGCGGTCGACGGGCGCGGGCCCGGTCGTACGGTCCGCGCTCCCGGCCGAGCTGGCCCGCAGGACGCGGGAGACGGTGGCGTCCCTCGTCGCCGGTCACCCGGCCGAGGGCCGGCTCGCGGTCATCGCCCCCACCCCGCTGCTGCCCGCCCTCGCCGCCGCGCTCCCGGACGCCTCCTGGGCGGCGATCCCCGACCTCACCCGCCCGGTGGTCCTGCTCGACGCCCGCCGGGCGAAGGGGCTGGAGTTCGACACGGTCGTGGTGGTCGACCCGGAGGCCATCATGGACGGCTCACCGCGCGGCACCAACGACCTGTACGTGGCGCTGACCCGGGCGACCCAGCGACTCGCGGTGGTACGGGACGCGCAGGTCCCGTCCCGGCTCAAGTCGCTGATGCCGTAGGCCGGCCGGTCCCTCCCCGCTGGTCGAAGTAGTGGCCCTCGTCGAGATCGGTGAGGAGGGCCTGGCCCGTCGGCCGCCAGCCGAGCAGCTCGCGGGTCAGCGTGTTCGAGGAGGGGCTGTCGACCCGCAGGAAGTCGGCCAGCCAGCCGAAGTGCGCGCCCGCGTCCTCGGGGGAGACCGGCTCCACCGGGAGGCCGAGGTGGCGGCCGATGGTCTCGGCGATGGCGCGGGTCGGCACGCCCTCCTCCGCGACCCCGTGCAGCACCGTTCCCGCCGGAACCTTCTCCACGGCCAGCCGGAACAGCGCCGCGGCGTCGAGGCGGTGCACGGCCGGCCAGCGGTTGGCGCCGTCCCCGATGTAGCCGGAGACGCCCTTGGCGCGGGCTATGGAGATCAGGGCCGGGACGAAGCCGATGTCCCCCTCGCCGTGGACCGTCGGCGCCAGGCGCAGGACCGCCGAGCGGACACCCCGGGCGGCGAGGGCGAGCGTGGCGTCGGCGGTGGCGGCCCGGGGCGAGCCCGACGGATCGGCCGCGGAGTCCTTCTCGGTCGCCAGGCGTCCCGGGGTCACCCCGATGGTGCCGGAGGCGACCACGAGCGGCCGGCCGGAGCCCGCGAGCGCCTCGCCGAGGGTGTCGACGGCACGCCGGTCCGCGTCCACGGCGCCCTGGAAGTCCCCGGCGAACGCGATGTCGTGCTTGAAGGCCAGATGGATCACGCCGTCCGACGCGGCGGCGGTCTCGCGCAGAGCGTCGAGATCGTCGAGCGAGCCGCGCCGCACCTCGGCCCCGGCGGCGGCGAGGGCGTCGGCGGAGGCGTCCGAGCGGGCGAGCCCGACGACCTGATGGCCCTCCCCGAGCAGTTCGGGAACGACGGCGGAACCGATCCAGCCGGACGCTCCGGTGACGAAGACACGCATGAGGGACCTCCCGGTAAGCCGACCGGCCGCGTCATGGCGCAGCACGCGGAACCGATCGATGTCAGTTGCTGTCATCAACCGTAGCACTCGATGTCAGCACCTGTCATCACCGAGAGGTGTCACGTAGGATCGGGCTCATGAGTCGATGGGAGCCCAACGCGCGCGGGCGGCTGGAACAGGCGGCCCTTGAGCTGTACAGCGAGCGCGGCTTCGAGCAGACGGCGGTGGCCGAGATCGCCCGGCGGGCGGGGCTCACGGAGCGGACGTTCTTCCGGCACTTCGCGGACAAGCGCGAGGTGCTGTTCGGGGGCTCGGGCACGTTCCAGGACCTGTTCGTGGCCGGGGTCGAGGGCGCGCCCGACGGCGCCGCGCCCATCGACGCGATAGCCGGGGGCCTGGAGTCCGTCGCCGTCTTCTTCGAGGGCCGCCGCGAGCACTCCCGGCAGCGTCAGGCCGTCATCGTCGCCAACGCGGAGCTGCGGGAGCGGGAGCTGATCAAACTCGCGTCACTGGCATCGGCGATGACCCGAACGCTGCGCGGACGCGGCGTCGCGGACCCGGCCGCGAGCCTGGCGGCCGAGGCGGGCATTGCCGTCTTCAAGGTCGCCTTCGAGCGCTGGATCGCCGACGGCGAGGAGCACGCGATGGCGCCCCTCGTGCGCGAGGCTCTGGCCGAGCTGAAAGCCGTGACGGCGGGCGGCTGAGGCCCCGCCGGAGCGGATCCGGCGGGGCCTCGACCGGCGTTTTCGGCGCCGGAGGTGATGGTACGTCAGAAGGTCAGGCGGGCCGCAGCCAGACCGTCGCCAGCGGCGGCAGCGTCAGGCGCAGGGAGGCCGGGCGGCCGTGCGCGCCGACCGGTTCCGTCTTCAGCGGGCCCGCGTTGCGCACGTCGCCGCCGCCGTAACGGGCCGCGTCCGTGTTGAGGACCTCCGTCCACTCCGCGAACTCCTCCGGCACACCGAGCCGGTACTCCTCGCGGACCACCGGGGAGAAGTGCGAGACCGCCAGCAGCGGCGCGCCCGCCGCGTCGAAGCGCAGGAACGCGAAGACGTTGTCCTCGCCCGCGTCGCCGTCCACCCACGCGAACCCCTCCGGCGCCGTGTCGCGCTGCCAGAGCGCGGGCGTCGCGCCGTACACCGTGTTCAGGTCGCGCACCAGGTCCCGTACGCCCCGGTGGTCCGGCTCCGCCTCGTAGGACGGGTCCAGCAGCCACCAGTCCGGGCCGTGGCTCTCCGACCACTCGGCGCCCTGGGCGAACTCCTGCCCCATGAAGAGGAGTTGCTTGCCGGGATGGGCCCACATGAAGCCCAGATAGGCGCGTTCGTTCGCGCGCTGCTGCCACCAGTCGCCGGGCATCTTGGAGACCAGAGCGCGCTTGCCGTGCACCACCTCGTCGTGCGAGATCGGCAGGACGTAGTTCTCGCTGTAGGCGTACACCATGGAGAAGGTCATCTCGCCGTGGTGGTACTTGCGGTGCACCGGCTCCTTGGCCACGTACTCCAGCGAGTCGTGCATCCACCCCATGTTCCACTTCAGCCCGAAGCCGAGACCGCCGAAGCCGTCAGGCCCGACGTGGTGGGTGGCGCGCGTGACGCCGTTCCAGGCGGTGGACTCCTCGGCGACGGTCACCACGCCGGGGCAGCGCCGGTAGACGGTGGCGTTCATCTCCTGGAGGAAGGCCACGGCGTCCAGGTTCTCCCGGCCACCGTGCTCGTTGGGCGCCCACTGGCCCTCCTCGCGCGAGTAGTCGAGGTAGAGCATCGAGGCGACCGCGTCGACGCGCAGCCCGTCGATGTGGAACTCCTCGCACCAGTACACCGCGTTGGCGACCAGGAAGTTGCGTACCTCCGTGCGCCCGTAGTCGAACTCCAGCGTGCCCCAGTCGGGGTGCTCGGCGCGCCGCGGGTCGGCGTGTTCGTAGAGCGGACGGCCGTCGAAGCGGGCCAGCGCCCACTCGTCCTTCGGGAAGTGCGCCGGTACCCAGTCCACCAGCACCCCGATGCCCGCCCGGTGCAGCGCGTCCACGAGATACCGGAAGTCGTCCGGTGTGCCCATGCGGGAGGTCGGCGCGTAGAAGCCGGTGACCTGATACCCCCACGAGCCGCCGAAGGGATGCTCGGCCACCGGCATCAGCTCGACGTGCGTGAAGCCGAGGTCCTTCACGTACGCGGGAAGCTGAGCGGCGAGCTGACGGTACGTCAGTCCCGGTCGCCAGGAGCCCAGATGGACCTCGTACACGGAGAACGGCGCCTCGTGCACCGGCCGGTCCGCGCGGTGCGCGAGCCACTTTTCGTCGCGCCACACATGGTGCGACTCGGTGACGATCGACGCGGTCGCGGGCGGCACCTCGGTGCGCCGGGCCATCGGGTCGGCGCGCAGGGTGTGCGTGCCGTCGGGGCGGGTGATGTCGAACTTGTAGAGCGCGCCGTCACCGATGCCCGGGACGAACAGCTCCCACACTCCGGTGGAGCCGAGCGACCGCATCGGCAGGCTCGTACCGTCCCAGTAGGTGAAGTCACCGGCGATCCGCACCCCCAGGGCGTTGGGCGCCCAGAGCGTGAAACGAGTGCCGGCGACGCCCTGGTGGACCATGGGCAGCGCGCCGAGCGCCTTCCACAGCTCCTCGTGCCGGCCCTCCCCGATCAGATGCAGATCGAGTTCGCCGAGGGCGGGCAGGAAACGGTACGGGTCGCCCGCCTCCAGCTCGTCCGGGTTCTCGTCGCTGTCGCCGTACCGGACCAGCAGGGTGTAGTCCGGTACGGCGGCCAGCGGCAGCACCCCGGAGAAGAAGCCGTCCCCGTCGTCGGCCAGCCCCGTCCTCGCCCCCTCGGTCACCACGCTGACGGCGCGGGCGTACGGGCGCAGCACCCGGAAGAGCACCCCGCCCGCGACCGGGTGCGCCCCCAGTACCCCGTGCGGATCGTGGTGCGCGCCGCCGAGCAGCCGCGCGCGGTCGCCGCCGTCGAGCGGCGGCGCGGCCGGTGTCCCGTTCGCGGGCCGCGCGGCGGGAACCGCGGGCGCGGCCGGAACCGCGGGCGCGGCCGGAACCGCGGGCGCGGGCGGAACCGCGCGCGCGGGCGCGGTGCCGGGCGCGGCGGTGGCCGGTGCCCGGCCCCGGTCGGCCGCGGCGCGCGCGGTCTTCTTTCCGCCGGGGCTCCTGGTCCCCTTCTTCCCCGCGGGCTTCGGGGACTTCGCGGGTTTCGCGGGCTTCGCGGGTTCGGCGGACTTCACGGTCTTCGCCGCGGGCTTCTCCACGGCCGCGGCGGGTGCCGGGACCTGGCGGGCGTTGACCGGCGGTACCGGCGGGGGCGGGGAGCCGGACGGACGGTCGGACGGCGTGCGGGCGGTCACGGGGGTGCCTCCTCGGCGCGGGGCTTCACTGGACGGGGGTCGGTCGGTACGGGGGTACCCGGGCTGACGACCTGGTGTGCGACAGGCGGCGGGCTCCCTGGCGCGCACCAGGTCGTCACAGGGACGGGGGAGCGCGGCCGGGCGGGCGTCGGTCCGTTCCGGCGCGGCCGTTCAGGGGGGTGGCGTCGCGGGTGGTCGAAGGGGTCCCGGTCCGGGACGGCCGGGTTCAGGCGCCGCCGGCCAGTCGGCGGATCGCCGCCATCGGCACCGGGAGCCAGCCGGGGCGGTGCCTGGCCTCGTACAGCACCTCGTAGACCGCCTTGTCCGTCTCGTACGCCCGCAGCAGCTCCGGCTCCGCGCGCGGATCCGTGCCCGAGGCCGCCGCGTACCCCTCGCAGTACGCGTCCCGGCAGCGCGTCGCCCAGTCCGGGCGCCACGGTTCGTGCGAGCGGGCCGCGTAGTCGAAGGATCTGAGCATGCCCGCGACATCGCGGACCGGCGGCTGCGGGCGGCGGCGCTCGGCGAGCGGTCTGGCGGGCTCGCCCTCGAAGTCGATCACCGACCAGCGGCCGTCCGGGGTGCGCAGAGTCTGGCCCAGATGCAGATCCCCGTGGACCCGCTGCGCCGGCCGCCCGCGCCCCGCCTCGTCCAGCCCGGCGAACGCGTCGAAGGCGGTGCGCAGTCCCGGGGCGTACGGCAGCAGCGCGGGAACCGCCCGCGCCGTCGCCTCCAGCCGCTCGACCATCCCCGCCGCGAGCTGGGCGGTCCGGCGGCGGCCGAGCGTCACCGTGGGCAGCGCGGCGGCCAGCGCCGTGTGCACCTCGGCGGTGGCCCGGCCCAGCGCGCGGGCCTCGCCGGTGAACTCCCGGCCGCCCGCCAGCGAGGCCAGCGCCAGCTGCCAGCCGTCCCGTGAGCCGCGCAGATACGGCTGGAGCACGCCGAGCGTGAGGGTGTCCCCGCCGCCGGACGGGTCGGCCGCCTCGAACCAGCCGACCGGCGCGGGCACCCGCCCGCACCCCTCGGCGGCCAGCGCGAGCGGCAGCTCCAGATCCGGGTGCGGGCCCGGATAGACCCGACGCAGGATCTTGAGGATGTAGGCGTCCCCGGCGGCCGTGCCTCCGGCGGAAGTGTCCCCGGCGGGCGTGCCTCCGGCAGTCGCGTCCTCCGCGGCGGTGTCCCCGGCAGCCGGGTTCCCGGCAGCCGTGTCCCCGGCGGCGGTGTTCCCGTACACCAAGGAGGTGTTCGACTGCTCGGCGTCCAGCAGCCGTCCGCTCAGCCCGGCCGGGATCGGGCCCGCCCGGTCGAAGCGCAGCGGCCCCGGGCCGCCGGGTGAGCGCAGCCGCTCCATCAGCACTTCGGCCAGCCGGGGATCGTGCAGTCCCTCGTAGACGGTACGGCCGGCCAGCGGCCCCTGCGTGGCGTGGCCGATCAGCGCGGACGCCAGCCGCGGCGGCAGCGCCTTCCGTACCCCGAGCAGCAGTTGGTAGCAGTCACCGGCCGCCGCGGGAGCGAGGGCCGAGGGGGCCGAGGAGGTGGCGGAGGGCGGGATCGACGGCGCGGGCCCCGACCCGCCGCGCTGTTCGACCCGTACGAGCAGATGCAACAGCCCCGGACCACCCCCGGCCATCGGCAGCAGCTCCGTGACCGTGACCGGCAGGAATCCGGTGACCGGGCGGCCCTTGCCCGCGAACCAGCGCTGGCGTGGCAGCCAGTCGTGGAGCAGCGGCGCGAGCGAGCCGACCAGCGCCCTGGCGTCGGAGGGCGACAGAGCGGGCGACACGGCGGGCAAGTCGGCGGGCGAAGCGTCGAGAAGGCGCGGAGTGATCCGGGTGGATGCAGCCTTCGACATGGCATCGCGTCCTTTCCCCGGGCACACCACAGGATGCGCAGAGTGTCCCGGATTGCGGCAATGGCTGTCCGGCTGTGCGGGACGTGTCGGGTGAGGATGATCCGTACGGATCCTTTTCGTACGAATTCGTACGAACCTGATACGAGTTTGATCGAATCGATCGAACTGGATAGGGAATCTCAAGGGATGTGAAGAAGGGTGCCCCGTGCGGTGCGGAAGAAACCGCCGCGCACGGGGCCGCGGATCAGCGCGCTGTCACGCCGACGCGCCGTCCTTCCTGAGCCGGAACCAGTAGAAACCGTGTCCCGCCAGCGTCAGCAGGTAGGGCCACTCACCGATCGCGGGGAACCGCACCCCGCCGATCAGCTCCACCGGATGCCGCCCGCTGAAGGTCTTCAGGTCCAGCTCCGTGGGCTGCGCGAACCGCGAGAAGTTGTGCACGCACAGCACCAGGTCGTCGCCTTCGCCCTGCTCCGAGGGCGCCTCGCGCAGGAACGCCAGCACCGCCGGGTTGGACGACGGCAGCTCGGTGTACGAACCGAGCCCGAAGGCCGGGTTCTGCTTGCGGATCTCGATCATCCGCCGCGTCCAGTGCAGCAGCGAGGACGGCGACGCCATCGCCGCCTCCACGTTGGTGACCTGGTAGCCGTAGACCGGGTCCATGATCGTCGGCAGATAGAGCCGGCCCGGGTCGCTGGAGGAGAAGCCCGCGTTCCGGTCGGGCGTCCACTGCATCGGGGTGCGCACCGCGTCCCGGTCGCCCAGCCAGATGTTGTCGCCCATCCCGATCTCGTCCCCGTAGTAGAGGATCGGGGAGCCGGGCAGCGACAGCAGCAGCGCGGTGAACAGCTCGATCTGGTTGCGGTCGTTGTCCAGCAGCGGGGCGAGCCGGCGCCGGATGCCGATGTTGGCGCGCATCCGCGGATCCTTCGCGTACTCCGCGTACATGTAGTCGCGCTCTTCGTCCGTGACCATTTCGAGGGTCAGCTCGTCATGGTTGCGCAGGAAGATCCCCCACTGGCAGCCGGTCGGGATCGCCGGGGTCTTCGCCAGGATCTCGGAGACCGGATAGCGGGACTCGCGCCGCACCGCCATGAAGATGCGCGGCATCACCGGGAAGTGGAACGCCATGTGGCATTCGTCGCCCCCCTTCTGGTAGTCGCCGAAGTAGTCGACGACGTCCTCGGGCCACTGGTTCGCCTCGGCGAGCAGCACCGTGTCCGGGTAGTGCGCGTCGATCTCCGCGCGGACCCGCTTGAGGAAGGAGTGGGTGGCCGGAAGGTTCTCGCAGTTGGTGTTCTCGCGCTGGTAGAGGTACGGCACGGCGTCCAGCCGGAAGCCGTCGATGCCCAGGTCGAGCCAGAAGCGCAGCGCGGAGACGATCTCCTCCTGCACCTTCGGGTTCTCGTAGTTGAGATCCGGCTGGTGCGAGAAGAAACGGTGCCAGTAGTACTGCTTGCGCACCGGGTCGAAGGTCCAGTTGGACGTCTCCGTGTCGACGAAGATGATCCGGGCGTCCTGGTACTGCTTGTCGTCGTCGGCCCAGACGTAGTAGTCGCCGTACGGGCCCTCGGGGTCCTTGCGGGACTCCTGGAACCAGTCGTGCTGATCGCTCGTGTGGTTCATGACGAAGTCGATGACCACACGCATGCCGCGCTGGTGCGCGGCGTCCACGAACTCCACGAAGTCGGCGAGATCGCCGAACTCGGGGAGCACGGCCGTGTAGTCCGACACGTCGTAGCCGCCGTCGCGCAGCGGCGACTTGAAGAAGGGCGGCAGCCAGAGGCAGTCGACACCCAGCCACTGGAGGTAGTCCAGTTTGGCGGTGATGCCCTTCAGGTCGCCGATGCCGTCGCCGTTGCTGTCCTGGAACGAACGCACCAGGACCTCGTAGAAGACGGCTCGCTTGAACCAGTCGGGATGCCGGTCCTTGACCGGTGTGTCCTCGAACGTGTCGTGGACGGGCTCGTTGACGATCATGATGTGGGTGACCCTCCGATCGGCGGGGACGGTCGCAGAACCACGATGTGCGCGGGCGTGACGCCCGGCTCCAGACGCACATAGTTGGAGCTGCCCCAGTGATAGGTCTGGCCGGTCAGCTCGTCGCGTACCGGAACGGTCTCGTGCCACGGGAGGCCGAGCCGCTCCATGTCCAACGAGACCGTCGCCTCCTGGGTGTGGTGAGGGTCGAGGTTGACGACCACCAGAACGATGTCCGTGCCCGACCTCTTGCTGTACGCGATGACCGCGTCGTTGTCGGCGTGGTGGAAGTGGAGGTCACGCAGCTGCTGGAGGGCGGGATGCCGCCGCCGGATCCGGTTCAGCCGGGTGATCAGGGGGGCGATGGTGCGGCCCTCGCGCTCGGCCGCTTCCCAGTCCCGTGGCCTCAGCTGGTACTTCTCGGAGTCAAGGTACTCCTCGCTGCCGGGGCCCGCGGGGGAGTTCTCGCAGAGTTCATATCCCGCGTACACGCCCCACGACGGAGCCATCGTCGCCGCCAGCACCGCCCGTACCTCGAAGGCGGGCCGGCCGCCCTCCTGGAGGTAGGCGTGCAGGATGTCCGGCGTGTTCACGAAGAAGTTCGGCCGCATGGACGCGGCCGACTCACCCGACAGCTCCGTCAGGTACTCCGTCAGCTCCGCCTTCGTGGTGCGCCAGGTGAAATACGTATACGACTGCTGGAAGCCGACCGCTCCCAGCGTGCGCATCATCGCGGGCCGGGTGAATGCCTCCGCCAGGAAGATCACATCGGGATCGGTGCGGTTGATCTGCGCGATCACCTTCTCCCAGAAGACCACCGGTTTCGTGTGCGGATTGTCGACGCGGAAGATCCGTACCCCGTGGGCCATCCAGTGGCGCAGCACCCGGGTGGTCTCCCGGACCAGACCGCGCAGATCGCTGTCGAAGGCGATCGGGAAGATGTCCTGGTACTTCTTCGGCGGGTTCTCCGCGTACGCGATCGAGCCGTCGGCGCGGTGGTGGAACCACTCGGGGTGCTTGGTGACCCAGGGGTGGTCGGGGGAGCACTGGAGCGCGAAGTCGAGCGCGACCTCCATCCGCAGGGTGCGGGCCGTCTCCACGAAGTGGTCGAAGTCCTCGATCGTGCCCAGGTCGGGGTGGATCGCGTCGTGGCCGCCGTCGGCCGAGCCGATCGCCCAGGGCACGCCGACGTCCTCGGGGCCGGGGGTGAGGCTGTTGTTGGCGCCCTTGCGGTGCGTGGTGCCGATGGGGTGGATCGGCGGCAGGTACACCACGTCGAAGCCCATCGCGGCGACGGCGGGCAGCCGCCGCGCGGCGGTTCTGAAGGTGCCGCTGACCGGCGGCTCGCCCTTCTTGACGACGGCGCCCTCCGAGCGCGGGAACAGCTCGTACCACGAGCCGTACAGCGCGCGTCCGCGCTCCACCAGCAGCGGGACCGGACGCGCCGCGGTGACCAGGTCGCGCAGCGGATGGCGGGTCAGCGCCGCGTCCACCTCGGGCGCGAGCGCCGCGTCCAGCCGGGCGCGGGACGGCAGGGAGGTGTCGCGCAGCGCGTCGGCGGCGGCCAGCACCGCTTCCCGGCCGTCGCGTTTGGGCACCCCGGCGGCGGCCCGGTCGTGGAGCGCCGCGCCCTCCGCGAGGACCAGCGCGATGTCCTGCGGGTCGTCGCCCGCCGGGATCTTGACGGAGGCGGCATGGCGCCAGGTGGCGACCGGATCGCTCCACGCCTCCACGGTGTAGGTCCAGCGGCCCTCCTCGGTGGGGGTGACCTCGGCACCCCACCGGTCGGTGCCCGGGGCGAGTTCGGCCATGGGGGTCCAGGGGCCGGGGCGGCCACCGGGGTCCATGAGGACGACATTGGCCGCGACGGCGTCATGGCCCTCGCGGAAGACCGTGGCGGTGACCTGGAAGGACTCACCGCTCACCGCCTTCGTGGGGCGTCTGCCGCAGTCGACGAGCGGATGTACGTCCAGGACGGGGATACGACCAATCAGCGGTTTCACTGGATCACCTGATGAGGCTGTGCGGGCGTGACAGGCAGGGCGGGGCGACCGGGCCGGCCGGAGCGGCCGGGCCGATCGGGTACAGCGGTAGCGATTCGGGTGTTTTTACCGAATTTTGATGGTCTGAGAGTTCTTTGTAGCTGCTCGGAGGACGACTGGGAGGCTGCGAGCATGGCCGCTCCTGTCCGCGTTCACTCGAATAGCGCTGGAATCATGTGGAGACGCGCTCGTGTGCGGTAAGTACGTGCCGTGCGAGTGCCATGAGCACAGGTCGTGCGAACGGGTCGTGCGTACCGCAGGAGCCTTCCCACTCCTTTCGGGTGGGCAATCCGGCGGATTGTTAACTACTGGGGCGTACGGAAACCCGCCCCGGCGCGCGGACACCGGGAGCAACACGTACGACATCCTTCGTGCCGGCGTCCGCGTCCGCACTCCGGCACGGCGCGGAGGCGCACGGGTGAGTGCGCGTGTGCGCCGTGGTCGTGGAGGGCGCTGTGGGGCTACCGTCGGAGGGACGGCGGGCCGCACAGCGTGGTGCGCCCCTCTTCGGCTCGTATGCCCCCCGCGAAGCTCGTATGCCCCCTGCGAAGGTGGAACAACGTGAAGGCAATCCGTCGGTTCACCGTCCGCCCCGTCCTGCCCGAACCGCTCCGGCCGCTCGGCGACCTCGCCCGTAACCTCCGCTGGTCCTGGCACACCGGCACCCGTGAACTCTTCGAGGCCGTCGACCCCGTCGGCTGGCGGACCTGCGGCGCCGACCCCGTACGGCTGCTCGGCGCGGTCTCCGCCGCGCGCCTCGCCGAACTGGCCGGGGACCGCTCCTTCCTCGACCGGCTCCGCGCCGCCGCCGCCGACCTCGACACCTATCTCCATGGCGGACGCTGGTACCAGGACCGCGACGGCGAGGGCGCCGCACTGCCCGCCGCCATCGGCTACTTCTCGCCCGAGTTCGGGGTGACGGCGGCCCTGCCCCAGTACTCGGGCGGCCTCGGCATCCTCGCCGGTGACCACCTCAAGGCGGCCAGCGACCTCGGCGTTCCCCTGATCGGCGTAGGACTGCTCTACCGGCACGGCTACTTCCGCCAGTCGCTCTCCCGCGACGGCTGGCAGCAGGAGCGCTACCCGGTCCTCGACCCCGACGAACTGCCCCTCACCCAGCTCCGCGAGGCCGACGGCACACCCGTCCGCATCACCCTCGCCCTGCCGGGCCGCCGCTCGCTGCGCGCCTGCGTCCGGCAGGCCGCCGTCGGCCGGGTCCCGCTGCTGCTCCTCGACTCCGACGTCGAGGAGAACGGGCCGGGCGAGCGCGAGGTCACCGACCGGCTCTACGGCGGCGGCAGCGAACACCGGCTGCTCCAAGAGATGCTGCTCGGTATCGGGGGCGTCCGCGCCGTCCGCGCGTACTGCCGGCTCACCGGACACCCCACGCCCGAGGTCTTCCACACCAACGAGGGCCACGCCGGTTTCCTCGGCCTGGAGCGCATCCGCGAACTCATGGCGGACGGCCCGGCCCCGGACGGCGCGGCCCCGGGCAGGGCGGCCCCGGACGGCGCCGGGGGGCTCGGCTTCGAGGCCGCCCTGGAGGCGGTGCGGGCCGGCACGGTCTTCACCACCCACACCCCCGTTCCCGCCGGTATCGACCGCTTCGACCGCGACCTGATCGCCCGCCACTTCGGCGACGACGGTGAACTGCCCGGCGTGCCCGCCGAGCGCGTCCTCGGCCTCGGCGTGGAGACCCACCCCGGCGGCGAGCCCCACCTGTTCAACATGGCCGTGATGGGCCTGCGGCTCGCCCAGCGCGCCAACGGCGTCTCCACCCTGCACGGCGCGGTCAGCCGCGAGATGTTCGCCGGGCTCTGGCCGGACTTCGACCCCGACGAGGTGCCCATCACCTCCATCACCAACGGTGTGCACGCGCCCACCTGGACCGCGTCGGAGATCACCCGGCTGGGCCCCGCCCAGGACGTGCCCGCCGCCGGTCTCTGGGAAGTACGGCGCGCGCTGCGCGAGCGGCTGGTCGGCGAGGTGCGCGCCCGGCTGCACGCCTCCTGGCGCGAGCGCGGCGCCGAAGCCGCCGAACTCGGCTGGATCGACGGCGTCCTCGACCCCGACGTCCTCACCATCGGCTTCGCCCGCCGCGTCCCCTCGTACAAGCGCCTCACCCTCATGCTGCGCGACCGCGAGCGGCTGACGAACCTGCTGCTCCACCCGGAGCGGCCCGTCCAGATCGTCGTCGCGGGCAAGGCCCATCCGGCGGACGACGGCGGCAAGCGGCTGGTGCGCGAGCTGGTGCGGTTCGCGGACGACCCCCGGGTCCGCCACCGCATCGTCTTCCTGCCCGACTACGGCATGGGGATGGCGCAGAAGCTCTACCCGGGCTGCGACGTCTGGCTCAACAACCCGCTGCGCCCGCTGGAGGCGTGCGGCACCAGCGGGATGAAGGCCGCGCTCAACGGCTGTCTCAACCTGTCCGTGCTGGACGGCTGGTGGGACGAGTGGTTCGAGCCGGACTTCGGCTGGGCCATCCCCACCGCCGACGGCTCGAACGCCGACGAGGACCGGCGCGACGAACTGGAGGCGGGCGCGCTCTACGAACTGCTGGAGGACCGCATCGCGCCCCGCTTCTACGACCGGGGCGAGGCCGGAGTGCCGGACCGCTGGATCGAGATGGTCCGCGCCACCCTGGTCACGCTCGGCCCGAAGGTGCTGGCCGGCCGGATGGTGCGGGAGTACGTGGAGCGGCTGTACGCCCCGGCGGCCGACGCCCACCGGGCGCTGGACGCGGAGACCGCCACCGCGCTGGCGGCCTGGAAGTACCGCACGCGCACCCTGTGGCCGCACGTCTCGGTCGACCATGTGGAGGCCGTCGCCGCGAGCGGTGCGGTCGGCGGGGAGGGCGGCGCCGAGCTGGGCTCCACGCTCTGCCTGCGGGTGCGCGTCGCCCTGGGCGAACTGCGCCCGGAGGCGGTGGAGGTCCAGGCCGTCGCGGGCCGGGTCGGCTCGGACGACACGATCGACGGCGCCCAGACCTTCCCGCTCAAACCGTCCGGCGGCCCCGACCTGGAGGGCCGCTGGGTGTACGAGGGGCCGCTCGCCCTCGACCGTACCGGCCCCTACGGCTACACCGTCCGCGTCCTGCCCGCCCACCCGCTGCTCGCCACCAGCGCGGACCTCGGGCTGGTCGTGCTGCCCACGGAGGCGACGGGGGAGGGCGCGGGCGTCCTGATGCGCTGACGGCGTGGCGTCCGGCGGCCCCACCGGGGCCGCCGGAGCGGCGCGGCGCCCCGGGGCGTGGCTCCCGGAGCGCCGCGCCCAGGGCGTGTCGCGAAAGTAGCGCCGTCCGCCCGAAGGACGGGCCCGGCGGCGTCCGGTGCGCTGCGCTCGCTTCGCTCCCTCCGCCTCGGCGTTGACGCGTCCTTCGGATGCCGAGCGCTCCCGCAAGGCGGAGGATCGTCCTCGTACTGGACGTACTCGGACGACTCCGACAACGCGGCGGGCGTGCGTGCCGGGCGTCGCGGGCCGGGCGGGACTTCGCAGACAGGCCCTACGCCAGGCGCCGCGCCTTGACGGTGTTGTTCGCGTGGAAGCCCTGCTGCCCCTCGGGACCGGTCGACGGCACCCGGTGTTCCGCGCTGACCAGGACCTCCCACTCCCCGACGGGCAGTGCGAGGGAGTCGAGCACCTCCCGCGCGCCCGGCAGCCGCACATCCACCGGCGGCTCCTCCATCCAGCTGGGGAAGCCGGAGTGGCCCACGATGAGCAGCACCCCGCCGGGAGCGACCGCGGCGGCGGCCGTCCGCAGGATCCGCTCGCGCGGCATGTCCTGGTACGAGTGCAGGAAGTGCGCGCAGACCAGGTCGAAGGAGCCGTCGGGGAAGGACTCCGCGAGGTCGTGGCGCTCCAGGACGATCCGGTCGGCGACGCCCGCGCCCGCCGCGTGCTCGGCGGTACGGCCCAGCGCCACGCCGGAGATGTCGGTCGCGGTGACCCGCCAGCCGCGGGACGCCAGCCAGACCGCGTCGCCGCCCTCGCCGCAGCCCAGTTCCAGCACTCTGCCCGGCGTGAGCCCGGCGGTCTCCTGGACCAGGGTGGCGTTGGGCTCGCCGCTCCAGATCCGCTCGCTCTCGTTGTAGCGGTCGTCCCACATCTGCTCGTGGGTGATGGACTCGGCGGACTCAGCGGACTCGGTGGCCCCGGTGGGCTCGGTGGCCCCGGTGGGCTCGGTGGATTCGGTGGATTCGGCGGTCATCGGTGTGCCTTCCGGTCGGTGGTCGTCAGGTCGGTGGCCGTACGGGTGCCGGTCGCAGGGGTGGCGGCGGCAGGAGTGCCGGTCGCAGGGGTGACGGTGGCCGACGCGCGGCGCTCGGCGACCGCCAGGTCGGTCTCCTCGGCCGTCAGATCGGCGTTGATCGCCGCGCCCGCGAGGTTGCCGCCGACGGCCGCCGCGTTGACCTGGGCGGTGGGATCGGTGACGTTCCCTGCCACCCACACGCCCGGCACCCCGGTGGCGCCCGCGGGCCCGGCGGCGATGTGCGTGGCGAAGACATGGCCCGACCTCTCCCGCTCGGTGACGTCGAGCCCCAGACCGGCGAGGAACGCCGCGCGGGCGGTGAAGCGCGGCGCCACCACCACGGCCCGGCAGGGCAGCGTCCGGCCGTCGGCCAGCCGGATCCCGGCGAGCCGGTCCCCGGTCACCTCGACGCCGGTCACCTCGCCGTCCACCACGGCGATCTCCCGGGCGGCGAGCCGCTCGTACTCCTCGTCCGACGGTTCGGGACCGGTGTGCAGAAAGAGGGTGACGTCCTTGCTCCACTGCCGCCACATCAGCGCCTGGTCCACGCCGAACGGCCCGCTCGACAGGATCCCGATCGGCTCGTCGCGCACCTCCCACCCGTGGCAGTACGGGCAGTGCAGCACCTCGCGCCCCCACCGGGCGGCCAGCCCCGGCACCTGCGGCAACTCGTCGGTCAGCCCGGTGGTCACCAGCAGCCGGGCCGCCGTGACCGAGGAGCCGTCCGCCGTCACGACCCGGAACCCGGCCCCGTCGGCGAGGCGTTGCGCCGTCGCCACCGTCCCGGTGACGATCTCGCCGCCGTACCCGGTCACCTCCCGGCGCCCGGCGGCCAGCAGCTCCGCGGGCGGGGTGCCGTCCAGCCCCAGATAGCCGTGGATCCCCGACGCGGGAGCGTTACGCGGCCGGCCCTCGTCGACCACCAGTACCGAACGCCGCGCCCTGGCCAGCGTCAGCGCGCCGCCGAGCCCGGCCGCGCCACCTCCGATCACCACGACGTCGTACCGGTCCGCCGCGCTCCGGCGGCCCGGTGCGTCTGCTTGTTCTCTCGTACCCATGCGAAGTACCTCCGTTCGCGGCCGATGGTCCGCTCGGAGGTACGCGCAGGGCAATTAAACTTGCCGGAACAGCAAAGTACCGGGGCCGGGCGGCCCTGGCCCGGCCGGGGTCGAGCGGCCGACCCGGCCCGGCCTGGCCCGTCCCGGCCGAGCGGCCCGGTCGCGCGGGTCTTCGGAGGCCGGTCCTACCGTTCCTCGGCCAGCGTCCGCGGATCCGTGTTCGCGCCGCACAGCACCACGCACACCTTCTCGTCCGCGCCCGCCCGGTACGCCCCGCCGCCCAGCGCCGCCAGCGCGGTCGCCGCGCCGTGTTCGACCGCGATGCGGCGGTCCTCCCAGAGGAGCCCGCGGGCGCGCACGATCTCCGCGTCCGGGACCAGGACGCGGCGCACGCCCTCGTGCCCGGCCGCCTCCAGGGCGGCGGCCGAGACGCGCCGGGCGCCCAGCGAGTCGGCCGCGACCGAGTCGACCGGGACGTCCACCACGGCGCCCGCCTCGACGGCGGCGTCGAGCGCGCGGCAGTGCTCGGGCTCGACCGCCACGGCCCGTACGCCGTGCTGCCGCGCGGCGGCGGCGACGCCCGCGAACAGCCCGCCGCCCCCCACGGCGACCACCACGGTGTCCAGATCCGGCAGCCGCTCGTGGATCTCCTCCATCAGCGTGCCGGCCCCGGCGGCGATCAGCGGATGGTCGTACGCGTGCGAGGCGAGCGCGCCCGTCGCGGCGGCGAACTCCTGGCACGCCGCCAGCGCTTCGGCGTACGCCGCGCCCACGAGGCGCACCTCGGCGCCGTACGAGCGCAGTCGCGCCACCTTCACCTCCGGCGCCGTCTCCGGCAGGAACACCGTCGCGCGCACGCCCTGCCCGCGCGCGGCCCAGGCGCAGGCCAGCCCGGCGTTGCCGCCCGAGGCGATGGTGACCCCGGCGTCCGGCAGGGTGCCCGACTCCAGGTGCGCGAGCAGGAAGTTCACCGCGCCGCGCGCCTTGAAGCAGCCGGTGTGCTGGAGGAACTCCAGCGCCAGGTGGACGCGCGGGCCGCTCCCGCCGTCGGCCGGGTCCGCCGGTGTCACCGTCACCGGGCGCACCCGGCCCGCCGTGCGGTCCACCGCCCGCTTGATGTCTCCGTAAGTCAGTTCCGACATATGCGCGCTCGCTCTCCCCGGTCCCGATTCCCCCGCTCCGATACGTTGTATCGTACGATGGCTCGCATGACCGGGCCAGCCGTTTCCCCCGACGCCGTTTCCCCCGCCGATGCCGCCGCTCCCGCCGACGCCGCCGCTCCCGCCGACGCCGCCGCTCCCGGACGCATCGCCGCCGCCGCGTTCGCGCTCCTCGCCGAGGACGGCCCCGGCGCGCTCAGCTTCCGCACGGTCGCCGCCCGGCTCGGGGTCGCGCACGCCACGGTGCAGCGCCGCTGCGGCGATCTCGCGGGGCTGCTGGACCTCTGCGCCGACCAGCTCGCCGCCGAGCTGCCCGACATCCCGCCCGGGAGCGACTGGGCCACGGCGACCGAGACGCGCTTCCGAGGGCTGTACGCGGCGCTGACCGCCCGCCCAGGACTGCTCGCGCTGCGCGGCGGACGGCCGTGGCTGGGGCCCCGGCTGCTGGGGAAGCTGGTGGAGCCGCAGCTCGCGGACAGCGTCGCGGCGGGGATGACGCCCGAGGCGGCCTTCGTCACCTACCGCCAGCTGTATCTGCTCACGCTCGGCAGCGCGACCTTCGTCGACCACCGGGACCCCGAGGGGGCCGTCGCGCTGACCCGTACCGCCCTGGCGGCGCTGGATCCGGCGGAGTTCCCCCTCCTGACCGGGCACCTCGCCGCGGTGCTGCCCGTCACCGTGGACCACGAGGTGTACTACGCCGCGCTGCGCGCGCTCATCCACGCGGCGGAGCCGCCCGGGGCGTGACACCCCGGACGGCTCGTACGAGCGGTAAGGCTCGGAAGGTGCTCAGAAGGTGCTCAGAAGGTGAGCTTGAAGCCGTTGATCTGGCCCGTGTCCCGGGCCGCGACGTCCTGGACCTTCAGCTGCCAGGTGCCGTTCGCCGTCTCCGACGACGCGTTCACGAAGTACGTCTCCACCACGTTCTGCGCGGAGTCGCCGCCGCTGGAACCCTTCAGCCGGTAGGACGTGCCGCTCGGTCCCACCAGGTCGACGACCAGGTCACCGCGCCAGGTGTGGGTGATGTCCACGTCGACCTGGAGCGCGGACGGGGCGTTGCCCGTGATGCCCGAGACCGCCAGCGGCGAGGTGACCGCCGGGCCGTTGTCCGGGATGGCGACGACGGTGTTGCTGGAGAAGACCGTGCCCGTGTTGCCGCCGCTGCCGGGCCGGGGCCCGACGTTGATGGCCGCCCAGGCGTCCGTGACGGACTTGTACTCGGCGCTGTCGGCTCCGTACAGGTCGGCCGTCACGGCGAGCGTGCCGGTGCGCGCCGCCGCGTAGTTGGTCGTGGAGGTGAACTTCGTGGTGAGCGCCTTGAACCAGATCTGCGCGGCCTTGTCGCGGCCGATGCCCGTCACGGGCAGACCGTCGTAGGTCGGCGAGTCGTAGGCGACTCCGTTGACGGTCTTGGCGCCGCTGCCCTCGGAGATCAGGTAGAACCAGTGGTTGGCCGGGCCCGAGGAGTAGTGGACGTCCACGTTGCCGAGCGTGGAGGACCAGTAGTCGCGCGACGCGCCGTCCTTGCTGGGCTTGTCCATGTAGCGCAGCGGGGTGCCGTTGCCGTTGATGTTGATCTTCTCGCCGACCAGGTAGTCACCCGGGTCGTTCGGGTTGTCGGCGTAGAACTCGACGGCCGCGGCGAAGATGTCGGAGGTGGCCTCGTTGAGACCGCCCGACTCACCGCTGTAGTTGAGGCCGGCCGTGACGGAGGTGACGCCGTGGGTCATCTCGTGGGCGGCGACGTCGATGGACGTCAGCGGCCGGGCGTTGCCCGAGCCGTCCCCGTACGTCATGCAGAAGCAGCTGTCCTGCCAGAAGGCGTTGACGTAGCCGCTGCTGTAGTGCACGCGGGAGTACGCGCCGACGCCGTCGCCGCGGATGCCGGTGCGGCCGTGCACGTTCTTGTAGTAGTCCCAGGTGAGCCCGGCGCCGTAGGCCGCGTCCGCGCCCGCTGTCTCCAGGTTGGCCGGGAGGCTGTTGCCCCAGGTGTCGGTGGAGTTCGAGAAGAGCGTGCCGGTGCCGGAGGTGGAGCGGTTCAGGTTGTACGTCCGGTGGTTGCCCCGGCCGCCGTCGGTGAGGTTGTACGTCGAGCCCGACGCGGTGGAGCCCAGGGTGACCTGGCCGCTGTACTGGGTGTTGCCCACGCCGTTCTCGACGGCCTGCCACTCGTAGAGCTTCGCGCCCGTGGCGGCGTCGGTGACGACGTGCAGCTCGTTGGGGGTGCCGTCGTGCTGGAACCCGCCGACGACGGTCTCGTACGCGAGGGTCGGCGTGCCCTTCGCCATCCAGACGACCTTGCGCGGCGCGCTCTCGGTCGCGATCTTCTCCGCGCCGTTCGCCTTGGAGTCGGCCTCGCGGGCGATGCTCAGCGCCTGCTTCTCGGCCTTGGCGGGCGTGAGGGCGGCGGTGGTGGAGACGTCCTTCAGCGTGGCGGTGGACGCCTTGCTGACCGTCTCGGTGGCGCCCGACTTCGAGGCCGAGACGACGAGGTCGCCGCCGAGTACGGGCAGCCCCTGGTAGGTGCGCTCGTACCGGGTGTGCGTGGTGCCGTCGACGTCCTGCACGACATCGCGGACGACGAGCTTCTCCCGCGCCCCGAGGCCGAGGTCCCGCGCGGTCTCCGCCTTGGCGGCGTCGGCCTCGCGTATCAGCGCGGTGCGTGCGGCAGGGGAGAGCGAACGCGGCAGCGCGCCGGGGTCGGCCTTGCCCGCGACGGGGGTCGCGGGCGCGCTGCCGGGCTGTGCGGTGGCGGCCGTGGTCTGGACGCCGACGCCGAGCAGCGCCGCTGCGGCGATGAGGGCGCCGGTGGCGGTGGCGCGGCGGCGGGACGTTGCGCTCAGGGGTCTGACGGGTCTCACACGAACTCCTTCTGCGAGGGGGGAGTACGGGACGGCTCGGATCAGCCGTGCGTGCAGAGCGAGCGGAGCGGTGGTGCGGGAGTGGTGCGGGAGGTGGTGCGGGAGTGGTGCGCAGAACGGGGGAAGAGTCCCAGCCGGGCGCCCTTGCTGTCAGGAGCGCGTCAACAAGTTGGCCGGAAATCGTCCGCTGCCCGAAATTTCCTGTTCGTTAAGCGGACGTTTCGTCGATCATCGCGGCGATGCCGTCGAGAGTCAGCCGCAGCCCGAACTCGAAGAGGGTATCGAGGTCCAGGTCGAACTCGTCCTGTGTGAAGAGCGTGTTGAGCAGCGGATACGCGCCGCCCGCCACGATGGCGCCGAATTGTGGCTCGTTCCGTGCCAGCCACTCCTCGTCGGAGAGCCCGGTGTCCTGCCTGGCCTGGCTCTCCAGGTCCGCCGCCACGGCCAGCCCCTGGACGTAGGCGAAGAGCGTCAGGTGACAGTGCATCATCGCGAACGGCGAGAGCCCGGTCCGCCTCAGCGCGTGGAGCACCCATTCGGTGTACGCCATGGCGTCGGGCGCGGGGGCGGGGCGGGTGAAGGAGGCCATCGCGGTGGCCAGCCAGGGGTGGCGCCCGTTCGCCCGCCACATCCAGCGCGCCGCGTGCTCCAGACCCGCGCGCCAGTCGGCCGGTACGGCGCCCATCGGCTCCTCGCCCGAGACCGCGTCCGACATCAGCCGCACCAGTTCGGCCTTGCCGGGGACATGGCGGTAGAGCGCCATGGTCGAGGTGGAGAGCGCGGTCGCGACCCGGCGCATCGAGAGCGCGCCCAGCCCCTCGGAGTCGGCCAGTTCGATCGCGGTCCCGATGATCCGCCGTCGGCTCAGGGCGGGTTCGCCGCGCATCGGGTCGCCCGGCGCGCGGGGCGAACGGACCCGCTCCCGCTCGACGACCACCGTGCCGACGCCGGGAACGGCCCGTACCAGGCCCTCCTGACGCAGTGTCGCCAGAGCCTTCGTCGCGGTCGCCATCGCCACCCCCCACTCCTGGGTGATCGCGCGGGTGGAGGGCACTCGGTCGCCGGGGCGCAGCGCGCCCGACTCGACGCGGTCGCGGATCTCGGCGGCGATCCTGAGATAGGGCGGCGGGCGCGGCGGGTCGGTCGTCACGCGGCCGAGTGTACTAGTGCGGTGGACAGGGGCAACCACCGGTGAACTGGGGTGCTGGGCACGGCATGCGGCGGTGCACTAGGCAGGTGCTTGCGGTGTACACCTCGCACTGCTGTGCTCCCCGTATGACCACCGGAACGACACCTGACTCACCCGACAACGCATCGCACGGGCAGCACGAGCAGCACGAGCAGCACGGGCGGCACGGGCGGCACGGGCAGCACGGGCAGCACGGGCGGTACGAGCAGCACGGGCGGTACGAGCAGTACGGGACATCCGGAGCGCCGGGCGCCGCGCGCGCCGGACGCCGGGAGTGGACCGCGCTGGGCGTGCTGATGCTGCCGCTGCTGCTCGTCTCGATGGACGTCTCCGTCCTCTACTTCGCGATCCCCGCCATCAGCGCGGACCTGCGGCCCGGATCCACCCAGCAGCTGTGGATCCTCGACATCTACGGATTCGTGCTCGCCGGGCTCCTGATCACCATGGGCGCACTCGGCGACCGGATCGGGCGCCGCCGACTGCTGCTCATCGGCGCGGCGGTCTTCGGCGTCGCCTCGGTCGCCGCCGGATACGCGCACACCCCCGGCGCGCTCATCGCCGCGCGGGCCCTGCTCGGCGTCGGCGGCGCCTGCCTGATGCCCTCGACACTCGCCCTGATCCGCGGTCTCTTCCTGGACGCCGCGCAGCGCGCCAAGGCCATCACCCTGTGGACGACCGTGATGGCCGGCGGGGTCGCCTTCGGCCCCGTGGTCAGCGGCGCGCTGCTGGAGCACTTCTGGTGGGGCGCGGTCTTCCTGATCAACCTTCCGGCGATGGCCCTGCTGCTGGTGCTCGCGCCGCTGCTGCTCCCGGAGTTCCGGGCACCGGCCACCGGCAGGTTCGACATCCTGAGCGCGGTGCTGTCGCTCGCCGCGCTGCTGCCGCTCATCCAGGGCATCAAGGAGCTGGCCAAGAACGGCTACGAACCGCTGTCCGTGCTCGCGATCGTCGTCGGGCTGGCGTTCGGCGCCGTCTTCCTGGTCCGCCAGCCCCGCCTCGACCAGCCGATGGCCGACCCCGCGCTGCTGCGACGCGCGGCGTACGGCGGCTCGGTGCTCGTCAACCTCCTCGCGATGGCCGCGACCGTCGGCTACGCGGTCTTCCTCACCCAGTACCTCCAGTCGGTGCTCGGCAAGAGCCCGTTCGAGGCCGCGCTGTGGAGCCTGGTCCCCTCGCTCGGCATCGTGGTCGCCGCCCCGGCAGGCGCCGCGCTCGCCACCCGCCTCGACCGCGCCCGTGTGATGTGCGGCGGGCTGCTCCTGTCGGCCGCCGGGTTCGGCTGGCTCAGCCAGGTCCGTACGGACTCGGCGCTGTGGACCGTACTCGTCGGCTCCGCGATGTACGCGGCCGGACTGGTCACCGCGATGACCCTGGCCAACGAACTCGCCCTCGGCGCCGCCCCGCCCGAGCGCGCGGGCTCGGCGGCGGCCGTCCTGGAATCCGGCCAGGAGCTGGGCGGCGCGCTGGGCATGGCGATCCTCGGATCGATCGGCGCCGCCGTGTACAGCGCCGACATGGACTCCGCCGCTCCCGACGCGCCGGACGCCGCGCGCGAGACGCTCGGCGGTGCGCTCGCGGTGGCCCAGCGGCTCGGCGGTGCCGCCGGTGACTCCCTGCTGGTCTCCGCGCGTGAGGCGTTCACCCACGGCATGGGCTACGCCGGGGTCGGCGCCGCCGTGACGATGGTGGGGGCGGCGGTCCTCTCCGGCACGGTGCTGCGGCACGCGCGGACGGGGGAGGAGACCGCCGAGCCGCGTGCCGGGGCCCCCGAGGGGCGGCCGGGGGCCACGGCGGGGAGGACGGGCGCGCCCGGCGGGACGCGATGACCGCGCGCACCGCCTTCCCCGCGGTCCGTGACGCCGGGTCAGCCGCCGCTCTCCCCCTGCCAGGGCGGATGGCCGATCAGCGGGATCCAGCCGCCCGGCCCGCCGGAGGCCGGGGCCTGGCCCTCCTCGGCCCGCACGTCGATGGCGCCGCCGCCCCCGTCGTGGTCGCTGCCCGCCGTCCCCTTGCTCCCGATCAGGAAGTTGAGCGTCCGGTCGACCTCCAGCCAGGAGTCCGCGTGGGAGTTGTCGATCACCAGAAGGCCGACGTTCCGGCCGGCGATCAGCGCCGTCGGCGGGGCGGGCTCGTCGGCCCGCGCGACACCGGCACCGGCGGCGCCGCACAGGAGGCCCGCCGCGACGGCGGCGCCCGTGGTGGACGCGCGCCCCGGCCGCGGCCCCTTCTCCGTCAGGCGATGCCGGCCGCTGCCCGGCCGGAAGGGATTCGTCGGCATGAGAGGCAATTCCGTATCAGACCGATACCGGGACCGGCACGGATTCCGGGTCCGGCTGCCGCCCGAGGTGGTGCCTGCTGATGTTCTTCTCCAGCAGCTCCGTGGAGCCCTTCACCCCGATGGCGCCGGTCTCCCGGGAATCCGGGAGCCGCCCGTCGGACATTTTCAGATCGATGAGCGCGCCGTCGATCGCTCCGTGCGCGGCGAAAAGACACGGGGTGCTGTAGATGGCGACATCGACGCCCAGTTCGGAGAGTTCCGAGAGCGAGAGCCGCGGTGACTTGCCGCCCGCGATCTGGTTGAACAGCAGGGGCTTGTCACCGACCACCGCGCGGATCCGGCGGATCCACTCGACGCTGCGCACGCCGTCGACGAGGATCACATCGGCGTCGGTCCGCGCCAGGGCCTCGGCGCGCCGTTCGATCTCCGCCTCCTCCGTGGCGTCCGTGCGGGCCACCACCAGCAGGTCCTCCCGGCTGCGCAGCACCAGATCGAGCTTCTCCAGGTACTCCTCAAGAGGCAGGATCAGCTTGCCGTCCGCGTGCCCGCAGCGCCGGGGACGCTTCTGGTCCTCCAGGATCACCCCGGACGCCCCGATGCTCTCCAGCTGCCGCACCACATGACAGGCGACCTCGGGGTCCACATAGCCGTCGTCGATGTCCACGAGCATGTGGTGGTGCGGGAAGGCCATCCGGAGGCGGCTCGCGAAGGCGACCATGTCGGGCCAGGAGATGTAACCGATGTCCGGAAGTCCGTAGTGCGACGCGGCGAATCCGAATCCCGAGACGAAGAAGCCGTTGTAGTGCTGGGCCGCGATGGAGGCCGAATACATGTCGTAGATACCGATGAGCGGAGTGGTGCGGGGTGTTGCGACCGCTTCACGCAAGGCGGTGCCGTAGCGCATGGCTCTCCCTGATGACAGAACTCGACCGTCGCGAGTTCGGGACCTGTGCTGACGGGTCAAAAGATTCGCAAGAGAACCAAGAATCGGTAATGCGACACACCGGACCCTCCCTCTGTTTGGCAAAATTCGCGTATATATCGCTATTTGCGCAAGTCATGAAGGGATACGTGTGGCAGGGGAGCCCTGGCGGGCCCGGCGGCCGGGGCGGCGCCCCGGACCTGGCCTTGGCCGGTGTCTCGGTCAGCGCCAGGGAATGTTCCGCCACGGGCTGCCCTGGTGCTCCGTCAGCAGCCGGTGCGCCACGACCGTCTGCTCGTAGTACGGCCCGTACTCCTCGCCGTCGAAGCGCAGCACCCGGCCCAGCGCGTACGCCGCCGAGAACTCCTCCCACGAGCGGTAGGCCGACTTGCTGAGCGCCCCCGCGTACACGATCGCCTGCTCCGCCTCGTGCGGATCGCAGAATCTGGCGGACAGCCCCCAGCGCGCCAGATTCACCGCACGCCCGTAGTCGTAGGCGACGGCGGTGATGACCCTGCCGTCCGGCGGCAGCAGCCCGTCCGCCCGGAACCGGGCCTCGTACCGGATGACGCGCCGCACCAGCTCCTCGATGCCCAGGACCTCGTCCTGCCCGAGCCCCAGGTCCTGCGCGTGGCCAGCCGCCGTCTCGCGCCACAGCTCGGCGGGCGGCGCCTCGCCGAGGCCGGTCCGCAGCTCCTCGCGCACGCGCAGTACGAAATCGGTCTCCGCCGGGCTGTTGCGCCCGTCCAGCAGGAAGTTCAACTGCTTCTGCCAGCCGTCGCGTTCGGTGATGCTCCAGAAGTCACGGAGCAGCTCGCGCTCCGTGGTGTACTCCCGGCAGACCGTGCCCACCTCGTTCCACGGCACCTCGTTGGCGATGGCCAGATGCACGCCGCAGGCCAGACCGTAGGCGAGCGGCCCGTGCAGCGCGCCGTGTCGCAGCGCGATCAGCCGGTCCCCGTCGGTGCGGTCGTGTTCCGCGGCATGGCGCAGCCACACCTCGCGGTGCCGGGGCGTGGCGGGCAGCAGGATCTGGCCCGGGGTGCCGCCGTTGACGATCAGCGGATGGCGCGGGTCGCGCCACTCGAACGTGGCGATCCACTTGAGGGAGACCCCGTGGAACACCCACTCCGGATGCCACGGCGGCAGCATGCCCCGGGTGAGCACCGGCTTGCCGACCAGCCCCGTCGTGTCCCGGTGCGTACGCCAGGTGACCAGGCCGGGCTCGGCGTCGACCTCGGCCTTCGGCGCGCCGATGTACAGCTCGGCCCCGGCCAGCACCCGCAGTTGTGCCTCCACGTCGCCGCGCGCGCCCGCCTCGTACAGCAGTTGCTCGGTCTCGGACGGCGGCACCCACGGGGCCGCGTACCCGGGGTGGTGCGGGCGCGGCCGGGGCAACGGCCGGGGGAGCGCCCGGGGCGGCTGCCGGTTCATGACCACGGGAGGTTCCCGGAGTCCGTCCGCGCGCCCGCCGTTTTCGTCGTCCCCGTGCTGGTCCCCTTCGTCACGGCCCGATCCTACGGAACGGCCCCGCAGGCCCGGCGACCTGGTCGCCCGGTGACCCGGTGACCGGCCACCGGGCCGCGGTGGGGCGCGCGGTCACGGGCGGCGCGCGCCGGTCCCTGCCCGGCCCGTCCTGCCCGGCACGTCCTGCCTGGCACGTCCCGCCCGACACATCCCTGCCCGACATGTCCCGCCCGGCTCGCGCCGTCCGGCACGCACACGCGCCGCCCGGCGTCAGACCAGACTGTCCCGCCAGGCGCGGTGCAGGCCCGCGAAGCGGCCCGTGCCCGCGATGAGATCGGCCGGGGCGCCGTCCTCCACGACGCGGCCGTGCTCCATGACCAGCACCCGGTCGGCGATCTCGACCGTGGAGAGCCGGTGCGCGATCAGCACCGCCGTACGCCCGTGCAGGACGGTGTCCATCGCGCGCTGGACCGCGCGCTCGCCGGGTATGTCGAGCGAGCTGGTGGCCTCGTCGAGGATGAGGACGGCCGGATCTGCCAGCAATGCCCGTGCGAAGCCGACCAGTTGGCGCTGCCCGGCCGAGATACGGCCGCCCCGCTTGCGTACGTCCGTGTCGTAGCCGTCGGGCAGGCCGCTGATGAAGTCGTGGGCGCCGATGGCCTTCGCCGCGCCTTCGATGTCGGTCCGCGAGGCGTCGGGGCGGCCGACGGCGATGTTCTCGGCGACCGTCCCGGAGAACAGGAACGCCTCCTGCGTCACCATCACCACGCCGCGCCGCAGTTCGGGCATCTCCAGCTCGCGCAGATCGACCCCGTCGAGCAGCACCCGGCCCTCCGTCGGATCGTAGAACCGGGCCAGCAGCTTGGCGAGCGTCGACTTTCCCGCGCCCGTCGAGCCGACCACCGCGACCGTCTGCCCGGCCGGGACCGTCAGATCGAACCGGGGCAGGACCTCCCCGCCCGTACGGTACGAGAACGCCACCGACTCGAAGACGGCCTCGCGTCCCGGCAGTTCACCGGCGAGCGGCGGCAGCGCCCGGGGCTCGGCGGGCTCGGGCACGGACGGCGTCTGCGCCAGCAGACCGGCGATCTTCTTCAGCGAGGCGCCGGCCGACTGGTACGAGTTGAGGAACATCGCCAGGCGGTCGATCGGCTCGTAGAGCCGCCGCAGATACAGCACCGACGCCGCCAGCACCCCGAGCGCCAGCGTGCCGCCCGCCACCCGGTAGGCGCCCCACAGGACCAGCCCGGCGACGGTGACGTTGGCGACGAGCCGCGAGCCGACCACATAGCGGGCCATCTCCAGCAGCGCGTCCCCGTTGGTCCGCTCATGGCTCCGGTTCAGCGTCAGGAACGCCGCGTCGTTGGCGCGCTCGCGCCGGAACGCCTGGACCGGCCGGATGCCGTTCATCGTCTCCGCGAACGTGACGATGACGGCGGCGATCGCGGTGGAGCGCCTACCGAAGACCAGCGCGGAACGGCGCTGGTAGAGCCGGACCAGCAGATACAGCGGGATGAAGGAGAGCATGGCCGTCGCGCCGAGGCCCAGGTCCAGATAGAGCAGCATCGCCGAGATGTAGGCGAACGACATCACCACCCCGATGAGTTCCTGCAGGCCCTCGCTCAGCAGCTCGCGCAGGGACTCCACATCGGTGGTGGACCGGGAGATCAGCCGACCGGAGGTGTAGCGCTCGTGGAAGTCCACGCTGAGCAGCTGCGCGTGGCGGAAGATCCGGCCGCGCAGATCCAGCAGCACGTCCTGGTTGATCCGGGCGGCGGCCCGGACGAACGCGTACTGGAACGCGCCGGAACCGAGCGCGCAGATCAGATAGCCCGCGCCCACCGCGTACAGCGGGCCGAGGTCGCCGCCCCGGAAAGCGGGCACGCCCCGGTCGATGGCGTACGCGACGAGCAGCGGCCCGCTCTGGGCGGCGGCCTGCTGGAGCAGCAGGAGCAGCGCGGCCACGGCCACTCTCGTACGGCGCGTGGCCAGCAGCGACCGCAGCAGCGCGCCGGTCGCCCCGTCGGCCGTCGGCAGATCGTCGCGCGCGAACTCGTCCGGCGCGGCGGGCTCCACGACGGGCGCGGGCGCGGCCACGGGTACGGGCGCGGTGCCGGAGGCGGTGGCGGCGGGCGGTCTCGCGGGCGCCGTGGTGTCGTCCGACCCCGTACCGGTCGATGTCGTCATCGCTCGCTCCCCTCAAGGGCCCCGAACCCGGCGTCGGCCTCGGCTCCGGCCATCAGCCACGCGTACTCCCCGCTGCTCCGCAGAAGCTCCTGATGGGTGCCCACCGCGGCGATCCGCCCTTCCGACAGCAGCGCCACCCGGTCCGCGAGCAGCACGGTCGACGGCCGGTGCGCCACCACCAGCGCCGTGGTCTCCCGCAGGACGCACCGCAGCGCCGCCTCCACCAGCGCCTCCGTGTGCACGTCCAGCGCGGAGAGCGGGTCGTCCAGCACCAGGAAGCGCGGCCGGCCCACCACCGCGCGGGCCAGCGCCAGCCGCTGGCGCTGGCCGCCGGAGAGGCTGTGGCCCTGCTCGCCCACCTCCGTGCGGATCCCGTCGGGCAGATCCCTGACGAACCCGGCCTGCGCCACGTCCAGGGCGCGGTCGAGCGCTTCCGCGTCGGCGTCGGGGCGGCCCATCAGCACGTTCTCCCCGACGCTCGCGGAGAACAGCGTCGGCTCCTCGAACGCCACCGACACCAGCTCGCGCAGCCGCCGCCGCTCCATCAGGGCGATGTCCTCGCCGTCCAGGGTGATCCGCCCCGAGGTCACCTCGTGCAGCCGGGGGACGAGCGCGGTCAGCGTGGTCTTGCCGGATCCGGTGGCGCCGACCAGGGCCATGGTCTCGCCCGGTCTGATGTGCAGATCGATCGAGGCCAGTACGGGCACGGACGCCGCGCCGTCCTCCCCACTCGGATAGCGGAACGAGACGCCCTCGAAGCGCAGCCCGCCCTCGTCCCCGCCCTCGTCCTCGTCCCCGTCCCTGTCCCGGGCCGCAACGCGCTCCGGCCGCTCCGGCCGCGCCGTCTCCGCCGTCACCTCCGTCTCCTCCGGCTCGTCCATCACCTCGAAGTACCGCTCGCTCGCGGTCCCCGCCTCCTGACACAGCGCCAGAATGAAGCCGATCGACTCCACCGGCCACCGCAGCGCGAGCGCGGTCGACAAGAACGCCACCAGCGTGCCCGCCGAGAGCCCGCCGTCCGCCACCTGGATCGTGCCCAGCACCAGCGCCGCGCCGATCGCCAGCTCCGGGATGGTCATGATCAGACCCCAGATGCCCGCCAGCAGCCGCGCCTTGTCCAGCTCCGTGCCGCGCAGCCGCCCGGTGAGCGCGCGGAAGGCCAGGGACTGGCTCTGGTGGCGCCCGAACCCCTTGACGATCCGGATCCCGAGGACCCCCTCCTCGACCACCGTCGTCAGATCGCCCACCTGGTCCTGCGCCCGCCGCGCGACCAGCGCGTACCGCGCCTCGAAGACCGAGCAGAGGGCGACCAGCGGCAGCACCGGAGCCAGCAGCACCAGCCCCAGTGTCCACTCCTGTATCAGCAGGATGGCGCAGCCGACCAGAATCGTGGTGGCGTTGACCAGCAGAAAGGTCAGCGGGAAGGCCAGGAACATCCGCAGCAGCATCAGATCCGTCGTCCCGCGCGACAGCAGCTGGCCCGAGGGCCACCGGTCGTGGAAGGCGACCGGCAGCCGTTGCAGATGGCGGTAGAGATCGGCCCGCATCGCCGCCTCCACCCCGGCCAGCGGCCTGGCCACCAGCCAGCGCCGGAAGCCGAAGAGCACGGCCTCCACGATCCCGAGCGCCAGCAGCGCCAGCGCGCCCAGCCACACGCCCCCGGGGTCCCGGTCGGTGACCGGACCGTCCACCATCCACTTGAGGACGAGCGGGATCACCAGGCCGAGACAGGACGCGACGATCGCGACGAACGCCGCGCTGAACAGGCGCGCGCGCACCGGTCGTACGTACGGCCACAGCCGCAGCAGCGAGCGCACGGCGGACCGGTTGCGGGAGGCAGCGTCGGTGGCTGCGGATGTATCGGTCATCAGGGGCGAGCCTACGGTTCACCACTGACAACGCTCATGTGTTTTCCACGCCCGCCTGCCTGAACCGCTTCCCCGCCGCCC
>NZ_QQNA01000101.1 GCF_003346515.1 Streptomyces corynorhini
GCCCGGCTGGCCCGTTCCGCCGTCGCGCGCAGGAGGCGCCCGCCGGCGGAACGGGCCAGCCGGGCATGGGCCAGCCGCTCGAACACTGAGGACCGGATCATGCGGTAGCTCAGGGGCGCCGGGTCCACGATGCGCGTGTCACCGCCGGTGCCGTGTACGCGCAGCCGGGGCCAGGCGGCGCACACCGCCTCGTCGAAGTCGCCGGTGCCCTGCTCCCAGTAGCACCAGGTGCGTTCCGGGGCCCGCCGGGGGCCGTCGGGCGCCTCCACGACGGTGACGGTGCGCGAGCCCGTCGCCGTCAGGTGGTGGGCGAGGCTGAGTCCGGACGCGCCACCGCCGACGATGACGACGTCGCACGCCTCGCGGTAGGGGGCATCGGGGCGGCTCACCTGACGCGCCGTTCGCCGAGGGGGGTGGCGTCCGGTGCCGTGCGCGGCGGCTCGGCGACGGCCACGGTCAGGGCGCCGCCGAGGTCACCAGGCGCACCGGCCACCGGCTCACGCGCCGCGTTGAGGTCCACGTCTGTCTCCCGTTCGCAGGGGGGCGACCCTCTTCGTGGCACCGCCGGGAAGGCACCGCCCGGCCCACCCGGTCTGTCCGGTCGTCGGGTCTGTCCGGTCGCCGGGTCTGTCCGGTCGCCGGGTTGTCCGATCGCCGGGTCTGTCTGGTCGCCGAGTCTGTCTGGTCGATCCGCCTCTATCCGGTTGTCCGGTCGATCCGGTCTGTCGGGTCGATCCGGGTCTGTCGATCCGGTCTGTCGGGTCTGTCGGGTCTGTCCGGTCCGCGGTCCGGCCGCCGGACGCGGCTTGCTCGGTCGCCGTCGGTCATCCGCGCGCCAGATCGCCGAGCACCTCCCGCGCCGCCCGCGTGCCCGACGCCAGAGCGCCCTGGACCGAGCCCGTCGCGCGGTGGTCTCCGCAGACGTACCGGCCCCGGGCGAAGCGCGTCGTACGGCTCGGCGGCCAGGGCGGCTCCATCGCGGGCAGCGCCCCCTCGACGGTGTAGTCGGCCACCGGGCACCAGCCGCTCGTGTCCGTGCGGTACAGCTCGGCCAGGCGTCGGCGCACCTCCGGCTCCCTGCCGGGCCGGTCGGGACCCAGCACGGACGTCGAGACCAGCGCGGCGCCGGGTGGCCCGTACGTGGCGGCCACCTCGGTCGGTACGCACGTGTTGAGGACGGCGCCGGTGCTGTCCACCACGAGGGTCGGCTCGGCCAGGGGGGTGCGGGCGGCGGCGTGGTAGTACGTGGTGACCGTCCGCGTGGGCGGCACGGCCAGGCCCGGCAGCAGCAGGGCCGCGCGGGCCGCGTCCGTCGCCACCACCACCGAGGTCGCGGGAAGTTCCCGGCCGTCGGCCAGGAGGACCCCCGTGCCGGTGACCGCGTCGACGGGCGCCTCCAGGCGCAGCACGCCTTCGGGCAGGTCGCGCGCCAGCTGAGCGGGCACGGCGCCGATGCCGTCGGCGGGAAGACACAGCGTGCCCCTGACCATGCTCCGCCAGACCAGATGGAAGAAGCGGGCCGAGGTCTCCAGCCGGTTCTCCAGGAACACACCGGAGAGGAACGGCCGCAGGATCTCGTCTACCGTGCCGGCCGACATCCCGGCGCGCGACAGGGCGGCGGCGGTGGACCGGTCAGGGCGCCGTTCGATCGAGCCGACGGGCAGCAGGGCGTCCCGCGCGGTGAGCGCCGCCAGCGCCGCGAGGTCCCGGGCGGGCAGCGCCCGTCCGGGCAGCAGCGCCCGCCACTCCCCCGGCTGCCGGGTCGGGTCGGACAGCCGGACGGGACCGGTCGGGGTGTGCGCGACGATCCCGGGTGTGAACGGGCGCAGCCGCAGGGCCCGAAGGTTCAGGCGCCGCTTCACCTGCGGGTACGAGGTGTTGAACACCTGGAAGCCGCGGTCCAGCAGGAACCCGTCCACCTGGTCCGTGCGCATCCGGCCGCCCACAGCGTCGGACGCCTCCAGCAGCACGACCCGCCGACCGGCGCGGCACAGGTCCAGGGCGCAGGCCAGGCCGACGAGCCCCGCACCGACGACGATGTCAGGACTGCCACGGTGCCGAGCGGTCATGGCCCTCTTCCTTCGATGCCTTCAATGCCTTCGCTGCCTTCAATGCCTTCGCTGTCTTCAATGCCTTCGCTGTTTTTGCTGTCTTCGCTGCCTTCGCCGCGTCACACCCGCGCAGAGCCGGACCTGCCCGTACCCGCCCGCGCTTCCCTATCTATATCTATTCATTTACACCAAAAAACGCACCTTCGTCGTCGGCACGCCACCCGCCCGCAGCCCCGCGAGCCGGGCATCCCCCGCGGCGGGTACCCGCCGCGGGGCGCCCCGGGGGCGGCCGGGGTACGGTCGGACGCCGCAGCCGGTATGGGCCATCCGCTCCGGAAAGGGTGGGCCGCCGCATCGCGAAGACGCTCTCGGGTTTCCTTCCGTCTCCGCCTCCGCCTCTTCCTCCGCCCCTTCCTCCACCTCTTCCTCTGCCCCTTTCCCTGTCTCCGTCCCTGCCTCCTTCGCTGTCTCTTTCTCGCTCGCCTCTCGTACGTTTCCGGCCAATAACTGGAGCCGTCGCCGTCGGTCCCGCGCTATCCGGTGAGCGTGATTCCGGATAGCGGAGGGGCCCTGACGCCTGCACCGGAGTCCTCCCCTCCGGGGGCGTGCGCCGCGCGCGGGGCGTCGGCGGCGGGGGTCGTGTTCGCCACCGGGAAGGCCGCCCACGCGGCGGGCGGCGGGAGTGGCGGCCGTGCCGGGCGGGCACGGCGGGGCGTCGCGGCGCGTGGCGCGGCCGGACCGTGGGCGGCACCCCGCCCCGTTCCCCGCGCAGTTCAGCCGCCGCTTCCCCTACAGAGTGGTGAATTCCGTCAAATGTCCGGCGCGGTCGGCAACGATCTCCCAGGGACTCAGCCCGACCGGAAGACGCGTTCGGCGCCGCGAATGCCAAAGCGAAGCGGGGAACCCCGGGCGCCGCGCCGACGCCGCCCGGCTTCGCCACCCTCCGCGTGGTGATCGCGGAGGGCGGACGCGGCACCCACCGCCGGTCCCGAAGCCGCCGTACGGGGCCCCGGAGCGGCCCTCGACGCTCGTGCGAAATCGAACCGGCCCTCGTCCGGGGGCCCTTGTCCTCCACATCACCGCCTGGTTAAGCTCCCGAGCGTTTCAATTCCTACACCTTTTCTACGCATCTTTATGAAGTGTGACGCTATGTCGCATGCGATCTCGCCTGCGGCTTCGAGGGTGACGGCGGCAACGGGGAGGGCGAGGCATGGGATCTTCTGTTCCCGGCACAGGGACCTCGCGCGACCAGGCCGTTCCGGCTCCATCGGCGCTGATCGAGGAGACCGGGCCCACCAGCCGCGACGTGCGGCTCTTCTGGTGCGCGAACGCCGCCGACTCCCTGGGCAGCCAGGCGTCCGGGATCGTCCTTCCGCTGCTGCTCCTCGGGCTGGGCTACTCGCCCGCGGTGGTGGGGCTGGTCGCCGGGGTGTCCACGGCGACCGGTCTGGTACTCGGCCCGCTCGTCGCCATACCCGCCGACCGTGGCGCGCGTAAGCGGGTGATGTTCTGGTCGGCGGTGGTCTCGGCGCTCGCCATGGGCTCCGTGGCCGTGACCCTGGCCGTCGGGGAAGGACGGCCTTCGCTGATCCAACTGCTGGCGGCCGTTCTCGTGGAACGCACCGCCACCGCCTGCTACGACGCGGCAGCGCGCGGCACGGTGTCGCTGATCTCCACGTCCGGGGACCTTCCGCGCGTGGTGGCCGGGCTGGAGGCGGGCGACCGGGGCGCCCTGATCGCGGGCCCCGCTCTGGGCGGCATCCTGTACCAGGTCTCACGCGCGCTGCCCTTCGTGCTGGACGCCGTCTCGTACGCCGTCACGGCCGTGTGCGTCCGGGCCATGCGCTCGAACCTGCGGGCCGACGCCGTGGACCGGGCCGACGCGGTGGACCCGGCCGACGGCGGGTCGGAGGCGGGCGGGAGCACGGCCCAGGACGGCCCCGTACCTCGGTCCGAACCACGGTCCGCACCTCGGTCCGCACGCGGCACCTGGTCCGCGCTGGCCGCCGAGACGAGCGCCGGAGTGAGGCTCGTCCGCACGACACCCCTGCTGCGGCTGGTACTTGTGTGGACCACCACCGTCAACGGAGTACTGGCCGCGCTCTACTACGACGCCGTCTTCAGCTTGCAGGCGAGCGGCCACGGCAGCGCACCCATGGGGCTGGTACTGGCGCTGTCCGGCGCCGCCGGACTCGCCGGTTCGCTCGCCGCGCCCCGGCTGGTGCGCGAACTCAGCCCCGTGCGGGCGGTCGTGACGGTGTCCTGGCTCATGATCCCGCTCGCCGCCGCGCTCGCGACGGCCGGGGGGCCGTGGGCGTACGGCGCGCTGTTCGGCGGGTTCTGCCTGATCATGCCGCTGGCCACCGTCATCCTCCAGGCTCGGGCCATCCAGGGGACGCCGCCCGGACTGCAGGCCCGCGCGGGCTCCGTGCTCGCCACCGCGGCCGGTGGAGCCGCCGCCGTGGCGCCCGCGCTCGCCGGGTTCCTGACGGCTCACGCGGGGGCCGCCGTACCCGCGCTCGTCTCCGCCGCGGTGCTGGCCCTGCTCGCTCTGTACACGACACTCGGCGCGGAACGCGTACGCGCGCCGGGCGCAGCGCCGAAGGGCGCCCCTGCGGGAGACGGCTCCGGGGGGCGAGGCGTGTGACCGGCTCGCGCTATCAGGTCTACCTCGCCGCCCTGCCCGAGGTCTGCGCCGCCGACCCGGCGCTGATGGCGTTCACCGCGGACGCGGACGGCCGGTGCGAGGTGTTCGCCTGGGACGCCGGGGCCGGGCGCGCCCGGCAGGTCACCGACCGGCCGCGGGGCACCGCGCACGGAACGATCGACCGCGACGCGAACGTGTGGTGGTTCGACGAGGACGCGCACGGCGCGGGGCACTGGCGGTTCCAGCCCTTCCGCGGCGGCCCCGACCTCCCCGGACTGACCGGTGTGCCACCGGGTACACCGCGCGGCCTGGCCGTGAGCGACGACGGGATCGTCGCCATCGGGCTGGGGGACGGCCGGGCGACCTCCGTCCACCTGGGCCGGCGCGGCGCTCCCGCGCGCGAGGTGACGCGCGTCGACCGGCACGCCACACTGTCCGGGATCACCGCCGGGGCCGGCCTGCTGGCGATCGGCGGCCCCGCCGGTTCCGCGCACGCGGTGACCGTCCTGGCCACGGACGGCACACCACGCGCCGTGCTCTCCGGCTCCGGAGAGCACGGCAGACTCTGGTCGCTCGGCTTCGCGCCCACCGCGGAACGCGACGAACTGCTGCTGGTGCGCGAGACCGACGACCGCTATCTGCTGTCCAGTTGGCGGCCGGAGACCGGGATCCGTACGTACCCGTGGTGCGCGTTCGACAGCGAGATCACCGCCCGCTGGTATCCGGACGAGGACGAGAGACGCACCGTCCTGATCCGCGAGGACCGCCACGGCCGCAGCACACTGCACCGGGCCCGCCTCGACACCGGCACCCTCACGCGCGTGCCGACACCGCCCGGCAGTCTGCTCGACGCGGCTCCGCGCGCAGGCGGCGATCTGCACTACCTGTGGACGGACACCGCTCATCCGCCGCGTATGCACTCCACGGCCGGTACCGCGCTGCCCGCCCTCGGCACCGTCCCGGGGCGTGTGCCGGGCGACCACCGCGACCTGTGGACGCCGACCCCGGACGGCCCCGTGCACACATGGCTCAGCCTGCCCGAGGGCCACGGCCCGCCGGAGGGTTCCGCACTCCCTCGGAAACCCGAACTACCGCAGGACGAGGTCTCCGAGAGCCGGTCGAGCGAGGAACGGTCGAACCAAGAGCGGTCGAGCGAGGGACGGTCGAACGGGGAACGGTCGAACCGAGAACGGTCGAGCCAGGAACGGTCGAGCCAGAAGCCGACGGCCGGGAAGCCGACGGCCGGGGAGCCTGCGGCCGAGGGGCGGAGCGCGCCACCACCCGTCGTTCTCCTCGTACACGGCGGTCCCGCCGACCACGACCGCGACGCCTACGACGGCGTCGTGCACTCGCTCGTGGCCTCGGGCTTCGCCGTCGCGCGTGTCAACTACCGCGGCTCCACGGGCTACGGCCCCCGCTGGCGCCGGGCCTTCGGCGCGGGCGTGGGGCTCACCCAGGTGGAGGACCTGGTGGCCGTACGCGCCGACCTGATCGCGCGCGGACTGGCGCACCCGGACGCCGTCGGACTCTGGGGTACGTCCTGGGGCGGCTACCTCACACTGCTGGCCCTCGGCACCCGCCCCGGGCTGTGGCAGGCGGGCGTGGCCGTCAAGCCCGTCGCCGACGGCGTCGCCGCCTACCGCACCACCACGTCCGCGCTGCGCACGCTGGACGAACGCCTGTACGGAGGCACGCCCGACGAGGTGCCCGAGGCGTACGCCCGCAGCTCGCCGATCCGGTACGCCGCGCGCGTGCGGGCACCGCTGCTGGTCGTGGCCGCCACCCGGGACGCCAAGTGCCCGCCGGGCCAGGTGCGCGGCTATCTCGCCGCGCTGGTGGCCGCGGGAGCCCGTCACGAGTCGATGTGGCTCGACAGCGGGCACGACGGTTACGAGGGCGGCGACCACGTCGCCGTACTGCGCCGCGCCGTGGTCTTCCTCGACCGCGAGCTGCGCGGCACGCGCGGAACACACCGCGTCCCCAAGACGCCCCCCGCCGACCGGAGGGGGGATTCCGGCCGCATCCGTACCGCGGCGGTGGCCGGGACAGGTACCGCCGAACACACCGAGAGGAGAACCGCCCATGCAGAAGGACATCATCCACAACGACCCGCTTGAGGGTGACGAGGAGAACCGGAAGCCGAGCGTCGGCGTCACGGTCACCATCCCGTTCCGCAACGCGGAAGACGCGGAAGAGGACTGATCCTCGCCGGCCGGCCCGGCGGCCACCGAATGCCGGGCCGGCCGGTCCCCCCGCCACCAGGGGAATTCCCTCGCGACGGGGTTGTCAGATCCGATGAGGGCGATCCGACGGTGGCAATCCGACCGTGGCGGGCGGGCGCCACCATCCGGACCGATCGCCCGATCAGCCCGGCCTCCCGTCCCCCGTCTTCCGTCTTCCGTCTTCCGTCATCCGGTCGTCTTCCGTCATCCGGTCGTCCCACGAGGAGCTGAAATGCGCGTATTGCTGGTCAACATGCCCTGGTCGCCCATCGACCTTCCGTCGCTGGCCCTGGGAATCCTCAAGCGGAGTGTGGACGAGCACGTGCCGGACGGCAGTGCCGAAGTCCTGCACGCCAACCTCGAATTCACCGACTGGATCACGCGGCGCATGGAGTTCACCGCCGAGGACTACGAGTACTACGCGCTGGCCTCCTACTTCATGGGCTGCGGCGACTGGGTCTTCTCCTCCGCCCTCTACGACGACCCGGACTGGCGGGACGACGAGTTCACCGCCGCGATGAAGGGGAAGCTCGGCGCGTCCCGGATGCGCATGACGCGCGACCTGCACCGGCTGGTACCGGAGTTCGTGGCGGAGATCGCCCGGCGGATCGTCGACGAGGCACCCGATGTCGTGGGCTTCACCTCCACGTTCCAGCAGAACACCGCCGCACTCGCGGCCGCCCGCCAGGTCAAACGGCTCGCGCCGCACATCGTGACCGTCGTCGGCGGCGCCAACTGCGACGGCGAGCAGGGCGCGACCGTCCACCGCAACTTCCCGTTCGTGGACTACGTGATCCGGGGCGAGGGCGAAGCCGCGTTTCCCCGGCTCCTGTCCGCGCTCGGTGCGGAACACCCGGACCTCTCCACCGTCGCCGGGCTGTGCCACCACGGCCCGGACGGTGTGAGCACCGCCAACGCGATGGCCACCAGTCCCCTGCCGCCCGCCACCATCCTGCCGCCCGACTACAGCGGCTACTTCGAACGCCTCGGCGCCTCCGTCGCCCGCAACTGGGTCGAACCCAAGCTCGTCGTCGAGGGGGCCAGAGGCTGCTGGTGGGGCGAGAAGCACCACTGCACGTTCTGCGGACTCAACGGTTCCTTCATGCAGTTCCGCAGCAAGAGCCCGGACACGTTCTACGAAGAGATCATGGATCTCGCCCGGCGTCACCGCGTGCTGGACATGTACGTCGTCGACAACATCCTCGACATGGGCTACCTCTCCACCGTCCTGCCCCGGATCATCGAGAGCGGCTTCGACCTGCGGCTCCACATCGAGATCAAGGCCAATATGCGCCGCGCCCACCTCCGTACGCTCTCCGACGCGGGCCTGATCTACGTGCAGCCGGGCATCGAGAGTCTGAACAGCCGCGTACTGGACCTGATGGACAAGGGAGTCAGCGGCTGCCAGAACGTCCGTATGCTCCGCGACGGCGCCGAGACCGGCCTGTCGGTGTCCTGGAACTATCTGCACGGCTTCCCCGGCGAGAGCGCGGAGGACTACGACCCGGTCATCGCGCAGATAGCGGCGCTGGAACACCTCAACCCGCCGGTCGACCTCTCGGCCCGGATCGCCATCGAACGGTTCAGCCCCTACTTCAACCGGCCCGAGCTGGGCTTCTCCGGCCTGCGCCCGGAAGCCCACTACCGCTTCACCTACGACCTGCCGGAGGAGGAACTGTACGGCCTCGCCTACGTCTTCGAGGCACCGGAGCGCGGCATCGGCAAACCCACGGTCACCGCGCTCAACGCCGCGCTCCGGTGCCTCGAAG
>NZ_QQNA01000102.1 GCF_003346515.1 Streptomyces corynorhini
GGGAGGCGACGCGGAGGGGGCACCTCCCACGCCCTTAAGGCAGTGGGGGAGTCGTGGACCGACGACAACGCCGCCAGGCGCCGCCCGTCGCCCCGCGACGCCGCCCCACCTATCCGCGCGGCCTCTAAGTCCCGCCCCGGCGCTCACACCGCCACCGGCAGCCCCTCCAGTCCCCGGATCACGAAGTTCGGCTTGCGGACGGGTTCCCCCGCCGGGCGCAGCGCCGGGGCGAGATCCAGCAGCGCGGCCATGGACGCGGCCAGTTCGATCCGGGCCAGCGGGGCGCCGATGCAGTAGTGGATGCCCGCGCTGAAGGAGATGTGCGGGTTGTCGCGGCGGGCCAGGTCCAGGGCGTCGGGTGCGGCGAAGACGGCGGGGTCGTGGTTGGCCGATCCGAAGAGGAGGGCGACCTCGGCGCCGCGCGGGATCGTGGTTCCGCCGATGTCGACCGGGTCGAGCACCCACCGTTCGAAGAGCTGGAGCGGTGTGTCGTAGCGCATCAGCTCCTCCACCGCGGTGGGCAGCAGAGCGCGGTCCGCCCGCAGGGCGGCGAGCTGCGCGGGGTGCCGGAACAGGGCGTGCCAGCCGTTGACGGTGGCGTTGACGGTGGCCTCGTGTCCCGCGTTGAGCAGCAGTGCGCAGGTGGCGACCATCTCGGCCTCGGTGAGCCTCTCGCCCTCGTCATGGGCGGCGATGAGCCCGGAGATCAGGTCGCCGCCGGGCGTGGCGCGCCGGGCGGCGATGAGTTCGCGCAGGTACGCGGAGAACTCGGCGGAGGCGGTGACCGCGTGGCGGGCGGTCTCCTCGGACGGGTTCAGCTCGTACATCCCGCAGATCGCGGCCGACCAGGGCCGCAGCAGCGGGCGGTCCGTCTCGGGTACGCCGAGCATCTCGGCGATGACGGCGACCGGCAGCGGTTCGGCGACGGCGGTCAGCAGGTCGCCGCCGCCCTCCTCGACCAGCCGGGCCACCAGCTCGGTCGCGAGGCGGCGTACGTACGGCTGGAGTTGTTCGACCGTACGCGGGGTGAACGCCTTGGAGACGAGGCGCCTGATGCGGGTGTGGTCCGGTGGCTCCAGCTCCAGCATCCCCTGGTCGTTCAGCTCGTGGAAGGGCTCGTGGCCGGGGTCCGGCGGGGTCCGGCCGAACTCCTCGTGGGTGAACCGGTGCCCGTACGAGCGGCCGAGGCGGCGCTCGCGCAGCAGCGCCGAGACGTCCGCGTGGTGCGGGACGAGCCACTGGTCGCTCGGTTCGTAGTAGTGCGCCCGGCCCCTGGCCCGCAGTTCGGCGTAGGCGGGGTAGGGGTCGGCGAGGAAGGCGGGCGACCGGGGGGCGAAGTCAGGCATGGCAGGACCGTAACGGGCGGCGCGGTCCGGGAGCCACCGGGGGGCCGCCGGGCCGCGGGAACGGTTGGCGCGCGGGCACGGCGGACGCGCGGGCACGGCGGACGCGCGGGAACGGTTGGCGCGCGAGCACGTCGGGACGCGCGGGCACGGAGGACGCGCGCACGGAGGACGCGCGCACGGCGGACGCGCGGGCACGGCGGAGCCGCGACTCTTCCGGTGCCGCCCGGCCGCCGGGCGCCCCGGTCACGAGGGGGGCAGCTGCCCCTGGAGCGCGAGGGCCAGACCGCTCTCGGCATCCTGCTCGACGCCCCGGTGGTAGGCGCTCTCGTAGGCGGGGTTGCCCGCCGCCCGGCGCGCCTGGCGCTCCCACTGGTCGCGGATCGCGCCCAGTTCGGGGCTGCCGCGGTGGGGGTGGCCGACCATCCGCCAGTAGGTGTGCCCCGTTCCCGAGGTACGGGCCGCCGCGACGCCGTCGCCCTGGGCGGCGATCGCCCCGGCGAGCAGGTCGAGGCCGAGGGCGATGCCGAGGCTGTCGCGCAGCCGGTACTTGCCCGCGAGCATGGCGCGGGCATGGCCCTCGGCCTCGCCCGGTCGGCCCCGCATGATCTGTATGAGGGCGAGTTGGTGCTCGGCGTAGGACCGCGCCCAGTGCTCCCCGTAGCCGCGGCTGAGCCGCCGCAGCCCTGTGGCGTCCTCATACGCCTCGTCGAGCCGGCCGAGCGCGGACAGCGCGAACAGGCGTATCACCCGGCAGCGCATGTGGGAGGGGGCGTTCAGGGGGTCGCCGGTCAGATGACTCAGGGCGCGGTCGCTGACGGTGTGGGCGGCCTGCGGGCGGCCCATCATCAGATGGGTGAAGCTGACGGTGTGGGCGGCGGAGAGCATCGACTCGGGGTCCCGGTCGTGCCAGGCGGCGAGGGTGCACTCCTCGCCCAGCAGCCGGGCGGCCTCGTGGTCGCCCTGGAGCGTACGGGTGATGCCGAGGGCCCACAGGGCGCGGGTACGGGGCGGGCCGGGCACGGCGGAGCGGGCGAGGGCGCGTTCGAGGTAGCCGCGGGCCTGGTGGAGATGGCCGCAGCAGCTCCAGAACAGCCCGGTGCGCCCGGCCATCTCCACCGCGCGGTCCGGATCCCGCTCGACGAGGTGGTCGAGCGCGGCGCACAGGTCGGCGTGGCAGTCGGCGATCCTGCGGTACCAGTCGACCTGCCGGGGGCCGAGCCAGCCGGCGTGGGCGCGGGCGGCGACGTCGGCGAAGTGCGCGGCGTGCCGACGGGCGAGGGCGTCCTGTTCGCCGAGTTCACCGAGCCACAGGGCGCCGTATTCGCGCAGCGTGTCGAGCATCCGGTAGCGCTCGCCCTCCCGCTGGAGCACGGACTGCGCGGCGAGCCCCTCCAGAAGCGCGGGGACGGCGCCCGCGGCGAGCGGGCCGCCCGCGCAGACGGCCCCGGCGTCGGCCGGGTCCACGGTGCCGGGGAAGACGGAGAGCCGGGCCCACAGGAGGCGTTCGAGCGGCGCGCACAGTTCGTGGCTCCAGCCGATGGCGGTGCGCAGCGCCCGGTGGCGCTGCGGCCAGACGGTGTCGTCGGCGAGGACGTCGAGCCGGGAGGTGAGCCGGTCCGCGACCTCCTCGACGCTGTTCTCGGCGAGCCGGGCGCAGGCCAGTTCCAGCGCCAGCGGGATCCCTTCGAGCCTGCGGCAGATCTCGGCCACCGCCACCCCGGCGCTCGGCGAGTCCAGCGCCAGCAGGGGCGCGGCGGCGGCGGCGCGGTCGCGGAAGAGACGTACGGCCTCCGCCCCCGGGCCGGCCGCGGGCAGCGGGCCGATGTCGAGGAGGCGCTCCCCCTCGGTGCCCAGCGGCTTTCTGCTGGTGGTGAGGACGGTGAGCGCGGGCGCGGCGGCGAGGAGGTCGGCCACCAGGCGGGCGCAGGAGGTCACGATCCGCTCGCAGCAGTCGAGCACGAGCAGCGGCCGACGGCCCGTCAGCCATTCGCAGAGCGCCTCCACGGGGCGGCGCGCGCTGTGGTCCAGCAGGCCGACGGCGTCGCAGACCGTGGCGGTGAGCAGCCGGTCGTCGTGCAGAGGGGAGAGGTCGGCCCACCACACGCCGTCGGGGTAGCTCTCGCGCGCCAGGCCGGCGGCGCGCAGCGCGAGGCGGCTCTTGCCCACTCCCCCGCCGCCCGTGAGAGTGACCAGCCGGTGTTCTTGTAATGCCCGCTCGACAGCGCCCAGTTCGCCCGACCGGCCGACGAAACTGGTGCTGACGACGGGAAGGTTGCCCAGCACGGGTACATCCTGGACCTGTTGCGCGGTGGCGCCGATACCTGTGGCGGAAAATGGTCAAAAAAGGCCAGGAACAGTCCCAGCTGTTCAAGGGACCGCACGTTCCGCCGGTCGCGGACCGCCCCCGATCGCACCGCCCCCGATCGCACCGTCCCCGATCGCACCGCCCTCGGCCACACCGCCCTGCCCCGCGCTCCGGTCCCGTGCTCCGGCCCCCGGCGCCGCGCGGGCGCGTAGGCCGCCACAGAAAGGGAAATGAATATCACTTGAAATGAGATCGGCTGCCTCAGCCGGCCGAGGGGGGACTGATGAACGCTCTGCCGCTGTACCTGGAGCCCCGGGTGGAACCACGCCTGGCGGCGCTGCTCCGGGCGGACGGCTTCACCCACGATCTCGCCGACGCGCTCGGCTCGCCGCTGAACATCGTGCTGCCCGACCAGATCGCCGACAATCTCGACCGGTTCCGGGCCACGTACCGCCGCCATCAGCTGGGCGGGCAGATCTACTTCGCCCACAAGGCGAATCGTTCCAGCGCCCTGCTGAGACGGCTCGCGGCGACCGACGCAGGTGTGGACGTCGCCTCGCTCGGCGAGTTGCAGCACGCGCTCGGCTCGGGGTTCGCACCCGAGCGGATCATGGCGACCGGGCCGAAGAATCCGGCGTTCCTGTGGCTCGCCGCGCGTGCGGGAGCGACCGTCAACGTCGACAGCGCCACGGAACTGGACGCGCTGGGCGACCTCGTACGGACGCGCTCGCTGCCGCGCGTGCGGACCGTCCTGCGGCTGTCCGCGTTCGGCACGGGCACGGCCCCCGGCTCCGGCGGGGTCAAGGTGCTCAGCAGGGCGAGCCGGTTCGGTACGCCCGTGAGCGCGCTCGACGCGCTGCTGAAATCCGCCGACCGGCACCGCGAGGCCATCGAGCTGATCGGCGTCGGCTTCCATCTGGACACCACCAGCGTCGCCGAGAAGGCGCTCGCCCTGGAAGGGTGCGTCAGCGCCCTGGGGGCCCTGCGCGAACACGGCTTCAGCCCGCATGTCGTGGACATCGGGGGCGGGTTCGGGGTCAGCTATCTGGCTCACCGGGAGCAGTGGGAGCGCTACACCTCCGCGCTCACCGCGTCCGTCCTGGGCCAACGGCCGCCCATGACCTGGCGCGGCTACGGATACGGGCTGCGCAACGACGCCGGGACGCTGCGCGGCGCGCTGGGGCTCTACCCGGCGCACCGCGCGACGGCGGGCGAGGGCTACCTCGACGAGCTGCTGTCGGGCCCCGCGTCGGCCACACCCGGCCGGCCGCTGTCCGCGCTGCTCCTGGAGAACCTCTTCGACCTGTACACCGAACCGGGCCGGGCGCTGGTGGACCAGTGCGGGCTGATCCTGGCCCGGGTGCTCGAAGTGCGCCGCGACGGCACGGGACCGTATCTGGTGCGGCTGGAGGCCAAGGCCGACGACATCGGCCTGGAGGAGCACGGTGTCCTCGTGGACCCCGTCGTCGTCGCGCGCGCCGGGACCGCTCCGGCAGGTGACGGCGACGCGGTGGGGGTGCACCTCGCGGGCGGTCTGTGCCTGGAGGCCGATCTCATCTCGCGCAGGACGGTGTTCCTGCCGAGTCTGCCGAACCCCGGTGATCTGCTGGGTTTCGTGAACACCGCCGGATACTGCATGGACTTCCGGACGACCCACGCACAGCGCCTGCCGGTCGCGCGTGCGGTGGCCGCCTGGCAGGACGGGGACTCCTGGCGCTGGAGTCTGGACGAGCAGTACTGGCCGACGCTGAGTCAGGGAGGACAGGCGTGAGGTACGACAGCATCACCCAGACCATCGGCAACACCCCGCTGGTGCGCATCGATCCGCGGGTGCACGGTCTGCGCCATATCGACCTGTACGGCAAGCTGGAGATGTTCAACCCCTTCGGCTCGGTCAAGGACCGGGCGGCGTGGAACATGGTCCGTCCAGAACTGGACGCCGCCGTGCGCGCGGGCAGCCAGATCGTCGAACTGTCCAGCGGCAACACCGCGAAGGCCCTGTCCGTGCTCGCCGGAATGCACGGGCTGTCGTTCAAGAGCGTGACCAACCGGATGCGGGTGCCGGAGATCAAGGATCTCCTGCTGCTGCTCGGCGCCGAGATCGAGGAGCTGCCGGGACGCAGCGAGTGCCTCGACCCCACCGACACCGACGATCCCCTCACGCTCTTCCACCGCACCCTGTCGGAACCGGGCAGCGCGTACCTGCACACCGACCAGTACTTCAACGACCGCAACACGGAGGCGCACGCGCTGGGCACCGGTCCCGAGATCGTGAAGGACCTCGACGGCCGGGTGCCGGACTGGTTCGTCGCGTGTGTGGGCACGGCCGGGTCCTCCACCGGGGTGGCCAGGTCGCTGCGCGAGCACGATCCACGGGTCAGGGTGGTCGGACTGGTGGCGCACAAGTCGGACTTCATCCCGGGCATCCGCACCATCGACGAGGTGCACGAGGTGGGCCTGTTCGACCCGGCCACCTACGACACGATGGAGTCCGTGACCGCCGACGAGGCCATCGACGGCATGCTGACCCTGGCCCGCGGGTGCGGGATCCTCGCCGGCCCTACCGGGGGCGCGGCGTATTTCGGGACGGTACGGCATCTGCGGGAGCTGGACGCGGAGTTGACGGACGACGACGAGCGCAAGGCCGCCGTCTTCATCGTCTGCGACCGGATCGAGAGCTACCTCAGCTACGTCAAGCAGCGGCGCCCCGAGGCCGTCGGCCTGACGCCCCGCAAGAACGCGCTGTCCGACGTGTCCGACGCCGAGATCGCGGCGGTGGCCACCCTGCGCGCGCCGGAGGCCCGGGAGTGGATCGCGCGCGAGCGGCCGCTCGTCATCGATCTGCGCAGCCCGTCCGCGTACGCCGCGCTGCACATCGAGGACTCGGTCAACATCGTGGACGAGCTGTTCGCGGAGCTGATCCGCGGCGGTCTCCCGTTCAGCCGGCGCAGGCCGCTGCTGCTGGCCTGCCCGGTGGGCGACAGGTCCGCCCGGTACGCGGCACTGCTGACCCGGATGGGACACACCGACGCCCGGAGTCTGGCGGGCGGCATCATCGCCTGGCGCGACGCCGGCGCACCGCTGGGGAGGGACTGACGGCATGAGCGCGCCCGCGGTCCCGGGGGCACCGGGATCCCCCGACTGTCCCCGCTCGCCCGACTCCCCCGGCTCGCCCGACTCGCCCGGTTCTCCCGACTCTGCCGCACCGCCCGGCTCTCCCGACTCGCCCGGCTCGCCCGGCTCCGAAGGGACTTACGGCTCGCGAGGCTCCGGCGCGGCCCGTGGCCAGGCCGGTCCGCGCGACGGCGCGTTCCCGGTGGATCTGGTCCCGTGGCAGCGCGCGCTGCGGGCCGAGTTCCCCATCATCACCGCGCATCCGGAGCTGGTCTACCTCGACAGCGCGGCGACCGCCCAGAAGCCGCGCGCCGTGCTGGACGCCGTACAGACCTACCTCACCACGGCGAACGCCAACGCGGGGCGCGGCACCTACCCGTGGGCGAACGCCTCGACCGAACTGGTGGAAGGGGCCCGCGCGCGGATCGGCGCCTTCCTCTCGGACCCGGCGCCCGAGCGGTCCGCGGTCCACTTCACGAGCGGCACCACCGAGGGGCTGCGGACCGTCGCGCGCGACTGGCTGCCCGGACTGCTGGACGACGGGGACGAGATCGTCGTGCCCTTCGCCGACCATCAGGCCAATCTGGTGCCCTGGCTGGAGGCGCGGGAGCTGCTCGCCGCCCGGGGGAAGCGGATCACGGTACGGGAGATGCCGTACCAGGCGTCCTCCGGGGACTACGACCCGGCCGCGCTCGCCGCGTCGGCCGGTCCGCGTACCCGTTTCGTCGCCCTGACGCATGTGCACCACGTCTACGGGGCGGACATGAACGTGCGCCGTGTCCGCGAGGCCGTCGGGCCCGATGCCGTCATCTGTCTGGACGCGGCGCAGAGCGTCGGACATCTGCCCGTCTCGGTGGCCGCGCTCGACGTCGACTTCGTCGCGTTCTCCGGGCACAAGGCGCTGGCCCTGCCCGGCTCGGGGGCGGTGTGGGCGCGTCAGCGGCGCGGGCCCCGGTTCGTCCCCGGCGGCTGGAGCGGTACGCCCAACACTACCGGGATCGTGAGCCTGACGGCGGCGCTCGACTGGCTGCGGGCGGCGGGAGAGGAGCGTATCGAGCGCTGGACGACGGCGCTCGCCCTGCGACTGACCGACGGGCTGCGGCAGTTGGCCGCCTACCGCGTGCTGGGATGCCAGCGCAGCCTGGCGCTGGACTCGGACATCCAGCACCGGTGCGGCATCGTGACGTTCCGGCACCGGTCCATCGGCGCGAGCGATCTGGGTTTCATCCTCTTCAGCCACGGCTTCATGGTGCGTACGGACGACCACTGCCAGGGCGACGGCGGGGAGAAGTCCAGCTCCGTACGGGTCAGCGTCCATGTGTACAACACACCGGAGGAAATCGACCGGCTGCTCGACGTCCTCGCCACGTTGGAGTGACGGCACGCCGGCACCCCACGACGCGATAATGGCAACCGTTTCCAGCTGTAGATTCGGGGGTGCACACAGTCGGGCATGAGATGGGCGAAGGTGGTACGGCCAGATGGGGCTGAGCATGGCGACGGCTGAATCGTGGGTGCGGCGATGGGAGTTGCAGCAGGCACGGTACGCCGTCGATCGCGAGGAACGCTTCTCGGTGATCGCCGACGTCGTGGGGTACGTGACCCGGGAGCAGCCCCGGCCGTACGTCGTCGACCTCGGCTGCGGACCGGGGTCGCTGGCGGCGCGGATGGCCGCGCGGCTGCCCCGGGCGGAGATCGTGGCGGCCGACATGGACCCGCTCCTGCTGGAGCTGGCCAGAACGCACCACGCGGACGCGGCCCGCTACGTGGACGTCGAGATCGGGCGGGAGGGCTGGACGGCGGCCCTGGAGCTGGACCGGCCGCTGGACGCGGCGGTGTCGACCACCGCGCTGCACTACCTCCCCGAGAGCACGCTGCGGCGTACCTACGCACAACTGGCGGCAGCGCTGCGCCCCGGCGGCGTCCTCGTCAACGCCGACCACCTCCCCCTGAGCGACCGCGCCGACCCCGGCGGCGCCGCGCACTCCCGTATCGCGGCACACGTCGGGCGGTGCCGCGCACAGCGGCAGCGGGCCTTCGCCCACGAGGACTGGGACGCGTGGTGGGCGGCGGTGGCGGAAGACCCGGAGCTGACGGACCTGCTCGCCGAGCGCGACCGCCGGGGGCCGATCAAGGAGGCCGGCGAGGACCTGTCACCCCAGCGCCACGCCGAACTGCTGCGCGAGGCGGGCTTCGCACACGCCGCGCCCGTCTGGCAGTTCGGGAACAGCTATGTGCTGGTCGCGATCTGCTGAGTACGGACGCGCGGGACGGTGAGGTGTCCGGGTGAAGTGTCCGGGTGAGATGTCCGGGTGAAGTGTCCGGGTGAGGTGTCCGGTGGGCGGTGCTCCTGGGCCGCCTCCGCCACCCACCCGCGCGGTCCTCCCCGGAGCGTCGGCGACTCGACGCTGTGGTCCCTACGGGACACCGTCCAGACGTCCGTCTCCCCGGCGCGAGAGGAGGCGCCGCGAGGCTCTTCTCCGGGTCCCAGCAGATCCCGCGTGGGCGCGACGTCATCGACCACGGTGACCATGCTGCCGTCGGCTCAGCGGCGTCGGCTCAGCGGCGTCGGGGCGTCCGCCGCGTCTCGCGTCCGCGTCTGTCCGACGCGTACGCGGTCCGCCGCCCGCGGAACGAGCGGCCGAGATGGTGCTGGAGCCGGATGTGGCGAAACTGATAGACCGCGCCGACCTGACGGAGCACTCCCCTGCGATACGCGTCGTCCAGGAAGGCATCGGTGTCCCAGGGCAGCTTGCCGGTCAAGGGCAGCCAGACGCGCGAGAAGACCACCCACTGTCCCCAGGCGGTGAACAAGAGGGCGTACGTCAGTGAGCCCGCGACCCCATAGACGGCTCCGGCGCGCAGACCGTCCGACACCCCCCAGGCGGACGGTTCGAGAGACCCTGGGAACAGGTGGACGATCAGGCTCCCGCCGAAGACGACCACCAGGGTGAGCGTCGGCGCGAGGAAGAGAACCTGCCGGACCACTGTCGCGCGATTCGAGGCCAGCAGGCTTACCGGGGTGGCCGCCGAGGCGGCGTCCTGGGGCGCTTCGAACACGGCCAGGAGCCCGAAGACCAGGCCGCCCCCCACCCCGAAGATCACTTCGAAGACCAGCATGTCGATGAGGATGCTCTCGGCCACCGAACCGTTCGGGAGCGGGAGGTCGCGGTACAGCGTGCCTTGGACGGCACGGCCGCACCCGTTCCCGACGCCCAGCACGAATCCGCCCAACAGCGCGGTTCCGAAGCGGGCGATGAACGTGCGGACCGTCCTGCGCCCGAGGCCTCTGCCTCTGCCTCTGCCGGGCAGCCGTAGCCGTACCGGGGCCGGTTCGATGATCTCGTTGCCGAGGGCGATCATGATCGCGTACACCGCTCCGACGGTGAGACCGGCGACCGATCCCGTAAAAGCCGCCCGGACGAGGGTCCGGCCGAACGTGTCCTGGTGGAGGAGCAGTGTCGAAAGCCCATCGGCCGCGGCAGCGCACAGCGCGGACACCGCCACGACGATCACGACGCGCGTCGAGCGCCGCAGCGATTCGCCGATCCGCCACCAGGCGAGGTCCTGCCGCTTGAGCCGGACCAGGTGGTGGGCGAGGTAGCCGAGCCAGCGTTCGGCGTGCTCCGGGTCCCGGTTCCGCTTCCGGGGCGGGCGACGGCCGACGGGCCGCTCGGGGACAGCCCGCCGGTAGACCGCGGGCACGAACCCCGCCAGCAGGTGTTCCTCCAGGGAGTGCTCGGCGGGGAACCGCTCGGTGTCGAGGAGTTCCGCCGCGTCCCGGTCAGGTGCCTCGCTGTACATCGTTCGCGCCAGCGCGACCATCAGCGGTGTGCTCAGGACACCGGCGAGGTTCACACTCGCCGCGGTCTCCTCGCTGTCTCGCAGCTGTGCCAGGACGACATCCCACACCGCCCCGGTCCGGCCGAGGCCGTGACCGTCGCCGTGGCCGTGGCCGTGGCCGTCGACGATCGGCCGGGCGGTCCTGGGCAGGTAGGCCAGCAGGTTGTCACGGGTGAGGTCGGTGAGTTCGATCCCGGCGGCCCAGACCAACGGCGCGTGCACCGCGTCGACCGCCTCGGCGAACTCGTCGGCCCGACTGGTCAGGAGAAGCGGGAGCGAGGTGTCGTTGAGCGCTCGGAGCGTGGCGCACCGCAGGCTCGCGGCGGTCTCGTCGAATCCGTCCAGAACCGGCAGTACGAGGTCGGCGTCGACCAGAGCCGCGGCGAGCGTCGCTCCGCCGGGTGCTGTGCGGGCCAGCTGCGGATGGTCGCGCACCAGCCGATCGATCAGCCAGTCCCGCAACGCGACGGTCGTCGGATCCCAGGACCCGAGCGTGAAGATCACCGGCAACCGGCCGCCGGGAGCCCGGGACTTGAGGAACTCCAGGACGAATCTGATCGTGAGAATCGACTTGCCCGAGCCGGCCCGGCCCAGAACCACCAGCCGTCCGGAGGAGACGCGCCGGTAGACCTCGGCCACGCTCCCCAGGTCACCGCTCAGATCCATGGTGTGCGACGTCGCGCCCGGCAGGAGACGTTGGATGTTCTCCGCGTGGTCCGTCAGGAGTGCGGGTGCCTCCTGCCAGCGCACCGGCAGCGGAAACGGATCGTGCACCCGGCGATGCTCCTCCTCTCGCTGCCAACGCCGCCTGACCTCGATGGCCAGTTCGTCGGCTGCGGCGGCGAGTACCGGGGGCGCCGTACGACCCGGCGCGGGAGGCCGTCGGCGCTGTGCCGCGGTGTGATCCGGCTCGTCGGCGACTCGCGCAGCCGGCACGGTGGCGGGTTCCTGCGGTTGCGGTACCCGAGCCGGTTCGCTCCGCGTTGTCGCGGGCGTGGCCAGCAACTGCGCGCGTTCCTCGGGGCCGACGTCCAGAGCGTCCGCCAACAGACCGAGCGTCCCGCGCCGGTGATCCCCTGAGCTGCCGGTCTCCAGTCTGCGGATGGTGCTGACGCTCACCCCCGACCGCTCCGCCAGCCGTTCCTGGGTCAGACCCGACCGCCTGCGCAGCCGACGTAGGAGCGTCCCGAGCTGATCCGCCACTTCGGCGTCCTCTCTGCCCGCGTATACAGCCTGCGGGGAGCCTACCGTGACCACCGGTCATGCATGACCGGTGCGATGACCTGTCCACCCGAGCGGCGTGCCGCCAGTGTCAGGGGGCATCTGCGACCGCGCGCTGTGGTCACGGCCGGCTGCTCGGCTCGGGGCCTCGCGGACCGCCTTCCGCACCGGGAGACGACGCCCGTTCCGCCTGGTCTCCTGCCGGAGGCGCGCGCCAGGTGCCACCCGTACGAACCCGACAAGAGAGGAACCCACCCGTCATGGCGTTACCTTCCCTCCCGAGGCGATCGGCTCCCTGCCTGCGCGCGCTCGCCGCTGCCCTGGTGATCTGTTGTATCGCCCTGGGCGTTCTGGCATCACCGTCGCAGACGCCCGGAGCCCACGCCGAGGAGAACTGCGGATCCCCGCTCCAGTGCCTGGACTTCACCTCGCTCAGCAACGGCCGGGTGCTCGACGTGCAGAACGGCTCACTCGGTGACGGCGCTTTCATCGTCACCAACACGGCTCCCGGCCACCATCAGTCGTGGCGTCTGAACGTCGACCCGGCCGACTCGTCCTTCAGCATCGTGAACAACGCGACAGGCAAGTGCGTCGACATCGGCTGGCCCGCCCTGCGCCAGCAGACCTGCCGGGGCCAGCAGAGCCAGCAGTGGTACTTCCAGCCGGTGAGCGGTGCCACCGACGTGTTCATGATCCGCAACGAGAGCGACCACTCGTGTCTCGACCTCATCGCGGGCGCCCAGTACGACGACGCGTGGACGGGACTCTCCAGCTGCCACGGCCGGGCGAACCAGCAGTGGTCCACCGTCCCCGAGGCACGGAATCTGGCGGTGGAACACGCCGCCCGACGGTGCCAGAAGGACGCCTCCACCTGTTCCTGGGCCGCGAAGAGCGAGACGCCCGCGGCCCCGCTGCCGACGGTGTGCGCGTCATCGGTCTGGTTCAACAACACCAGCGGGCCCATCACCCAGACCTTCGGGGTGCAGAAGACCACCGGCTGGTCGAACTCCCTCTCGTTGAAGATGTCGGGCGGCCTCACCAGCGGCGACCTCACGGAGTTGGCGTTCAAGGTCACGCTGGGCCTCGAAGGCCAGATCACCCAGGTCTGGAGCGGCTCGGAGAGTGTCAACAACCAGGTCACGGTGCCCGTGCCCGCCGGGCAGTACGGCTGGGTGACGCTGTCCGTGCTGGCCACGAAGGTAACCGGCACCTGGACGTTCGACGCGCGCGGACTGCCCTGGACAGCCGAGGACACGGTCACCGTTCCCCTGAAGGGCTCCGCGGCAGGCGGCGCGACCCACTACATCGCGAACACCCACCCGGACTTCACCCCCTGCGCCTGAGTCCGCCCGCCCTGACGCCGCCCTCCCGACCGACGGGGCGGCGCGGGGGCGGGCCCGGCGCACTCGCCCCGCCCCACGCACCCTGCCTGACCAGCACAAACACATCTTCCACAACGAAAAAGCCGGTCAAAGCGACATAGCGTCGGTTTGACCGGCTTCATGTGGTCGGATGACCTTGGTGTCCGAGGGGGGACTTGAACCCCCACGCCCGATAAAGGGCACTAGCACCTCAAGCTAGCGCGTCTGCCATTCCGCCACCCGGACGAGTGGTCGAACCGCTTCCCGTGGTCGCGGCGACAGAGCCAACAATACCAGGGCACGGGGGCCGCTCTCACCTCCATATCCGGTGGTCAGCGGTGCGCGGCGGCGTGGTGCGCACGAGGTGTGGCGGGGCGGGTGCGTGCCGTACGGGCCGGGGTGTCCTGGCGGGCCGTCGGGGGTGGTGGCGGCCTGCCAGGACGGGGCTCAGGGCATCAGGGCATCAGGGCATCAGGTGACAGTCGGGGAACACCTGCGTCGCGCGAGTCTTCCCCGCGCCGCGGCCCCTCCCCCGAAAAGTGCCCGACGCCCTCTGGACACCGTCGGCCGCATACGGGAACACTTCTCATACAGTATTCGTCGACTGTATGCAATGTTCCCGGAGGGCGGTCGCCCTCCCCTACGAAGGGACAGGCACCTCCTCATGTCCGACGACAGCCAGGAACTCATCTCCGGTGGTCATCTCGTCGCCAAGGCGCTCAAGGCCGAGGGCGTCGAGGTCGTCTACACCCTCTGCGGCGGCCACATCATCGACATCTACGACGGCTGTGTCGACGAGGGCATCGAAGTCGTCGACGTCCGGCACGAGCAGGTCGCCGCGCACGCCGCCGACGGCTATGCCCGGATCACCGGCAAGCCGGGGTGCGCGGTGGTCACCGCGGGGCCCGGGACGACCGATGCCGTCACCGGGGTCGCCAACGCGTTCCGTGCCGAGTCGCCGATGCTGCTCATCGGCGGCCAAGGGGCGCACTCCCAGCACAAGATGGGCTCACTGCAGGACCTGCCGCACGTCGACATGATGACGCCGATCACCAAGTTCGCCGCCACCGTGCCGGACACGGCGCGCGCCGCCGACATGGTGTCCATGGCCTTTCGCGAGTGCTACCACGGCGCACCGGGGCCGTCGTTCCTGGAGATCCCGCGCGATGTGCTGGACGCCAAGGTGCCGGTGGCGAAGGCCCGGATCCCCGAGGCCGGACACTACCGGGCCTCGACCCGCTCGGCCGGCGACCCCGAGGCCGTGGAGAACCTCGCCGATCTGCTGGTCCGGGCCGAGAAACCGGCGATCCTGCTCGGCAGCCAGGTCTGGACGACCCGGGCCACCGACGCGGCGGTCGAGCTGGTGCGCGCCCTCAACGTCCCCGCGTACATGAACGGCGCGGGGCGCGGCACCCTGCCCCCCGGCGACCCGCACCACTTCCAGCTCTCCCGGCGCTACGCGTTCTCGAACGCCGATCTGATCGTCGTCGTCGGTACGCCGTTCGACTTCCGGATGGGGTACGGCAAGCGGCTCTCGCCGGACGCGACCGTCGTCCAGATCGACCTCGACTACCGTACGGTCGGCAAGAACCGGGACATCGACCTCGGCATCGTCGGGGACGCCGGGCTCGTCCTGGCCTCCGTCACGCAGGCAGCGAGCGGACGGCTCGACGGCGGCGCGGTCCGGCGCAAGGCGTGGCTGGACGAGCTGCGCGCCGCCGAACAGGCCGCGCTCGACAAGAGGTTGCCGCAGCTGCGCTCGGACGCCTCGCCCATCCACCCGTACCGGCTGGTCAGCGAGATCAACGAGTTCCTCACCGAGGACTCGGTCTACATCGGGGACGGCGGCGACATCGTCACCTTCTCCGGCCAGGTCGTCCAGCCCAAGTCCCCCGGCCACTGGATGGATCCGGGACCGCTCGGCACGCTCGGCGTCGGGGTGCCCTTCGTCCTCGCCGCGAAGAAGGCGCGGCCCGACAAAGAGGTCGTGGCGCTCTTCGGCGACGGCGCGTTCTCGCTGACCGGCTGGGACTTCGAGACGCTCGTCCGCTACAACCTGCCCTTCGTCGGCGTCGTCGGCAACAACTCCTCGATGAACCAGATCCGTTACGGCCAGAAGGCCAAGTACGGCGACGAGCGCCAGCGCGTCGGGAACACCCTCGGCGATGTGCGCTACGACACGTTCGCCCAGATGCTGGGCGGTTACGGCGAGGAGGTCCGCGACCCCGCCGGGATCGCGCCCGCCCTGCGCCGGGCGCGCGAGTCCGGGCTGCCGTCGCTGATCAACGTCTGGGTGGACCCCGACGCGTACGCCCCCGGAACCATGAACCAGACCATGTACAAGTGAGCGAAGGAGCCCCTCCCATGACCTCGGCTCTCGACAGCCCGGCGGGCACCAAGGCGCTCTCCGGTATCCGCGTGCTGGACATGACGCACGTTCAGTCGGGCCCCTCCGCGACCCAGTTGCTGGGCTGGCTCGGCGCCGACGTGGTGAAGCTGGAGGCACCGTCCGGCGACATCACCCGCAGGCAGCTGCGCGACCTCCCCGACGTCGACTCGCTCTACTTCACGATGCTCAACTGCAACAAGCGGTCCATCACCCTCAACACGAAGACCGAGCGCGGCAGGGAGATCCTCACGGAGCTGATCCGGCGTTCCGATGTGATGGTGGAGAACTTCGGCCCCGGCGCCGTGGACCGGATGGGGTTCACCTGGGAACGGGTCCAGGAGATCAATCCGCGCATCGTGTACGCCTCCATCAAAGGGTTCGGCGAGGGTCCTTACACCGGCTTCAAGGCGTACGAGGTGGTCGCCCAGGCCATGGGCGGCTCGATGTCCACGACCGGTTTCGAGGACGGTCCGCCGCTCGCGACCGGCGCCCAGATCGGCGACTCGGGCACCGGTGTGCACGCCGTCGCCGGTATTCTCGCCGCCCTCTTCCAGCGGGAGCGCACCGGGCGCGGCCAGCGGGTCGGCGTCGCCATGCAGCACGCCGTGCTCAACCTGTGCCGGGTGAAACTCCGCGACCAGCAGCGGCTCGCCCACGGGCCGCTCGCCGAGTACCCGAACGACGACTTCGGCGACGAGGTGCCGCGCAGCGGCAACGCGTCCGGCGGCGGGCAGCCCGGGTGGGCGGTGCGCTGCGCGCCCGGCGGGCCCAACGACTACGTGTACGTGATCGTCCAGCCGGTGGGCTGGCGGCCGGTCACCGCGCTGATGGGCCGTCCCGAACTGGCGGACGACCCGGAGTGGGCCACCGCGGAGGCGCGGCTGCCGAAGCTGGGCAAGATGTTCCAGCTCATCGAGGAGTGGACGGTCACCCTGCCCAAGTGGGAGGTGCTGGAGAGGCTCAACGCGCACAACATCCCGTGCGGTCCGATCCTCTCCACCCGGGAGATCGTCGAGGACGCCTCGCTCGCCGCCAACGGGATGATCGTCGAGGTCCCCCACCCCGAGCGCGGCTCCTTCACCACGGTGGGCTCCCCCCTGAAACTCTCCGACTCCCCCGTCGAGGTGGTCACCCCACCCCTGCTCGGCGAACACAACACGGAGGTCTACGGCGGCGAACTGGGTCTGGACGCAACGGAATTGCGGCTTCTCGAAACGGACGGAGTCATCTGACAGTGGACATCACGCAGCACAGCCGACCGGACAGCCGACCGGAGCGCCGGCCGGAGGGCGGACCGGACCGCGAGGCGGTGCGCACCGTACGCGCCGTCCTCGACAGGGCGCTCGCCGAGGGACGCGCCGCGCTCACCGCGCCCGAGGGCAAGGCCGTCGCGGACGCCTACGGCATCCCCACTCCTGCCGAAGGGCTCGCCGAGACCGCCGACGAGGCGGTGGCGCTCGCCACGCGGATCGGCTTCCCGGTCGCGATGAAGATCGTCTCGCCCGGGATCCCGCACAAGACGGAAGCGGGCGGGGTGCGGATCTCCCTCACCTCGGCCGCCGAGGTGCGCGGGGCGTTCACGGCGATCGTCTCCCGGGCCCGCGCGTACGCGCCGGACGCCCGGATCCTCGGCGTCCAGGTGCAGCGGATGGTGGCCGAGGGCACCGAGGTGCTGGTCGGCACGGTCACCGACCCGGCCTTCGGGAAGATCGTGGCCTTCGGCCTCGGCGGGGTGCTGGTGGAGGTCCTCAAGGACGTCACCTTCCGGCTCGCCCCGGCGACCGAGGACGACGCGCGGTCGATGCTCGACGGGATCCGCGCGGCGGAGATCCTGCGCGGGGTGCGCGGCGCCCCCGGCGTCGACCGGGACGCCCTCGCCGGGCTGATCGTCCGGGTGTCGCGGCTCGCGGCGGACTTCCCCGAGATCGGCGAGGTCGACCTCAATCCGGTGTTCGCCTCCGCGAGCGGGGTGATGGCCGCCGACGTACGGATCCTGCTCGTGGCACAACAGCCCCACCGGCGCAGGACGTACACCCGCGAGGAGATCCTCGCGTCGATGGGCCGGCTGATGAGGCCCGCGTCGGTCACGGTGATCGGCGCCTCCGACGCGCCCGGCAAGATAGGCAATTCGGTGATGCGGAACCTGATCGACGGCGGGTTCCCCGGCGAGATCCATCCGGTGAACCCCAAGGCCGACGACATCCTCGGCCGCAAGGCCTACCAGAGCGTGCTGGACGTGCCGGGCGAGCCCGATGTGGCGGTGTTCGCGATCCCCGCGAGGTTCGTTCCCGCGGCGCTGGAGGAGGTCGGCCGCAAGGGCGTGCCGAACGCGGTGCTGATCCCGTCGGGCTTCGCGGAGACCGGTGAACACGCCTTGCAGGAAAGGATCGTGGAGATCGCGGAGCGGTACGGTGTGCGGCTGCTCGGCCCCAACATCTACGGCTACTACTCCACCTGGCAGGACCTGTGCGCCACCTTCTGCACCCCGTACGACGTCCGGGGGCCGGTGGCGCTCACCTCGCAGTCCGGCGGTATCGGGATGGCGATCCTCGGCTTCGCCCGGTCCACCGGGACCGGGGTGTCCGCCATCGTCGGTCTGGGCAACAAGTCCGATCTGGACGAGGACGACCTGCTGACCTGGTTCGGCGAGGACCCGCACACCGCGTGCGTCGCCATGCACCTGGAGGACCTCAAGGACGGCCGGGCCTTCGTGGCGGCGGCGCGGGCCACCGTGCCGAAGAAGCCCGTGGTGGTTCTCAAGGCCGGACGCACGGCGGCGGGCGCGCGGGCGGCGGGCTCGCACACGGGCGCGCTGGCCGGGGACGACGCGGTGTACGACGACATCCTGCGCCAGGCGGGGGTCATCAGGGCGCCGGGGCTCAGCGAGATGCTGGAGTACGCGCGGGCGCTGCCGGTGCTTCCCGCGCCGCGCGGTGACAACGTCGTCGTCATCACGGGCGCGGGCGGCTCGGGGGTGCTGCTGTCGGACGCCCTCGTCGACAACGGGCTCTCCCTGATGGAGATTCCGCCGGATCTGGACGAGGCGTTCCGCGCGTTCATCCCGCCGTTCGGCGCGGCGGGCAACCCGGTGGACATCACCGGCGGCGAACCGCCGTCCACGTACGAGGCGACGATCCGGCTCGGTCTTGAGGACCCGCGGATCCACGCGCTGGTGCTGGGGTACTGGCACACGATCGTCACCCCGCCGATGGTGTTCGCCGAGCTGACGGCCCGGGTGGTGGCGGAGTTCCGGGAGCGCGGCATCGAGAAGCCGGTCGTGGCGTCGCTCGCGGGTGACGTGGAGGTCGAGGAGGCGTGCCGGTACCTCTTCGAGCACGGGGTGGTGGCCTATCCGTACACCACGGAGCGGCCCGTCGCCGTGCTGGGGGCGAAGTACGCGTGGGCGCGCGCCGCCGGGCTGCTGGGAACCGGGACCGCGGGGGAGGCCGACTGACATGACAGCGGACCCGTTATCAGGCATCTCCGCGCGGGCCGCGGCCCGCGCGGAGTACCGCGAGATCACCGACGAGCGCGGCCGGGTGTACCGGATCGGCGAGTCCGACCGGCAGATCCTCGGGCTGCCCCGCTGGACGATGGTGGCACTGCCGTGGCTCGCCATGCTCGCCATCAGTGTGTTCGAGTACGCCTTCGGAGCCGCCGAGGAGACGCTCTCGAAAGCACACCACTGGACCTCGACCGACACCTTCTGGGTGCTCAGTGTCTGGATCTTCTTCCAGGCCGCCGTCTCCTTCCCGGCCGGCCGGCTGCGCGAGAAGGGGATCCTGACCAGCAGATCCGCGATGCTCATCGGCTCGTTCTGCTCGCTGCTCGGCTTCCTCAGCCTCAGCCACGCGCCGGGCTTCCTCTTCGCCGTCGTGGGCTTCGGACTGCTCGGCGGGGTCGGCTCGGGGCTGATCTACTCGACCAGTGTGAACATGGTCGGCAAGTGGTATCCGGAGCGCAGGGGCGGCAAGACCGGCTTCGTCAACGGCGCCTTCGCCTACGGCGCGGTGCCGTTCATCTTTCTGTTCACCTACGGCTTCGACACCGAGAACTACCACGCGGTGCTCGACCTGGTCGGTGTGTACGTGCTGGCGCTGACGCTGATCGCGGGGCTGTTCTTCAAGGACCCGCCGAAGAACTGGTGGCCCGCGCACGTCGATCCGGTGACCCGTACGGGCAACACCAAGTCGGCGGCGGCGCTGGCGAAGAACCCCCCGGCGGTACGGCAGTTCACGCCGCGCGAGGCGCTGCGGACCGGCACCGTCCCGTTGATGTGGCTGTGCATGCTGTGCTGCGCGGGCGTCTCCATCTTCGGGATCTCGTTCCAGGTGCCCTTCGCGAAGGAGATGGGGTTCGGGCCGCTGATCGCCGCGTCGTCGATGGGCGTGATGTCCGTCATCAACGGCACCGGGCGCGGTGTGGTGGGCTGGCTCTCCGACAAGCTGGGCCGGCGCACCACCCTGACCCATGTCTGTCTGGTGCTGGCCGTGTCACAGTTCGGGGTGCTGTGGGCCGGGGAGATGCGCGAACAGACGCTGTTCCTGGTCTTCGCCTTCCTCTCCGGCTTCGGCGGCGGGGCGTTCTATCCGCTGTTCGCCGCGCTGGTGCCGGACTACTTCGGGGAGAACAACAACGCCTCGAACTACGGCATGGTGTACAGCGCGAAGCTGGTCAGCGGGTTGTTCGGCGGTGGGATCGGCGCGGTGGTGGTGGCGTCCTGGGGGTACGTGGGCGCGTACACGGCGTCCGGTGTGGTGTCGCTGGTCGCCGCCGGGCTCTCGCTGACACTGCGGCAGCCGGGCGGCCCGCCGCACGGCGTGTGAGACGCCGCGCGGCGGGCCGCCCTCGCCGGTCGCTCAGGCGCGGGTCAGCGCCTTTCGCGCAGGGAGTGCAGGTGCGCGGCCGACTTCCGGGCGAAGGCCAGCGAGTCCACCGGCTGGTCGTGCTCCACCTGCCAGTGGTGGGCGCGGCGGCCGTCGCGGGTCTTGTTGACCGCCGAGATGAAGCGCTGGTAGTCGATGTCGCCGTCCCCGACGTCCACCATCTGGTAGCCGTCGCGGGCGGCGGTGTCCGTGATGCCGTCCTTCACGTGGAAGAGCGGGTAGCGGTGCGGCTGCTTCAGCACGTACTTCAGCGGGTCGAAGGGGGCGGGCCTGCCCTCGACGGTCCTGCTGAAGCGGAACTGGCCCGAGTACGCCCAGTAGATGTCCATCTCCAGATAGACCAGGTCGGGGTCGGTCTCGGCGAGCAGCACGTCGTAGAGGCGGACGTTCGGCTTGTCGGTGGCGAAGGAGAACTCCTCGGCGTGGTTGTGCTGGTAGAACTTCATGCCGCGCCGCTTGGCGGCGGCGCCGTAGGTGTTGAAGTCCGCGGCGGCCCGCTTCCAGGCGTCCACGGTCGATCCGTAGCGGAAGGGCCCCGAGGCCGTGCCGATGTGTGCGAGGCCGAGCGCCTGGGCGTCGTCCAGGACCTGGGTGAGGTTCTGCGCGAAGCTGTAGGCGCCGGGGTTGTTGTCGTCGTAGTAGTTGACGTGGCTGCCGATGGCCTTGAGTCCGTGGTCTTTGGCCAGCCGCTTGAGCTGCGGCAGTGTGATCGCTCCGGCCTCGCCCTGGGTGTAGCCCGCGTACTCGATCTCGTCGTAGCCGAAGCGCTCCAGCTCGTCGAAGACCTTGGCGAAGCCGAGGGTGGAGACCTTGTCGCGCAGGGAGTAGAGCTGGACCCCGAGCCGGCCCGGGGTCAGGACGGGCTGCCCCTTGCCGGGACCGGGCCCGTGTCCGTGACCGTGTCCGGGACCGTGTCCGTGGCCGGACGGCGTGGCCTGGGCCGCCGCGGGGACGGCCGAGGCGCCCAGCAGGGCGGCGGCGGAGACACCGGCGGCGACCCCGAGCATGCCGCGCCTGCTGAGCTTGTGCGCGAGTTCGGGGTCGACTGACTTCTTGCGGCTCATCTACGAAAACTCCTTGTGTCGTGTGCTCGTGGTCGCGCCGGGGTGGTGGTCAGCGCAGTCCGGCGAGCTGGAGGAGCAGGGACTTCACATCGGTGGCCGCCACACGGTCACCGACGGCACGGGGGGTGGAACAGATGAGGAGCGGACCCTCGTCGTCGCTCGGGGGAAGCCGGCCGTGGCTGCCCCGGATGGGCGAGGGGTCCAGGGGGACGACCGCGAGGCGGTAGCGCATCCCGAGCTTCTTGCGGGCGACGGCCTTGGCCGCTTTGAGGCGTACATAGGGGTCGAGGGGGTCCATGAACAGCTCGACCGGGTCGTAGCCGGGCTTGCGGTGGATCTCGACCAGCTGGGCGAAGTCGGGTGCCCGGTCGTCGTCCAGCCAGTAGTAGTACGTGAACCACGCGTCGGGTTCGGCGACGGCGACCAGCTCGCCCGAGCGGGGGTGGTCGAGTCCGTGGGCCTTCTTGCCCTCGTCGTCCAGGATCGTCTCGATCCCGGGGAGATCCGCGAGCGCCTCGCGGGTCGCCTCCAGGTCCTCGGGGCGGCGTACGTAGACGTGCGCGAGCTGGTGGTCGGCGACGGCGAAGGCGCGGGATGCCATGGGGTCGAGGTACTCCATGGAGTCCTGGGTGTGCACCTCCAGCAGCCCGGCCCTGCGCAGCGCCCGGTTGATGTCGACGGGCCGGGAGACGGAGGTGATGCCGTACTCGGAGAGCGCGACGACGGTACGGCCCTCGGCGGCGGCCTCGTCGAGGAGCGGGGCGACGACGGCGTCGAGTTCGGCGGCGGCCCGGTGGGAGCGCGGGTCGTCGGGGCCGAAGCGCTGGAGGTCGTAGTCGAGGTGCGGCAGGTAGCACAGGGCCAGATCGGGCCGCCGGGTCCCGATGAGGTGCCGGGTGGCGTCCACGATCCACTGCGAGGAGACGATGTCCGCGCCGGGGCCCCAGAAGTGGAAGAGGGGGAAGGTGCCGAGTTTCTCGGTGAGTTCGTCGTGCAGCTCGGGGGGCCGGGTGTAGCAGTCGGGTTCCTTGCGGCCGTCCGCGTAGTAGACGGGGCGCGGGGTGACGGTGTAGTCGGTGTCGGCGCCCATCGCGTACCACCAGCAGACGTTGGCGACGGTGTAGCCGGGGTGGACGCGGCGGGCGGCGTCCCAGAGCTTGTCCCCCGCGACCAGTCCGTTGTGCTGGCGCCACAGCAGTACGTCGCCCAGCTCGCGGAAGTACCAGCCGTTGCCGACGATGCCGTGCTCGGCGGGGAGCGTCCCGGTGAGGAAGGTGGACTGGGCGCTGCAGGTGACGGCGGGCAGCACCGTGGTCAGCGGGGCGCGGGAGCCGGTGGCGGCCAGCTCGCCGAGGCGGGGCATGTGGCGCAGCAGCTGAGGGGTGAGGCCGACCACGTCGAGGACCAGCAGCGGGGTGGGGCGCTGGGCGGTGCCGCGATCCTGGGCGGTGCCGGGGCTCGGGTTCCGGCTCCCGCTCCCGCTGCGGCCCTGGCTCCCGCTCCCGCTCCCGCTCCCGCTCCCGTTCCCGCTCCCGCGCCCGTTCCCGCTCTGGCTCTGGCTCTGGCTCTGGCTCTGGCTCTCGGTCACGGCAGCTCCTTCAGCCCGAGGTCGATCAGCAGATCGCGGGCCAGGGTGAGTTCGGCGGCGATCCCGTCGGCGAGCCGGCCGCGCGAGCGGGGGCGCTGGTCGGCCGGGAGCGCCTGCCAGGTGTAGGTCTCGACCTCCAGATGCCGGGTCAGCGGCGTCGGCCCGCCGACCAGCCGGGTCAGGGCGTCCCGGAGTACGGGGAGGGTGGAGGTGAGCGGCGGGGCGGGCGGCGCGTGCAGCGGGACGTGGAAGTGTGAGCGCCAGGGGGTGTCGTCGGGCAGCGCGTCACCTGCGAGCGCCTCTTCGAGGTCGTCGGTGCCGAGCAGTCCCGCGGGCGTGCGGGCCCGGGTCTGGTGCAGGAAGCGGGGTTCGGCGAAGGCGGCCAGCGCCTCGCGCACCTCCGGCAGATGGGGCCGCTCGGCGTGGAGCGCGGCGGAGAGCTGTGCCTTGGGTACGGTGACGCCCGCGGCCGCGAGGGCGTCCAGGGCGGTGGCGGGGTCCTCGAAGGAGGTGGCGAGGTGGCAGGTGTCGACGCAGACGCCGATGCGGCGCGCGGCCAGGTCGGTGAGCGGGCCGATGGCGTCGGCGGTGGTCTCGACGGTGCAGCCGGGCTCGGGCTCCAGGGCGACGCGGATGGATTTGCCGGTCAGCTCCTCCAGCGCGTCGAGCCGTTCGGCGAGGGTGGCCAGCGCGGCGCGCGCGGTGCGGGCGGCGGTGTCGTCCCAGCCGGTGCGCCAGCCGAGCGGGAGCGTGGAGACGGAACCCTCGACGACGTCGTCGGGCAGCAGGGCGGCCAGCAGCCGGGCCAGATCGCTGGTGTGCGCGAGCCGCTCGGGGTCGGCCCAGTCCGGCTTGTACACCCGGTACTTGACCTCCTCCGCGCCGAATCCCTCGTACGGGAAGCCGTTGAGGGTGACGACCTCCAGGCCGCGCCGGTCCAGCTCCGCGCGCAGTCCGCGCAGCGTCACCGGGTCGTTGATCAGGGCCTTCGCGGCGTCCTTGGCGAGCCACAGGCCGATGCCGAGACGGTCGCGGCCGAGGCGTCGGCGCACCGGTTCGCAGTGGTCGCGCAGTTGGCCGAGGACCCCTTCGAGGGTCTCGGCGGGGTGGACGTTGGTGCAGTAGGCGAGGTGGACGGTGGAGCCGTCGGGGTGGCGGAAGCGCATGCGCTCACTCCCCGCCGCGCAGCACGGAGTTGCCCTCGTGGAGCGCCTCGGGGGCGGGGACGTCGAGCTGGAGTCTGCCGCTGAGCCCGTAGAACGCGACGGGGTTGTGCCACAGGACCGTCTCGACGTCGTCCGCGCCGAACCCGGCGGCGAGCATCGCGTCGGCGACCTTGCGGGTCTTGAGGGGATCGCTGTTGCCCCAGTCGGCGGCGGAGTTGACGAGCACCTTCTCGGTGCCGTGCTCCTTGAGGACGGCGACCATCCGGTCCTCGTCCATCTTGGTGTCGGGGTAGATGGAGAAGCCGAGCCAACTGCCGCTTCGGGCGGCCTCCTTGACCGTGGTCTCGTTGAGGTGGTCGAGCAGGACGTGTTCCGGCGGCAGGGCGGATTCCCGGACGACGTCGATGGTGCGGCGCAGTCCGGCGAGCTTGTCGCGGTGCGGGGTGTGGACGAGCGCGGGCAGGCCGTGTTCGGCGGCGAGTTGGAGCTGCGTGGCGAGCGCGGTGTCCTCGGCGGGGGTCATCGAGTCGTAGCCGATCTCGCCGACGGCCACGACGCCGTCCTTGACCAGATAGCGGGGCAGTTCGTCCAGGACCGGCAGACAGCGCGGGTCGTTCGCCTCCTTGGGGTTGAGGGCGAGGGTGCAGTGGTGGGCGATGCCGTACTGGGACGCCCGGAAGGGCTCCCAGCCGAGGAGTGCGTCGAAGTAGTCGAAGAAGCTGGCGGGCGAGGTGCGCGGCTGGCCGAGCCAGAAGGACGGCTCGACCAGGGCGCGGACTCCGGAGGCGTACATCGCCCGGTAGTCGTCGGTGGTACGGGAGGTCATGTGGATGTGGGGGTCGAAGATGCGCATCAGGACTCCTCGCCGGTGAGATGCGACGCGTGGTGCAGGTCGGCGGGTACGGGACGGCCCGCGGCGGTGCGCTCGGCCGCGAAGTCGGCGAGCATCCTGGCCAGTTCGGCGTCGCCGTGGGCGCGCCGCTCCAGGTCGGCGACGGCGCCGAGGGGCACCCCGGTGAACAGGCACTTGAGGACGGCGTGGCGCCAGGCGTGGGCGTCGAGGTGGGCCGCGGCGTACGGGCCGACGGCGGCGGCGACGAGCCGGGTGTCGTTGGTCCGCAGCGCGTCCTCGGTCAACGGCAGCGCCTCGGGCCCCGGCACCCGGTCGGGCAGGGCGGTCAGGACGGCGAGGCGTTCGGTGGCCGTGCCGCGCCGGTAGAGCCGGGTGAGGGTGACGGGCCGGGCGTCGGCCGCCGCGAGCAGCAGGGCGCGTGCGGGCCCGGCCAGGTCCGGTCCGCAGTGCCGGCCCGCGGCGGCGAAGCGCAGCTCCCAGGAGGCGGTGTCGTCCGCGTCCGCGCCGCGCCCGGCCGTGGCCTCGGCGAGCGCGGCGTCGAGCCAGGACGCGGCGTCGGCGGGGAGCAGCGCGGCGAGTTCCCCGCGGGTCGGTGTGCCGTGCGGCCCGTTGCCGTCCGGTGTGCCGCTCGGCCCGTTGCCGTCCGGTGTGCCGCTCGGCCCGTTGCCGTCCGGTGTGCCGTGCGGTGTGCCGCTGCCTTCCGGTGTCATGCCCTCTCCCCTGCCGCGCGGAGGAACTCCATGGATCTACGGGCCATTTCGGGTCCCGCGTGCGAGTGGCGGGGCAGCTCGACGACGGTCAGGCCCCGGTAGCCGATGGCCACGAGCGCGTCGAGGACCGGCGGGAAGTCGATCTCGCCTTCGCCGAACGGAAGGTGCTCGTGGACTCCGCGTCGCATGTCCTCGATCTGTACGTGGCACAGCCAGGGCGCCGCCTCCCGTACGCAGTCGGCGGGCGACGCGGTCTCCAGGCACTGGCAGTGGCCGATGTCGAGAGTGAGGCCGAGCGGTTCGGGGTCGCCGAGGAGGTGTCGGAGCCGGTGGAAGTCGGCGAGGCGGGAGACGAGATGGCCGGGCTCCGGCTCGACGGCGAGCGGGATTCCGGCGGCGTCCGCCGCTTCGAGTACGGGGCACATGGCCTCTTTCAAGCGCTTCCAGGCGGTGTCGGGGTCCGTGCCCTCCGGGGTGACTCCGCTGAAGCAGTGGACGGCGTGCGCGCCGAGGTCGGCGGCCACCCGTACGGCCGTGACCAGCAGCTCGATCCTGGCGGCTCGGCCCTCGGGGTCCGGGTCCAGGAGGGTGGGGCCGTGCTTGCGGCGCGGGTCGAGCACATAGCGGGCGCCGGTCTCGACGGTGACGTCGAGCCCCAGCTCGCCCAGCCGCCGGGCGACCCGGCGGGTGCGGTCGGGCAGATCGGCGGCGAGTGGGTCGAGGTGCATGTGGTCGAGGGTCAGCCCGACCCCGTCGTAGCCGAGGTCGGCGAGGAGCCCGAGGGCGTCGTCCAGCCGCAGGTCGGTGAGCCCGTTGGTGCCGTAGCCGAGACGTGGGCTCATGTCGGGCTCACCTTCCGTGCGAGAGTACGGGCCAGTGGCGCCAGGCCCATGACGCCGAGCGCGACCCCGGCCGCGCCGCCGCGCGCGGTCAGCGCGGCCTGGAGCGGGATCATCGCGCGGATGCCCCCGCCGACGGCACGCTGGGTGAGGGGCGGGGACGGGTTGAGCGCCGCGTGCAGCAGGGGCCGCCCGGCGGTGCCCGCGTAGACGGCGGCCAGCGCGGTGGCCAGTACGGGTCCGGCCCCGGGGGCGGTGGCGCCCGGCGGCGGTGTGGAGGCGGGGCGGTGCGGCCGCGCCACGGCCGCGCCCAGCACCCCGGTGAGCGTGAGCGCGGCGAGCGGCGCGGCCGTGGAGCCGCCCTGGGTCTCGCGGCGCGAGACGGTGGTGACGGCGACGGTGTGGGCGCCGAGCAGCGCGGCGGACGGCAGCGCGGCGCGGAGCCGGGCGGCACCCGTCGCACCGGCCCCCGTCGCACCGGCCCCTGTCACGGCGGCGCCCGTCGCACCGGCCCCCGGAGCCCCACCGGCTCCCCGCGTCCCACCGGCCGTCACCGTCCCGCCCGTCGTGGCCGTCGCGCCCAGCAGCAGGTCCAGCGCACGGGCGGCGCCCATCGCCGCCGGGCCCGCCGGGGTGTGCTTGAGCCACAGGTCGTACGACCAGACCGTGGCGGCGAGCGCCGAGCCCACCGCCAGGGCGGGCCGGCCCGCACCGGCGGCGAGGGCGAGGCCCGCCACCGTCAGACCGCCCGCCGCCGCGAGCGCGGCCGACGGGGAGATCCGGCCCGAGGGGATCGGGCGGTGCGGGCGCTCGCGCGCGTCCTCGGCGCGGTCCGCCCAGTCGTTGAGCGCCATGCCCGCCTCGTACAGGCAGAGCGAGGCCCCCACGGCGAGCGCGGTGCCCCGGCCGGGCCGTACCCCCGAGGTGACCGCGCCCGCCAGGGCGTCGCCCGGGACGGTGAACAGGGCCGACACCCGCAGCAGTTCGGCCCAGTCGCGGGCGCTCACCCGCTCTCCCCGGGCGCCTGCGCCACCGGCGCCAGCCGTTCGGCGAAGGCGAGCAGCGCCTCGAACTGCTCGGCGAGCGCGGCGGGTCCGCCGTCCGGATCCTTGAAGTAGAAGCCCAGCTCAGGCAGCGGGCCGCTCAGCCCAGCCTCGTGGGCGCGGGCCAGGAGCCGGGCCAGGTCGAGGACGAGCGGCGCGGCGAGCGCCGAGTCGCACCCCTGCCAGATGGTCTGGAGGATCATGCGCGAGCCGAGGAACCCGTCGAAGGCGATGTGGTCCCAGGCGGTCTTCCAGTCGCCGAGGGCCGGTACGTCGTCGATGTGGACCTCGCCCTCCGGCGCCGTGCCCAGGGTGTCGGCGAGGACGCGCTCCTTGCCCGCGTTCTTGGCGGCGGCCGCCGCCGGGTCGGCCAGCGCCGCCCCGTCCCCGCCGCCCAGCAGGTTCGTGCCCGACCAGGCCCGCACCGACAGGGCACGCTGGACGAACATGGGGGCGAGTACGGAACGGAGCAGCGTCTGGCCGGTCTTGCCGTCGCGGCCCGCGTGGGGAAGTCCGCGGGCCTCGGCGGCGGCGGTGAGGGGGCCGGTGCGCAGCCCGGTGGAGGGGGTGAAGTTGACGTACGGGCAGCCCGCCCGGACGTCAACTTCACCCCCTCCAC
>NZ_QQNA01000103.1:0-122 GCF_003346515.1 Streptomyces corynorhini
GGGCCGTCGCCGGGGAACCCGTCTGGAATGGACGGGTGACCGCGCCACCGGACGACTGCCTCGCGCGCAATGACTGGATCTGCGGAGCCTATCTCTCCAGCCGCCGCGCGATCCTGTGGGAC
>NZ_QQNA01000103.1:224-86426 GCF_003346515.1 Streptomyces corynorhini
CTGCCCCTCGCCCTCGCCGCCCGCCGCTGGCGGTGGGCCGCGGGGCCCGTGCTCGGCGCCACCACCGTGCTCTACACCGTCCCCTCCCTGGCGATGTTCTCCCTGCTCCTTCCGGTGTACGGACTCTCCGCCTCGCTGGTCGTCGCCGGACTCGTCCTGTATTCGCTCACCCTGCTCGTCCGCAACATCCTCGCGGGCCTGCGGGCCGTACCCGAGGAGACCCGGCAGGCCGCGCGCGGCCTGGGCTACGGCCCGCTGCGGCTGCTCCTCGCCGTCGAACTGCCGCTCGCGCTGCCCGCCGCCGTCGCGGGCCTGCGGATCGCGACCGTCTCCGCCGTCTCCCTCGTCACCGTCGGCGCGATCGTCGGGCACGGCGGACTCGGCAACCTCATCTACGCCGGGATGAACACCTACTTCAAGGCCCAGGTCCTCACCGCCTCCGCCCTGTGCGTCCTGATCGCCGTCGCCGCCGATCTGCTGCTGCTCGCCCTGCAACGGCTCCTCACCCCCTGGACCCGCGGGGCGGGCCCGTGAACACGCTCACCGCCGCCTGGTCCTGGCTCACCAGCGCCGCCCACTGGACGGGGCCCGACGGCATCGCGAACCGGCTCGGCGAACACCTCTTCCTCACCGTCGTCTGCCTCGCCCTCGGCTGCGCGCTCGCCCTGCCCGTCGCCCTCGTCCTCGGCCATCTCGGCAAGGGCGGCGCACTCGCCGTCAACGTCTCCAACGCGGGCCGGGCCGTCCCCACCTTCGCCGTCCTCGTGCTGCTGCTCCTCACCCCGGTCGGCGGACACGGCCAGTGGCCGACGGTCATCGCGCTCGTCCTGTTCTCCCTCCCGCCGCTGCTCACCAACGCCTATGCCGGCATGCGCGGCGTCGACCGGGACGTCGTGCGGGCGGCGCGCGGCATGGGGATGACCGGCGGTCAGCTGCTGTGGCGCGTCGAGGTACCGCTGGCCCTGCCGCTGATCCTGACCGGGGTACGGATCGCCGCCGTCCAACTGGTGGCGACCGCGACGCTCGCCGCGCTCGTCGGCGGCGGCGGACTCGGCCGGATCATCACCGCCGGATTCCATCTCGCCGACACCGCCCAGGTGATCGCGGGGGCGGTCCTGGTCGCCGTGTTCGCGCTGCTGGTGGAGGCGGTGTTCGCGCTGGTGGGGTGGGTCGCGCCGGGCCGGGTACGGGGCCGCGCCTGATGAGACCACCGCCCCCCACCCGGGCCCGTCCCCGCACGGCCGCCGGGCCGCGCACCGCCCTCGTCCCGGTCGCGGCGCTGCTGCTGAGCGCGGGCTGCGCCACCGGGCCGTCCCTGGAGAACCGGGGCGAGGTCACCGCGCCACCGGGCGACAGCCGACAGCTGACCATCGGCTCCGCCGGTTTCACCGAGAGCGATCTGCTCGCCAGGATGTACGCGCTCCTGCTGGACAGGGCCGGATACCGGACCACGGTCCTCTCGGTGACCAACCGCGAGATCTACGAGCCCGCGCTGGAGAGCGGCCAGATCGACGTCGTGCCCGAGTACGCGGCGACCTTCGCCGACTGGCTCGCGGCCAGGACCCGCGGCCCCGGCGCCGCCCCGGCGGGCTCACCCGATCTGCGGGCCACCATGGCGGCGCTGCGCCCGCTGGCCGCCGCGCGCGGACTGGCCGTCCTCGACCCCGGCCGCGCCGTCGACCGCAACGCCTTCGCCGTGGCCGCCTCCTACGCCCGCGAGCACCGGCTCAGGACCCTGAGCGACCTCGGCGCCTCCGGATTGCCGGTGCGGCTGGCGGCGGGCGACGAATGCGTCAAGCGCCCGTACTGCGCGCCGGGGCTGCGCCGGACCTACGGCATCGACATCACCGGCATCGACCCCAAGGGCGTCGGCACCACCCCGGCCAAACAGGCCGTGCGCGGTGGTCAGGACCAGATGGTCCTGACCACCACCACCGACGCCACACTCGACCGGTTCGGTCTGGTGCTCCTCGCCGACGACAAGCACCTCCAGAACGCGGACCACATCGTCCCCGTCGTCAACCGCGCACGGGCCGGCGGCGCGGGGATCGTCCGCGCGCTGGACCGGCTGAACACCGTGCTGACCACCGGGGATCTCGCCTCGCTGAACCAGCGGGTCGACAGCTGGCGCCGGCTGCCCGACGACGTCGCCCGGACATATCTGGAGGAGAAGGGGCTGATCCCGGCCGACCGGTCCTGAACGGGCCGGTCCTGAACGGGCCGGTCCTGAACGGGCCGCTCCTGGACGGGCCGCTCCTGGACGGGCCGCTCCCTGAACCGGGCCGGGGACCATGGCTCTGTCAGGGCGTCAGCCGGGCCGGGAACCAGGCCAGCTGGGCGGCCTCCTGGTACCGCTCGCCGCCCTCGTGGTCGTTGAAGTGGTACACCTCGATGGACTTGTCCTGGTGCGCGTAGGAGTTGAAGGCCGCGAAGACCGTCGACGGCGGGCAGGTCATGTCCTCCAGCGCCACGGAGAACAGCGCGGGCGCCCGCCCGCGCGCCGCGAAGTGCACCCCGTCGAAGTAGCTGAGGGTGCGCCAGGTCTGTTCCGTGCGGTTGCGGTACGTCTTCAGATAGTTGCCCACCTCGCGGTACGGAGTGCGGTCGGTGAACGTCGTGGCGCGCGGGAAGTCGCAGAGGAAGGGCACATCGGCGGCGACCGCCGACAGATCCGGCACCAGCCCGGCCACCGCGATGCTGATACCACCGCCCTGGCTCGCCCCGCGTACCGCCGTGCGCTCCGCGTCGACCAGCGGATGGGAACGGGCCGCCTCGACGGCGCGCACCGCGTCGGTGAACAGCCGCCGGTAGTAGTAGGTCTCGGGGTCCTCGACGCCCCGGGTCATGAAGCCGGGGAAGGAGGGCGCGCTGCCCACCGGGTCGGGGGTGTCGCCGCCGTTCCACCCGGCGCCCTGGCCCCGGGTGTCCATCACGAAGTGCGCGTACCCGGCTGAGCCCCAGAGCAGATGCGCGTGCGGCAGCCCGCGCCCGCCGCCGTACCCGAGGTACTCCACGATCACCGGCAGCGGCTCCCGCGTGTGCGCGGGCAGCACCAGCCAGCCCTTGACGGGGTGCCCGCCGAAACCGGCGAAGGTCACGTCGAGGACGTCCAGCCCCGTCAGCCCGGTGGAGACGGGCTCGAACCGGGCGTCGAGGTCGTGACCGCGCGCCTCTTCGAGGGTCTTGGCCCAGAACTGGTCGAAGTCGTCCGGCTCCACGGACGCGCTGCGGTAGGCGCGAAGCTTGTCGAGGGGCATATCGAACAGGGACATGAGGACCGCCTTTTCGAGAACCGGCCGGAGCGCGTCAGGACGCCCGGACGGTCACACCGTACGGCCGCGGGCAGCCCGGCAGAAGACCACGGCACCGCCGGACACGGCCGCGCGTCCGGCCCGCCTACGCGTCCGACACCGAATCGAAGTCGACCTCCGCGCGCCCCACGCCCTGCGCGTCCGCGTCGACCGAGCGGCGCAGCGCCTCGTGCAGCTTGGCCGGGGTCAGCACCCCCGCGAACCGGCTCCCGTCCAGCACCGCCACCCACCCCGCGTCGTGCTGGAGCATCTCGCTGAACGCCTGCTTCAACGGCGAGCCGAGCGGCACCCACGCCTCCATCCGGCGGGCCAGATCGCCCACCCGGGGCAGCGCGGCGCCCAGGGCCGACGGCGCCGCGTCGAGCGCCAGGGCCGAGACCCAGCCGTGGAGTTCGCCGTCGCCGTTCAGCACCACCGCCCAGCGGGCGCCCTCCGCCCGCATCCGGCGCGCCGCGTCCCCGGCCGGCTCCTCGGTCCTGGCGACCGGCGGCTCCTCCAGGTCGGCCCGCTCGACAGCGGTGACCGACAGCCGCTTCAAACCCCGGTCCGCGCCGACGAAGCGGGCCACGTACGCGGTGGCGGGGGTGCCGAGGACGGCGGCCGGGCTGTCGTACTGCTCGATGCGCCCCTGCCCGTACACGGCGATACGGTCTCCCATCCGTACCGCCTCCTCGATGTCGTGCGTCACCAGCAGCACCGTCTTGCGCACCGTCGCCTGGAGCGTCAGGAACTCGCTCTGGAGCCGCTCGCGCGCCACCGGGTCCACCGCGCCGAACGGCTCGTCCATCAGCAGCACCGGCGGATCGGCGGCCAGGGCGCGCGCCACCCCCACCCGCTGGCGCTGCCCGCCCGACAGCTGCGCCGGATAGCGCGGGCCGTACGTCGCCGGGTCGAGCCCCACCAGATCGAGCAGCTCCGCCGCCCGCGCCCGCGCCTTCGACCGCTTCCAGCCGACCAGGGCGGGCACGGTCGCCGTGTTGTCCAGGACCGTCCGGTGCGGGAACAGCCCCACCTGCTGGATGACATAGCCGATCCGGCGGCGCAGCTGGACCGGATCGACCCCGGATATGTCGCGCCCGTCGACGAGGACCCGGCCGGAGGTGGGCTCGATCAGCCGGTTCACCATCATCATGGTGGTCGTCTTGCCGCAGCCCGACGGCCCCACCAGCGTCACCAGCTCACCGGCGGCGACCTCGAAGGACAGCCCGTCCACAGCGGCCGTACCGTCCGGGTAGACCTTGCTCACCCGCTCGAACCGGATCATCACCTCACGCTAGGAGCCGCCCGCCCCGCGCGCACGCGGGCGGGACCGTCCGGGATCGCCGGGCCACTGAACGCGACCGGCGCGCCGTGCGTATCGCCCCCGGGACACGGGGCGGGCTCGGGCGGGCCCTGTCCGGTGTGCTGAACTGTCCGGCATGGGCCGCCCCCGCCCGGGGGCCTTCGAGAACGGGACCCCTTTGACCAGCTACCGCCATCCCGGCGTCGTCCTCACCGACCACAGCTTCACGGTCCCCCTCGATCACGGAGATCCGGCGGGGGAGCGGATCGAGCTGTACGCACGGGAGGCCGTCGCGAGCGCCCGGGTGGGCGAGAACCTGCCGTGGCTGATCTATCTGGAGGGCGGCCCCGGCTTCGGGGCACGCCGCTTCATCGGCCGGCAGGCGTGGCTGGGCCGGGCCCTCCAGGAGTTCCGGGTGCTCTTCCTCGATCAGCGGGGCACCGGGCTCTCCACCCCGGCCAACCGGCAGACCCTGCCGCTGCGCGGCGGCCCCCGGGAGCAGGCCGACCACCTCGCGCACCTGCGCGCCGACGCCATCGTGCGCGACTGCGAGACCATCCGGCCGCTGCTCACCGGCGGCGCGCCCTGGACCGTGCTGGGCCAGAGCTTCGGCGGCTTCTGCGCCACCCACTACCTGTCCGCCGCCCCCGAGGGGCTGGCCACCGTACTGATCACCGGCGGGCTGCCCTCGCTGGACGCCACACCCGACGAGGTCTACCGCGCCGCGTATCCGCGGATCGCCCGCAAGGTCGAGGCGCACTACGCCCGCTACCCCCAGGACATCGCGCGGGCCCGGCGGATCGCGCAGTACGCGGCGGAGCACCGGCCGGTGCTGCCGGGCGGATACATCCTGACCCCCGAGGCGTTCCAGTCGCTCGGCATCCTCCTCGGCGGCGGCGACGGCAGCCACCAGCTCAACCACCTGCTGGAGAACGCCTTCGTCCGCACGCCGAAGGGCCCGGTCCTCTCCGACGCCTTCCAGGAGAACGTGGCCTCCGTGCTCTCGTTCGCCGGACATCCGCTGTACGCGCTGCTCCACGAGGCGATCTACGCCCAGGAGGGCGGGCCGTCCGGCTGGGCCGCCGAGCGGGTGCGCGGCGAGTTCGCCCGGTTCGACGCGGACAAGACCCTGGCGGGCGAGGGGCCGCTGTACTTCACCGGCGAGTCCATCCACCCCTGGCACTTCGAGAGCGACCCCGCGCTGGTCCCGCTGCGCGAGACCGCGGAACTGCTCGCGGCCCGTACCGACTGGCCCGCCCTGTACGACCCGGCCCGGCTCGCCGCCAACGAGGTGCCGGTCGCCGCGGCCGTCTACCACGACGACATGTACGTGGACACGGAACACTCGCTGCGCACCGCTCGGGCGATCCGTGGGCTGCGCACCTGGGTGACCGACGAGTTCGAGCACGACGGGGTACGGGCCGGCGGCCCGCGCGTCCTGGACCGGCTGCTGGCGCTCGCGCGCGGCGAGGGCTGAGGCCCCCGCTCCCGGCGGGCGCCGGACCCGCTCGCCGCGCGGATGCCGGGCCGCGGGGGCACAATGGAGCCGTGGGGGCTGGTGCTCCGCTGTGCGCCGAGGCACGCGTGAGCGCACCCATTCCGAGCGGGAGGTGGTGGACATGCTGCTGCCGAACAGGCATCTGGTCGCCGATCTGCTGGCCCGGTACCGCGCCTGGGAGCGGCTCGTGCTCGCCGATCCACTGGACGAGACGGTACGGGGCCGGTTCGAGGACGTCGCCTACACCCTGTGCGTACTGATGGGGCAGCGCACCGCTCGCGAGGCGATCTGGCAGGCGGAGGCGTATCTGCGCCGGATCAGACCGGTGCCGATCTTCCCTGACGCCCCCAGGAGCGTGACGCCGGCCGGCCGCGACTGACCGGTCCGCACCGCACGGAGCCCGCGCGACCCGCGCGGGCTCCGCTGTTTCCGGGGCGGCCGGTTCCGGGGCGGCTGTTTTCACGGCGGCTGTTTCCGGGGCGGCGAAGCGGTATCCCGAGAGGCAAGCGACCGCTTAGTATGCGCGGTACTGTCCCTCGTGTGTGGAGGCCCCCAATGCAGGCATGGCGAGTGCACCGGAACGGCGAGCCGGGCGAGGTGATGCGGCTGGAGGAGGTGGAGCGGCCGGTCCCCGCCGAAGGACAGGTGCGGCTGCTGGTCAGGGCGGCGAACATCAACTTCCCGGACGCGCTGCTGTGCCGGGGCCAATATCAGGTCAGGCCGCCGCTGCCGTTCACCCCCGGCGTCGAGATCTGCGGCGAGACCGAGGACGGCAGGCGCGTCATCGCCACCCCCGCGCTGCCGTACGGCGGACTCGCCGACCACACCGTCGCCGACGCGGCGGGGCTGCTGCCCGCACCGGACGCGCTCGACGACGCCGAGGCCGCCGCCCTGCACGTCGGCTACCAGACCGGCTGGTTCGGGCTGCACCGCAGGGCACGCCTCCAGCCGGGCGAGACCCTGCTCGTCCACGCGGCGGCCGGCGGCGTCGGCAGCGCGGCCGTCCAGCTCGGGAAGGCCGCGGGAGCCACCGTCATCGGCGTCACCGGCGGCCCGGACAAGGCCGCGGTCGCCCGCGAACTGGGCTGCGACCTGGTCATCGACCGGCACGGCGACGACCTCGTCGCGGCCGTCAAGGAGGCCACCGGCGGCCGGGGCGCGGACGTCGTCTACGACCCGGTGGGCGGCGACGCCTACGCCAAGTCCGTGAAGTGCGTCGCCTTCGAGGGCCGGGTGGTGGTCGTGGGCTTCGCCAGCGGCGTCGTCCCCACCCCGGCCCTCAACCACGCGCTGGTGAAGAACTACACCATCATGGGCCTGCACTGGGGCCTGTACGTCGCCAAGGACCCGGCCTCGGTGGCCCGTTGTCACCAGGAGCTGACCGCACTCGCGGACCGGGGCGCCATCAGGCCGCTCATCGGGGAGCGGGTGGAGATGAAGGACGCGGCCGACGCCGTGCAGCGCGTCGCCGACGGCGCCACCACCGGCCGGTCCGTCGTCCTCCCGCAGGGGGTTCTGCGATGACCGACGCCACCGAACTGCGCACCCGCGTGGCCGGGTTGCTCGCCGCCCACCCGCCGTCCAGCACCGCGGAGGAGGACTTCCTGCGGGCCCGTTTCGACGCCGGACTGGCCTGGGTGCACTACCCGCCAGGACTCGGCGGACTCGACGCGCCGCGCGCGCTCCAGAGCGTCGTGGACGCCGACCTGGCGGCCGCGGGCGCCCCCGACAACGATCCCCGCCGCATCGGGATCGGCCTCGGCATGGCCGCGCCGACCATCCTGCGCTACGGCACCCGGGAACAGAGGGAGCGCTTCCTGCGGCCCCTGTGGGTCGGCGAGGAGGTGTGGTGCCAGCTGTTCAGCGAGCCGGGCGCGGGCTCCGACCTCGCGGCGCTGGCGACCCGCGCCGTACGGGAGGAGTCCTCGGGCGACTGGATCGTCGACGGCCAGAAGGTGTGGACCTCCGGCGCGCATCTCGCCCGCTGGGCCATCCTCATCGCCCGCACCGACCCCGCTCTGCCCAAGCACCGGGGCATCACCTACTTCCTGTGCGACATGACCGACCCCGGTGTCGAGGTGCGGCCGCTGCGCCAGCTCACCGGCGAGGCCGAGTTCAACGAGGTGTTCCTGACCGGGGTGCGCATCCCCGACGCACACCGCCTCGGCGGTGTCGGCGAGGGCTGGCAGGTCGCCCGTACGACCCTGATGAACGAGCGCGTCTCCATCGGCGGGGCCCGGCTCCCGCGCGAGGGCGGCATGATCGGCGCGGTCGCCCGCGTCTGGCGCGAGCGGCCGGAACTGCGCACCCACGCACTGCGCCAGCGCCTGCTCACCCTGTGGGTGGAGGCCGAGGTGGCACGGCTCACCGCCGAGCGGGTGGGCCAGCAGCTCGCCGCCGGACAGCCGGGCCCCGAAGGCAGCGGCCTGAAGCTCTCCTTCGCCCGGCTCAATCAGGAGATCAGCGGCCTGGAAGTGGAACTCCTCGCTGACGAGGGCCTGTTGTACTCCGACTGGACCATGCGCCGCCCCGAGCGTGTGGACATCACCGGCCGCGACGCCGGTTACCGCTATCTGCGCGCGAAGGGTAACTCGATCGAGGGCGGTACCAGCGAGGTACTGCTGAACATCGTCGCCGAACGCGTCCTCGGCCTGCCCCCGGAGCCGCGTGACGACAAGGACGTCGCCTGGAAGGACCTGGCCCGATGAGCACACCCCCCGATCTCCTCTACTCCGAGCCCGAGGACGACCTGCGCGCGGCGGTACGGGCGCTGCTCGCCGACCGCGCCGATCTCCCGGCCGCCCTCGCGCGCGCCGAGTCGGGCGACCCGTACGATCCCGCGCTGTGGACCTCGCTCACCGCCGGGATCGGCGCGGCCGGTCTGCTCGTACCGGAGAGCCTCGGCGGCCAGGGCGCGAGCCACCGTGAGGCGGCGGTGGTGCTGGAGGAGCTGGGCCGTGCCGTCACGGCCGCGCCCTACCTCACCAGTTCGGTGCTGGCCACCTCGGCGCTCCTGGCGTGCGACACCGACGACCCGGACGTCGCCGGGCTGCTCACCGCGCTCGCGCAGGGCCGCGGGGTCGCGGTGCTCGCGGTGCCGTTCGGCACCGCCCCGGACGCCCCGCTGCCCGTCGGCGCGGCGACGGTGCGCGGTGTGGCCGACGCCGTACGGGCCGATGTGCTGCTCGTCCCGCGTCAGGACGGGCTGTACGCCGTCGAGACGGCCTCGCCCGCCGTCACCGTCGAGCCGCTGACCCCGCTCGACCTGACCCGGCCGCTGGCCGCCGTCACCGTCGACCCCGGCGCCGGGCTGCGGATCGCCGCGGCGCCCGAAGCGGAGCGTGCCGTACGCGCGGGACTGCTGGCCGGGGCTGGCCTGCTCGCCTCTGAGCAGCTCGGGATCGCCGAGTGGTGTCTGGAGGAGAGCGTCCGGCACACCAAGGAGCGGTACCAGTTCAACCGTCCCGTCGGATCCTTCCAGGCGCTCAAGCACCGCATGGCACAGCTGTGGCTGGAGGTGGTCTCGGCCCGCGCCGCCGCCCGCGCGGCGGCCGACGCGCTGGCCACCGGGGATCCCGGCGCCCCGCTCGCGGTCGCGCTCGCCCAGGCGTACTGCGGCCCGGTCGCGGTCCACGCGGCCGAGGAGTGCGTCCAGCTGCACGCCGGGATCGGCATGACCTGGGAGCACCCCGCGCACCTCGCCCTCAAGCGCGCCAAGTCGGCTGCCACCGCGCTCGGTTCGACCGGCCGTCACCAGGAGGCGCTGGCCGCCCTCGTCGACCTGCCCGCCCCCGGATAGCGTCCCGCGCCGGGCGGCCCGCCGCGTGCGGGCCCCACCCGTACGGCCCGCACGCACGCCCGCCCCCGACCCGAACCACCCGTACGGCGGACACGCCAGTCGGCCGTACGGACCGTCTCCTCCGCCACACTGGCGGCCGAATGCCGCGCACAACGGTGCGGCGGAGGAGGTTGTCCGTGGCCATTTCCATCTCAGTGCTGCTGCTTCTGGTGATTCTCGCGGTGGTCTTCCTGCGCAGCGGCGGGCTCAAGCTCTCGCACGCGCTGGTCTGTATCCTGCTCGGGTTCTTCCTCGCGGGTACGAGCATGGCGCCGTCCATCGCCAACGGCATCTCCGCGACGGCCGGTGTCGTCAGCAGTCTCAACCCCTGATGTCCGCTCATGTCCGTGTTCCGCGAAGAGCGCCCGCCGGGGCATGCGATATCCCTATTATGTGCGTCTGCCGAGCTGCCATTGGGGGGTGCTCGGCCTGAACATGGGGATTGCGTATGCGTCACACCCGCACACTCGCCGCCGCCGCCGTCGCGGCGGCCTTCGCCGGTCCTGCCCTGCTGCCCGCGCAGGCACAGGCCGCCGCGGGCTCGGTCCACCTGCACAAGATCTACTACAACAGCCCGGGACCGGACAACCGCTCCAACGCCAGCCTCAACGGTGAGTGGGTACAGATCAGGAACACCACGTCGAAGGCCGTGAGCCTCAAGGGCTGGACGCTGACCGACGCCTCGAGGCACACCTACACCTTCGGGAGCTACCGCCTCGGCAAGGGCAAGACGGTGACCGTACGCACCGGCAAGGGCAAGGACACGGCGGTCAACCGCTACCAGAACCGCGGCGCCTACGTGTGGAACAACGACAAGGACACCGCGACGCTGCGCAAGGCGTCCGGCGCCAAGGCCGACACCTGCTCGTACAACAACCCGAAGGCCGACTTCAAGAACTGCTGACCGGCCGGACGGCGTCAGGCCCCGTCGGCTCCCGGCCACTCCCAGGAGATGCCGTGGATGCCGGCGGGGCATCTGCCCGCCGCCGCGTGCACCGTGTGCGAGGCGTCCAGGACCACGCGGTGGTTGTAGCTCTTCCGCGCTCCTGAGCGCTCGCGGTAGTAGCGGTGGCCGACCACCGGAAGTGCCGCCGGGTGGAAATAGACATGCAGCAGATATTCGCGCAGCCGCACGCGGGTACGCCGTTCGTAATGGTCGTCGCGGCCGTCACCCGGGTCGACGGAGATGGTGTAGTCGATGACCGCTGTCTCGTTCTTCGCCAGCTTGCTGCCGAATTCGATTTCGGTGACGACGGTGCTCACTTCGGGCAGAAAGCGGACCTGGCCCTGGATTCCGCAGCGCACGGTGGTGCGCACCGCGCGCGCCCCGCTGTCGAAGGTGTGCACGGCGGTCAGCCGGTCGGCGCCGTCGCGGGTGGCGCGCAGCACCTGCTGGATCGCGATGGCGCTCAGGCGCCGGTTCTCGTCGATCGTGACGGTCTCACGGATGCTCAGGGTGCCGATGTCCTCGTTGAGCGAGCCGAAGTCGTCGCCGAGTATCTGCTCCGCCAGCGAGTTCTCCCCGAACACCCGGTGCGAGGTGCGCAGATCGTGCGCCTGTGACGCCACACGCCCCCGGGGCCGGTAGGGGCCGATCAGGGAGCGGAGCGTGCCGGTCGGCAGCGCGAGGATCTCCTCCAGCGCGTCGACGGCGCGCAGTGATCCGGCCCGTTCCGGCTCGCTGCGTCCGCGCTGCCAGTAGCTGAGGGTGGTCAGGCTGATCCGTATGCCCTGCTCCGCGAGGCGGTTGCGCACACGGTCCAGGGACAGCCCGCGGGCCTTGACGGCCTGCTGGAAGACCAGGGCGAAGGTGGCGTCCGAGGGCGGTGCGCCGGCCGGGCCGCCGGGTGGCGGGACGGCGCTGTCCCGGCTGCTCTCCTGGTGCACGGGGTGCTGGTGCACGGGTACTCCTCCCCTCCGGGGCCGCCGGAGGTGGCCGGATGGGGCCGGTTCCGGCGAGGAGGTTCGGTCGAAGGACGGGGGCCACTCACCGTATCCGATGAGTGGCCCCCGTCATCCGGTGGGGGGAGGGGATCAGTTGGTGTTCAGCGTGAGCCGGTAGTGCGAGAGGGCGTCGTCCAGCGGCTGGAAGTAGGACGAGCCGGGCGAGTTCACACTGCCCGAGCACCGCTGCGCGGACGGGCCGCCCGAGGTCATGCCCTGGGCCTGGTTGCCGGAGATGTAGGCGCCGCCGCTGTCACCGCCCTCGGTGCAGACCGAGGAGCTGCCCAGCCCGGTGACGACGGTGTCGGGGCCGCCACTGGCGTCGGAGTAGGTGACCGTCACGTTGTAGGAGTTGACCTTGCCGCAGGTCCAGAAGGTCGTACGGCCCGACTTGCACAGGTCGGCGCCTGCCGCGGCCCGCGTGCTGCCCTGGACGGCGACGGTACCGGCGCTGCCGTACGTCCCGACCTGGGTGGCGAGGGAGCTGCCCGAGTCGACGGCGGCGATGCCCATGTCGACGCTGTTGCTGCCGACAGCGAAGCGGGAGTCGGTTCCCTGCGCGAAGCGCGTGCCCTTGTAGGACAGGACGGGCAGGTCCTCGATGCAGTGGCCCGCCGTGACGAGGTACTGCTTGCCGGACGAGTCCTGGGCGCCGTAACCGACCGAGCAGACATAGCCGTTGAACGACATCTCGTCTCCCGGGCTGACCACGGCCTGGGTGCTGAGCTGCTGCTGGTTCTCCACCACACGGACGGCGTCGCCGTGCGCGCGGGCCGCCTTGAGGAAGGACTTCGCCGCCGCGCCCGTGGCGTTGTCGACCTCGACGGTGACCGTGTCGGAGGCGAGATCCACCGACCAGGCGGTGACACCGGCCGGAGCCTGCCGGAGCGCCTTGGCGTCCAGCTCGGCCTTGATCCGGTCGAGCGCGCTCTGACCGTGGCCGGCCGCGCGGGGGGTCAGTCCGGCCTCCTCGATACGCCGCTCGGCCTGGGCGCCGGTCGTGTTGACGACGAGCGTGCCCGCCTTGTCGAAGAAGGCGCCGTCCGTCGGCACGCCGCTCTTGTCCAGCGCGGCCAGTCTGTCCTGCTGTGTCGCCTGGCGGTCGAGCCGCGCGGTGGCCGCCTGCTCGCTGACCCCGAGGGTGGTGGCCAGCGCCTCGACCATCGCCGGGTCGTAGCGGTCGGCGGACTGTCCGGCGGCCTGGGCGCCGGAGGCGGCGGTGACGGCGAGAAGCGCGCCGACCGCCGTCGCTGCGAGAATGTTCCGCGATATTCGCACGGTATTCCTTCCGTTCACAGAGCGGGCGGCCGTGCATGGGGGGAGTGCGAAGGCCCGGACAAGCCGATCGCACAGTGTGGCCGCCGTCTGGCGGCGCCGGTTTCCCGGGCGCCGCACCGGAACTCTGACGCATTTTCATTGGCCGGTTCAAGAGCCTCCGTTGCTAAACATTCAACAGAGTTACCACTCGCTGTTGAAAATCCGCGAGGAATTCTCTGGAAAGTCATTTCATGCACGGAGATCGAGCGATTGGTTCCATGTGGCCGGGAACGTCCGGTTGCCGGGCACGACCGCGCCCCCTTCCCTGGTGCGGAAGGGGGCGCGGTCGGCTCGGCCGTTCTGTTCAGGACTGGGGGCGGCTGCCGTGGTTGGCGCCGTTCTTACGACGAGCCTTCTTCTTACGGCGACGCTTCGATGACATGCCGTCTCCTTTCCGATGATGCCATGTGCTCTTACATCGGACGCCGGGCGCTCGCGGCACCCCGCGTCCGGTCAACACCGTACCCGGTCGCGCCGCCGCTCCGGCGTTCCTCCGTATGCGCGGGAAGGGGATCTTTCATCCTTGTGCCGCGTCCGGCGGGACCGGCCCCCCGGCCCGGACACCGCCATGATGGGCGAACAGGGCGGAAGCGGGCAGAGGGGAACAGGATGACGGCCCTTCAGCTGTCGGTCGTCGTGCCGTGTTTCGGCCGGCTGCGGCCGCTCGGCACGGGCCGTACCCGCCGCCGTGTCCCGCGCGGGCCCCGGCGGCCCGTCCCCGCCCGTACCATGCGGCAGTTCGCCTTCTTCGTGACGGTCGGACTCGTCAACACGGCCGTCTATCTGGCCGCCCGCTGGGCCATCACCTCCGGCGCGACGCGTGCCGCGGCGCCGGCGGACGAGTCCGATGCCGCCTGAGCGGCGGACCGGCCACCGGACGGCCCGCTGGCCACCGGCGCTGGCGCTGGCGCCGCTCGGACTGCTGGGCGCGGCGGTGTGGTTCGGACGCTGGGTGCGCCCCGGCGCCGACGACTGGTGTTTCCTGCCCGTGGTGCGCGACGACGGCGTCTCCGCACTGGTGGGCAAGTTCTACCTCGCGGACAACGGACGCGTCGCCAACGGCGTGCTGACCGGTCTGTACGCCGGGTTCGGCGTCGCAGGGCACCAGTGGTACGCGCTGATCAGCACCGTACTCGTCCTGGGCGTCCTGTGGGCCGTGACCGTCTCGGCGCTCGGCCGGGCCCGGCTGACGGCGCCGCGCGGCGTGCCGCTGCTCGTGGCCGCCATGGTCACCGCGGTGTTCCTCCTCGCCACACCCAACACGTACAAGGCGTTCTACTGGCCCGCCTCGTCCGTCTCGCACACCGTCGCGCCCGTGCTCGCCTGCGCGGCGGCGATCCCCTTGCTGCGGGCCCGCTCGCGCGGAGCCCGGAAGGCCGCCGTGGCCACGGTGTTCGTCGCGGGGGCCGTGCTGGGGACGCTCTCCGAGGGCGTCTCGGTCGTCGTCCTCGTGACCCTCGCCTCCGCCCTCGTGGCGGGCCACCGGATCCTGACCGGGCGCCGTAGGACCGCGCTGCGGATCTGGTGCGCCGCGGGCGTCCTCGGCACCGCGCTGGGCACCCTCGTGCTCGTCCTGTCCCCCGGCTCGCGCGCCCGCCGCGAGAGCCACGGGGTGCGGGGCGTGTCCCTCCTCGCGCCGGACTCCCTGGCCGGATCGCTCCGGGCCTTCGCGCACATCCTCGCCACCGTGCTGACCAGCTGGCCGTACCTGGGCGCGGTCGCGGCCGGTCTGCTGCTCGGGCTGCTCGTGACAGGAACCGACGGCCGTCCGCGCAACGTACCGCCGCACCCGGCCACGCTGTTCGGGACCGGCGTCGTCGCGCTGCTGCTCTCCGGCTGGCTCTGCACGCTCCTCGCGTACCCCGTCTTCGGCGCGGGGGTGGCGAAGGTCAGCCGGACCTGGAACGACTTCCTCCTGCTGTACCTCGCGCTGCTCGTCGGCGCGGGCGCCCTGCTGGGCGGTGCGCTGCGCGCACGGCGGCGTACCGGGGCGGCGGGCGGCGTCCTGGCGTGCGCGGCGGTGTGCCTGGCGCTCGCCCTCCCGCTGGTACGCCTGGAGGACACCATGCGGGCACGGGCCCTCGCGTGGGACCACCAGGACCGGCGGCTGCGGTCAGGGGCCGCGCTCGGCGCCCACGTCCTGCCGTACCGCCCGCTGCCGATCAGCGGGATGCGGGAGCCGTTCGCCGACCACGGCCGCAAGGTCTGGCCGGCGAAGTGCGTCGCGCGCTACTACCGCATCGACCGGATCACCGACGCGGACCGGGCCCTTCCACCGCCGCGAACACAACGATCAATAAGAGCGCTACCTGCGCAAGAGTGACGCGGCTCACCGCCTTCGGCAGAGTCGGTGCGGGCGCGGGGCCGGTCGATCGGCGAACGTCCCTTCGCGCATCACCGACTTCCGTGGGAAGGCGACACCACCGAGCATGAAGACCGAAGAAGTGCAGTCGACCCTGGGCACACTGCCGCTGCTGCTGATAGCGGGGGCGGCGGTCCTGGCCCTGTTGTTCCTCATCATCAGAGTGAAGATCCATCCGCTGATCGTGCTGCCGCTGGTCAGTCTGGGGACCGCGTTCGCCGCCCGCGTGCCGACGGACGAGATCGTGGACGTCCTGATCGACGGGTTCGGCGGCACCCTGGGCGAGGTCGCCCTCCTGGTCGGATTCGGCGTGATGTTCGCCCGGATCGTCGAGATCAGCGGCGGCGCCCAGGCCCTGTCCGACACCATGATCCGGCTGTTCGGCGAGAAACGGGCGCCCCTGGCACTGGGGGTGGCGTCGCTGCTGTTCGGATTCCCCATCTTCTTCGACGCGGCGCTGATGGTCATGCTGCCCATCGTCTTCGCCGTGGCCCGTCGGCTCGGCGGCGGTGTGCTGCGCTACGCGCTGCCCGCCGCGGCGGCGCTGTCGACGATGCACATCTTCCTGCCGCCGCACCCGGGGGCGGTGGCGGCCACGGTCTTCCTCGGCGCCGACGTCGGCCTCGTGGTACTGCTGGGCGTACTCATAGCCGGACCCACCTGGTACATATCCGGCTACCTGTACGGCATCTGGATCGGCGGCCGGATCGTCCTGCCCGTGCCCGAACTCCTCACCGGAGGACCGCGCAAGGAGACCGCGGGCGGCTCAGGCGACGGATCCGGCGGCGACCCCGGGGGCGACCCCGGCGGCGACATCGCCCCGCCGAAGGCGTCGACGGTGCTGCTCCTGCTGCTGCTCCCGCTCGGGCTGATCTTCCTCAACACCGGCCTGCGCACGGCGGTGGACACCGGAGCGCTGGCGAAGGACCTCGCGTGGGCCGACGTCCTGCGCGTGCTGGGCAGTACCCCGGTCGCCCTGCTGATCACCGTGATCACGGCGTCGTACGTGCTCGGCACCCGGCGCGGACGCAGCAGGGACTTCCTGGAGGACCTGTACGACAACGCCCTCAAGCCGATCGCCCCGGTCGTCCTCATCACCGGCGCGGGCGGCATGTTCGGCAGCGTGCTGGTGACCAGCGGCATCGGCGACGCGCTGGCGAACACCCTGCGCGACACCGGACTGCCGCTGATCGTCTCGACGTTCGTCGTCGCCGCGATCCTGCGCATCGCGCTGGGCACCGCCACCGTCGCCATCACCACCTCGGCCGGGCTGCTCAGCGCCTCGGTCCTCGCCGCCGGTCTCAACCCCGTACAGACGGCCGCGATGGTCCTCGCCCTGGCGGGCGGCTCGGCGGTCGTGCCGCACGTCAACGACGCCAGCTTCTGGCTCTTCGGCAAGCTGCTCGGGATGGACATCCCCACCACGTTCCGCACCTGGACGGTGATCAAGACGCTGATCGGCGTGGTCGGCTTCCTCTTCGCGTGGATCGTCTACGCCCTGGCCTCCTGAGCCGGGCACGGCCCTACGACATCAGTCCGAGCCGGGACAGGATCTCCGCGGTGGCCCTGTCCTGCTCGGTCAGATAGTCGGCGAAGCGCTCGCCGGTCAGGAACGCGTCGCTCCAGCCGTGTCTGGCCAGCTCCGCCCGCCAGCGCGCCGAGCGGCGCATCCGGTCCAGCGCCTCGGTCCAGCGCGCGCGCTCGCGGGCGCCGATCCCCGGCGGGGCCACGATCCCCCGCCAGTTGGCGAAGACCAGATCGATGCCGGACGCCTTCAACGTGGGCACGTCCCTAAGCACACCGACCGGTTCCGTGCTGGTGACCGCGAGGACCCGCAGCTGACCCGCCGCGACCTGGTCGAGGAACTCCCCGTACCCACTGGCGCCGAACGTCACCCGGCCGTCCATGACGGCCGTCAGCAGCTCACCGCCGCCCTCGTACGCGTGGTAGTCGACCACCCCGGGATCGAGGCCGACGGCCTTGGCGAGCCGCATGGGCAGCAGATGGTCCGGGCCGCCGGGGGACGAACCACCGCCGACGCTCACCTTCCCCGGCTCCGCCCGCCACGCCGCCACCAGCTCGCCGATCGAGGTGTACGGGGAATCGCGGGCCACGACGATCGCACCCGCCTCCTCGATCAGCCGGGCGATCGGCGTGGTCTGCGCCAGGGTCACCCGCGACCCCGACACATAGGACGCCCCCACGACCCCGAGCCCCATCTGCATGGCCAGCTCGCCGTTGCCCCGCTCGTCGACCAGGCGCTGAAGACCGACGGTGCCACCGGCGCCCGGCAGGTTGAACACCTGCACACCGGGCGCGATGCCGGTCTCCTCCATCACCCGCGCCACCGTCCGCGCGGTGCTGTCGTACCCGCCGCCCGGCGCGTTGGGCGCCATGATCCGCGCCTCGGCCGCCCAGCCCCCGCCGCCGCCCGGCCGGTCCCACGGGCCGCCCACGCAGCCACCGAGCGTGAGGACCGGCCCGATGACCAGCACACCGAGCAACGCGGTGATCCGAACCGTCACCATCCGCCCCTTTCGTTTCCGTGCACCCGACGCCATGATGGTCCGACGCGGTGGGCGTCGCCGTGTCCCGTGTGGTCAGAGAAGATTGAGTTCATCGTGTGCGCGAGATTCCGCCGGCCGACACTGGCGGGTGAGCTGCTCGTCCTCCAACTCGCCATCATCGTGGTGGTCGTGGCGGCCGTCGGCGCGGTCTCGCTGGCACAGTCCGCCGCCACCTTCGACCGGGTCGAGGGCCGCCGGGTGACGGCGCTCGCCGAGCAGCTGGCCTGGAACCCGCTGGTGCGCGGCAGACTCGGGAAGCCAGGACCGGGCGAGGTGCTCGCCCCGCTGGTGCACAGTACACAGGCCCAGTCCGGAGTGACATCGGTCAGCGTCGCGGACGCCGAGGGACGGACCGTCGCCTCCACCGACCCCACCCTGGTCGGCACCCCGCTGCCGCTCGGGGACAGCGCCGTCGCCGCGGGGCGCGGCTGGTCCGGCCATATCCGGATCGACGGCGCCCACGAACTGGCCGCCCGCGCACCGGTCCTCGGCGACACCTCGGCCGACCGGGGCCGGCACCTGGGCACGGTGATGATCGGGGTGGCCGCGCCGACGGTGTGGCAGCGGCTGGCCGGAGCCTCCTCGTACCTCGTCCTGTATCTGGGCATCGCCGTCGGCCTCGGTGTCCTCGGGTCGTGGCTGCTGGCCCGGCGCATCAAACGTCAGACGCTCGGCATGGAGCCGCGCGAGATCACCGGCCTCGCCGAGCACCGGGAGGCCATGCTCCACGGCATCGCCGAAGGGGTGATCGCGCTCGATCCGGCGCTGCGCGTCACACTGGTGAACGACATGGGGCGGCGGCTGCTGGAGCTGCCCGAGCGCTGCGTCGGCATGAGCCTGACCGAGCTGGGCATCGAGGACCGCCTCTACGACGTGCTGGCCGGCAAGCGGGGCGACCCGGGCGCCGATCCCCGGGACGCGAGCGACGAGATCGCCATCCGCGGCGGCCGGGTGCTGGTGATGAACCGGATGACCGTCGTCAAGGACGGCCGCTCCCTCGGCTCGGTGACCACCCTGCGGGACCGCACCGAACTGGCCAGGCTCGAACGCGAACTGGGCTCCTTCCGCTCCACCACGGAGCTGCTGCGCGCGCAGGCCCACGAGTTCGCCAATCAGCTGCACATCATCTCCGGGCTGACGCAGATGGACGAGCCGGACGAGGTGTTGCGCTACATCCGGGTGCTGAGCGGCCACCGCAAGTCGCTGGACCTCCAGGTGACCAGCCGGATCGCCGACACCGCCGTCGCGGCCCTGGTGATGGCCAAGTCGTCACTGGCCGCCGAGCGCAAGGTGCGGCTGCGGCTCTCGGAACGCACGGCGCTGCCGAGGCTGGCGGCCGCCGACTCCGCCGACGTGGCGACGGTGACCGGCAACCTCGTGGACAACGCCATCGACGCCGCCGCCGGGGCCGGACCCGGCGCGGCCGGGGGAGGGGACGAGGCGTGGGTGGAGGTCGAGCTGTGCCACGACGCCTCCGGCGTGGAGATCGTGGTACGGGACTCGGGGCCGGGGGTGGCGCCCGCGCTGGCGCACGAGGTCTTCGCCCGGGGATTCACCACCAAGGCGGCCCGGGGCGGCGAACGCGGCATCGGCCTGGCGCTGACCCGACTGGTCTGTACCCGCAGGGGCGGTGAGGTCGCGGTCGCCAACACCGCCGACGGCGCCGTGTTCACCGCGCACATGCCGGTGGGGCGCCCCGACCAGGAGACGGCGCAGACGGCGCGGACGGCGGAGACCTCGAAAACGGCGGAGACCTCGAAAACGGCGGAGACGGCGCAGGCAGTGTGGACGGTCCGGTGATCGACGTACTCGTGGTCGACGACGACTTCATGGTCTCGCGCATCAACAGAGGCTTCGTCGACCGGTGCGCGGGCTTCCGCGTCATCGGCGAGGCGAACTCCGGGGAACAGGCGCTCGCCCGGGTCGCGGAACTCGCCCCGGACCTGGTGCTGCTCGACCTGTATCTGCCCGACGTCTTCGGGCTCGACGTCATCAGCCGCCTCCGGGCGACCGGACACGCCTGCGACATCCTGGTGGTCAGCGCGGCGCGCGAGCTGGACGCGGTGCGCGGGGCCGTGCGCCACGGGGTCGTCAACTACCTGCTGAAACCCTTCGACTTCGACGACCTGCGGGTCCGGCTCGAACAGTACGCCGCGCGCCGCACGAGCCTGGACAACGCCGTCATCGGCGACCAGACCGATGTGGACCGGCTGCTGACCAGCGCGGGTACGGCGGTCCCGGCCGCCGCACCCGTCGTACCCAAGGGGATGAGCCCCGAGACGGCGGAGCTGGTCACCCGCGCCCTGCGCGCCGCCGAGGGGACCCTGTCCGCCAGCGAGTGCGCCGTCCTCGTCGGGATCTCCCGGGTCAGCGCGCGCCGCTATCTGGAGCACCTCACCGTCACCGGCAGCGTGGACGTCTCCCTGCGGTACGGCGTGGCCGGCCGCCCGGAGCGCCGCTACCGATGGCTGCCGGTCTAGGGTCTTTCGTTTGGATCGTGCCGGGCTCGCGGGCCCTGGTGCCGCGTCTCGCCGCGTTGTCGTCGGTCATCCCCAAGGTCTCGGCTTCGCTCGACCAGGGGAGACCCCATCCGCTCCGCGTGGGCTCCCTCCTGCGCCTCGCGGTCCACGGCACCAGACCCCGCTCGCTCATCCGGCCTGATCCAAACGAAAGCCCCCAGCCCTGTCTGCAACGAACGAAGCCCCGGCCGGGCGCTCCGACGAACGCGTTCGTCACGTACTTGTTCTTCACGAACATGTTCGCTACCGTGTCGGTATGGATCCACGTACCGCACCGCGCAGCCGCCGGGAGCGCCCCGCCAAACCGGCCCTGAGCCGCGCCGTGATCGTGGCCGCCGCCATGGAGATCACCCGGGCCGAGGGCCTGCCGAAGGTCACCATGCGCCGCCTGGCGCGTGCACTGGACACCGGCCCGGCCTCGCTCTACGTCTACGTCGCCAACACCGCCGCCCTGCACGCGGCGATCCTCGACGAGTTCCTGGGCACGGTCGAGGCACCGGCCGAGGGGGAGTGGCACGAGCGGCTGGAAGGGCTGCTCGGCGCGTACACCGCCGTCCTCCTCGCTCACCCGGGACTGGCCGCGTCCGCGCTGGTGGCACGCCCCGGCGGGCCGCGCTACCTGGCCCTGCTCGAAACGCTGTTGCGGCTGCTGGACGAGGGCGGGGTGTCCGGCGGGCGGGCCGCGTGGGGCGTCGACGCGCTGCTGCTGCACGCCACCGCGACGGCCGCCGAGCACGCGGGCCGGGACGGCGCCGAAGCCGACGCCGACCAGGACGACTGGGACGCCCTGACCCGCGCCGTCGGCGCGGTGGACGGGCGTACCCACCCGCGCATCGCGGCCCTCGGCTCCGCCCTGATGTCCGGTACGCCCCACGAGCGGCTGGCCTGGGGCTTCCGCACGCTGATCAACGGCATCGCCCACACCCCCGTCCCCATCGAACCTGTCCCCACCGAACCTGTCCCCACCGAACCCGTCCCCACCGAAACGCCAGGAGCGGCATCATGAGTACGCACCATCGCATCGCCGTCGTGGGCGCCGGTCTCGGCGGCCTGACACTGGCCCGGGTCCTGCGCGTCCACGGCATCGAAGCGGCCGTCTACGACCAGGAGACCTCCCGGGACGTCCGCCATCAGGGCGGCATGCTCGACATCCACGAGGAATCCGGCCAGGCGGCCCTGAGCGCCGCCGGGCTCCTGGCGGACTTCCGCCCGCTGGTGCTGCCCGGCGGCGAGGCCACACGGGTCCTCGACCGGAACGCCGAGGTCCGCATGGCCCGGGACGACGACGGCACGGGCGGGCGGCCCGAGGTCGAGCGCGGGCGGCTGCGCGACCTGCTGCTCGACTCGCTGCCCGAAGGCACCGTCCGCTGGGGGGCCAAGGCCACCGCGGTCCGTACCCTCGACGACGGCCGCCACGAGGTGACCCTCGCCGACGGCAGTGTGTTCACCGCCGACCTGCTGGTCGGGGCGGACGGCGCCTGGTCCCGGGTGCGCCCGCTGCTCTCCGGCGCGCTCCCCGCGTACACCGGCTTCTCCATGGTCGAGGTGAACCTCCGCGACGCGGACGCCCGCCACCCCGTCAGCGCCTCGGTCGTCGGCGCCGGCACGCTCTTCGCGCTCGGCGCCGAGCGGGGCCTCCTCGCGCACCGCGAGTCCGACGGCGGGCTGCACGTCTACGCCACGTTCAAGGTCCCGGAGAACTGGGTCTCCACCCTCGACTTCACCGACACCGCGACCGCCAAGGAGGCCGTGCTCGCGCGCTTCCCGGACTGGCACCCGAGCCTGCGGGCGCTGGTCGCCGACGCCGACGGCGCGCTCGTCCCGAGGCCGGTCCACGCCCTGCCCGTCGGCCACCGCTGGGAGCGCGTCCCCGGGGTGACGCTGCTGGGCGACGCCGCCCATCTGATGTCCCCCTTCGCCGGGGAGGGCGCCAACCTCGCGATGATCGACGGGGCCGGTCTCGGGCTGGCGCTGGCCGCCCACCCCGGCGACACCGAGGGCGCGCTGGCGGCGTACGAGCGGGTGATGTTCGCGCGCTCCGAGGCCGCTGCCGCCGAGTCCGCGGCCGGTCTCACCCTCTGCTTCGCCGCCGACGCGCCCCGGGGCCTGCTGGAGATGTTCGCGTCGGTGTGAGCGCGTCAGTGCGCCTTCACGCCGCTCACCTCGTTGACGGCCTTCGGCAGGGTCACCGCGGCCGACCGCTCACCGGAGGCGAGATCGATCGCGAACAGCTTCTTGTGCGCGGGATCCGACACGTACGCGGTGGTGTCCCGTACGAACAGCGCGGGGCGCGGCTGCTGCCAGTCCAGCGGTTCCTGCCACGCGCCGAGGACGGGGATCCTCTTGGTGACCTTGCCCGTCGTGGGGTCGATGACATGGATCCGGCCGTCGGTCCCGAGGACGAGCGCCTCGCCGTGCGGGCCGCGGGCGAGCGAGCGGAACGTGTAGCTGGTGCCGAGGCCGACCAGCCGCAGCTTGCCCGTGACCGTGTCGATCAACGACACCTGCTCCGGGCGTTCCAGCTCCGCGTCCTTGTCCTTCTTGTAGTCGCCCAGCACGACCGGCGACGCGTCGGATCCGGCCTGGTTGCCGATCCTGCCGTACGCGTCGGGGCTCTTGACCTTCGTGATGGCACCGTCGCGGTAGATCAGCACCCCGTTCTCGCAGCCGATGACCACCGCTTCGTCGCGCGCGGTGGCCTCGCCGTGCACACCGGGGCACTCCTCGCTGCGGGTGATCTCCGCGCGCTTCTTGTCCAGGACGGTGATACCGACCCGCTTCTCCTCGGTGCCGAGCGTGGTCACCAACTCCCCGTCGGCCAGCTGGATGGCCACGCCGTGGTGGGCGGAGGCGGAGGTGTATGTCTCGGTCGCGGGCTCGGTGTCGCCGAGGTCCTTCGGATCGAAGACGGTGACCTCGCCGGTCCCGTCGGCGAAGAGCACCGTACGGCCGGCGTGGCGGACGACGTGGCCCGGCTTGGCGCCCTTGAACTCGACGTCCGTCAGCCGCCCGCCCACCGCGTCCATCACACGGAAGCCCGTGGCGGTGGAGACCATCACATGGCGGTCGTCGCCCGCCGGGTTGACCCGGTTGAACCCGGACAGCGGTATGTCCTCGGCGAGCTTCAGCGTCGTTCCGTCCAGGACGTACAGCCCGCCGTCGTACGTGGTGACGACCGGGTCGGCGACCGGCCGCGCCGTCGGGCCCGTCGCGCGGCCCGCCTTGGTGGCCGCAGGCTCCGAGGCCGTGCCGCCGCACGCGGTCAGCGCCGTGGAGCCCGCCAGCAGCAGGGCGATCGCGGCCGTCGTTCTGGGGCGTGTCATTTTCTTCCTCATGTGTTTCCTTCTTCCTTCGGGTTGCTGTCGCGGTGTCATCCGGTGCTGAGACCCGCGGTGATCGCCGCGGTGTTGGCGCGCATCATTTCCAGATAGGTGGCGGCTCCTTCGCCTTTCGCGGTGAGGGACTCGGAGAACAGCGGCACGATGTCCACGTCGATGCCGCTTTCACGTCTGAGTACCTGGGCCAGCCGGTCCGGCTGCGAGGCATCGGCGAAGACCGCGGTGACACCCGCCTTCTCGATGGCGTCGGCCAGAGATTTCAGATCCGACGCGCTCGGCGATGCCAGGGTGGTTCCGCTCGGGATGACGGCACCGACGATCCGGAAGCCGAAGCGCTGCGCCAGATAGCCGAAGACATGGTGATTGGTGACCAGTTGGCGCTTCCGGGGCGGTATCCGGCCGAACTCCTCCTCCATCCGGACGGTGAGTTCGCCGATCTTCGCGGAGTAGGCGTCCGCGTTCTTGCCGACGGCCGACGCGTCGACCCCCGGGACGTGCTCGACGACCTGTCCTGCGATGAGGTCCACGGCCTTGGCGACCCGTTCCGGATCGGTCCAGAAATGCGGGTCCAGGGCGTCGGCGCTCTCGCCCGGCCCGTACCCGAGCGGATCGACACCCTCGGCGACGGCCAGCGTGGCGACGCCCGCCGCCCGCGCCGCCTCCACCGGGCGCAGCACGTTCTCCTCCAGGCCCAGGCCGTTGTACACGACCAGGTCGGCCCGCTCCAAGGAGGCGGCCTGGGGCGCGGAGATGCCGAAGGAGTGCGGATCGGCGTGGGGCCGCATCAACACCGTCACCTCGGCCTCGTCACCGACGATGTTCCGGGTGATGTCACCGAGGATGTTGGTGGTGACCACCACCCGGGGGCGGCCGTGGCTCTCCCCGGCGCAGCCGCTGATGCCCAGGAGGAGCAGCAGACAGAGCAGCGGCGTCAGCCAGGGCCGGGCGGGCGCGGATCCGGGCGGCGCGGTTCGGCGCGGGTGCGTCATCGGCCCGTCTCCACCATGTGCGTGGGCGCGAAGCCGAGCGGGAAGGTACGGGCCTGCCGCAGGCGGTCGTTGTAGTCGATCTCGTAGACCTTGCGCGCCGCGGCGTCGTTGACGTACGCGCGGCTGGTGTCGATCTCGATGACGGCGGACGCGGCTCCCTTAGCAGAGAGCAGGCGCGTACGGGCCGTGCGTTCGCCGGTGGCGGTGTCGTACGCGCTCAGGACGCCGTCCTTGCCGAGCGCCAGCAGCGGAGCGCCCTCGCCCGCGGTGGTGGCGGCGACGACCGGGCCTGTCTCCACCCGGGTCCAGGCGCGCTCGGTGACGTCCAGGATCCACACGGCGTCACCGCCCGACGTGGCCGCCAGGGTGGTGCTGCCCGCGCGGTGGCGCAGTTCCCGCGCCCGCTCCGCGGTGGCGACCGGGGTGCCGTAGGGGATCTTCGCGGCGCTGAACGTGCCCTTCTCCTCGGTGACCAGGAGCGCGCCGTCCGCGCATCCGAAGACCACACCCCGGCGGGTCACGGCTTCCCCGGCGGCTCGCGCGCACGGCTCGGCGAGCGCCGCCACCTCGGCTCCGTCCCTGTCCAGGACCTGTACGGTGGCGTGTTCGGCGCCCGTCGAGGCGACCAGCAGGTGTTCCCGGTACGGGACGACCGCTCCCCGGCCCGTCCCGGTCAGCGCCCGGCCGGGTCCCGCCGTGCCGCTCTCCAGCTCCTCCCGGTCCAACAACAGGGTGCCGGTCCCTGAGGAGAGCGCGGTCAGAGCCGGATCGCCGTGCACCCGGTCGGGGACCGCCGCGTCGACCGTTCCGACGTCGCGGATCGCGGTCCGGTAGTAGTGCACGTGGTCGCCGTGGTCCACCGTCCAGGCGCCGCTGTCGAGTACCCGGGTGGCCCCGGCGGTGCCGAGGTAGCCGAATCTGCCGTCGGTGCGCAACCGCTGAACACCTTCGGCGCGCGTGAGCGGCGTGACCTTCCCTTCGATGAGGTCCAGCACCCCGACCGCGCCGCTGTCCGCGTCGGCCAGCACCAGCCGGGACTGCTGGTCCGAGGTCTCCTCGGCTCCCTCGACGTAACCGTGCGGCACGGGTGTTCCGCTCGACGGCGGCTTCGGGTCCCGCGGTGCGCCGCCGGAGCTGTCGCATCCGGTCAGCAGCGCGGAGCCGACGAGGAGGGCGCAGCACCACGCCGTCGCGGCGCGGGGCCTGTCACGTGCGCGGGGTGCGGTGGGCGGGTTCGGTGTCATGAGGGGTGTCCGTATTCCGGGTGCGGGTGGTCGGTGGCGGGTGCGGGCGGTGCGGAGCGCGCCAACCGGTCGCGCAGAGCGGCGGCCAGGGTGGAGAGCGCGAACTGAAGGAGCGCGGTGGCGGCGATGGTCGCCCCCGCCGCCGTGTGGAGGTGCCAGGAGAGCAGCAGGCCGAAGAAGGTCGCGCTCATCCCCAGACCCGCGGCGCCGGCCATGATCACCGGGATGCGGCGCGCCCACGGCAGCACGGCGGCCGGTGGGGCGATCAGCAGACCGAAGACCAGCAGGGTGCCCACGATGTGGAAGGAGGCGACGATCGCCAGCGTGAGCAGACACAGCAACGCCGTGTGCGCGAGCCGCGGCCGCAGCCCCAGGGTGTGCGCCTTGCGCTCGTCGAAGGCCAGCGCGACGAACGACCGGTGTCCCCGTACGGAGACCAGCAGCGCGGCGCACGCCGCGAGCCCGAGATGGGCCAGATCGGCCGGGCGTACGGCGAGCACCTCACCGAAGAGGAACCCGGTCAGGTCGACGGCGAACGACTGCGAGCGGGAGACGATGATCACGCCCAGCGACAGCATTCCCACGAACAGCAGCCCGATGCTGGTGTCCTGGGACAGCCGCGGCGTGCGGCCGACCACACCGACGCCCAGCGCCATGACCGCCGCGCTCACCGCCGCCCCCACCAGCAGGTCGACCCCGAGGAGCGAGGCCAGCGCGATTCCGGGCAGCATGCCGTGGGACATCGCGTCGCCGAAGAAGGCCATACCGCGCAGCACCACCCACGTGCCCGCCAGGGCGCAGATCAGCGACACGAGCATGCCGCTCCACAGGGCCCGTTGCACAAAGGCCACCTCGAAGGGGCCCGTCAGCCATTCCATGCCCCGGACCCTATAATGAAAATGATTATCAGTACAACGAGATGGATGGGGAGGCGGTCGCGTGAGCCGTCAACAGGTCGTGCTCCACGAGGTGTCGGCCGGCTATGCCAACCGTGCGGTGCTCCGGCGACTCACCCTGGAGATACCGGCGTTCACCACCACCGCCGTGGTCGGTCCGAACGGCTCGGGCAAGTCCACACTGCTGGGCGTGCTGGCCGGTGTGATCCCGGTGACCGGCGGAGCCGTGACCCACAGGACCGACCGCCGCCCGGCGTTCGTCGTGCAGCGGAGCAAGGCGGCCGACACACTGCCGCTCACCGTGCGCGAGGCCGTCGCCATGGGCCGATGGGGGCACCTGGGCTGGCGCAGGCGCCCCTCGCGCGACGACCGGGCGGTGGTCGACAGGTGCATGGACCGGCTGGGCGTCGCCGCCCTGGCCCGCAGGCAGCTGGGCGAACTCTCCGGCGGCCAGCGCCAACGCGTCCTGGTGGCCCAGGGGTTGGCGCAGGAGGCGGACCTGCTGCTGCTCGACGAACCCACCACCGGCATGGACGCGACGGCCCGGCGCCTGATCGCCGACGTGCTCGCCGAGGTCACCGCGGCCGGTGTCACGGTCGTCCAGGCGACCCACGACCCGGACACGGCCGCGGCGGCGGGCCATGTCCTGCTGCTCCGGGACGGTGCGGTGTGCGACGCGGGGACGCCGGAGACCGTGCTGGGCGAGCGGCCCGCCGAGCGGTTCCCGAGCCTGCCCCGGCAGGCGTGAGCGGCGGATGCCCGACGGACGACGTCAACGACGGGTCTCCCGCGCCGCGGACAGCACCGCCACTGCCCCGGCGGCGGCGCGGCCCGCCGTTCCGGGCGCGGCCGGCCCCTGGGCGCCGAGCTGGCGGGCCTCCGTCGATTCGACGCGCGCCGCCTGCGACCCCGTGATGACGTCGCACACCCAGTCCCAGTGCGGCGCCACCACATCGCCGGGCGAGAGACCGGGGATCAGCGACCGGCCGCCCCGCGACCAGCGCACGGACTCCTCGCACGGCGCTCCCGGCATCAGATGGGTACCCGTCCAGCACAGGGGCCGGGACACCACGGTGGCCGACTCGCCGTGCACCGAGCGGACCACTCCCGTACGGATCCGGCACCGGTCGAGGACCGAGAGCGCCGTCGGATGCGCCGAGTCCCGCAGCAGACCGGCCCACGGGTACACGTCGAAGACCTGGAAGCTGTGGTGCGCCGGCGCCCGGCCGGCCGCCTCGCCCGGCGGATCAGCCGCCGTCCGGCTCCGGGCGGCCCGGCTCGTGGCCGCTCCAGTAGAGCCCCGGCTGAATCTGCTCGTCGCAGCCGGTCAGGCCCAGCCGGGGATGCTGCTCCGTGCGCGCCTCCCAGCGCTCGGGCAGCGGACGGTCGTCCTGGTAGAGACACTTGTTCCCCTTGCCCGCGAGGCGCCACGCCTCCCGCTTCCAGGTGGCGCTCTTCCACGGCAGCCGCGTCCAGCGCTGCGCGGCGTGCGAGGCGGCGCAGCGGGCCAGGCCGACGCCCTCGGGCAGTTCGGTCAGGCAGTGGCGCGGGTGGAGCAGCGAGCGGATCGTGCCGTCGCTCCCGATGTCCCAGCGCTGCGCACGCGTTCCGTCGCAGCCGTTGATCCGGACGGCGCCGTCCTCGGCCCGCGCGGTCACCGCCTCCAGGCACTGTTCGGGGTTCCGGCCGCTGTACGCGGTGGTCCTTCCGGTGTCCGCCATGATCTCGCCCGGCCGGGGCGCGCGGTGTGTCTGCCGGTACTGCTGGTGGATCCACCTCGCGGAGTCGGCCGGGAGGCGCCCCCGGTACGTGCCCTCCTGAGCGCAGCGGCTCCGGTAGGGGCACTCGGCCCTGGCGATGTACCGCCTGGCCGCCGTCTCCTTGGGAGCCACCTGTGCGGCGGGGAGGTTGCCCCGCAGCGGCGACATCGTGTAGCCGAGGTAGGCGGTGACGGGGATCCCGGCGACGTACCCCGCCCGTCTGAAGTACCGCGCGCCGATGCCGTGGTCGCTGTGGTCGACCCGGCCGGTGAGTCCGTAGGCGAAGGACGCGTTGTCGTGGTCGAGCGTGAGGATCCGCTGGGCCCTGTCCCGGCGGGCGAGGCCCGCGAGGGTCCGCACGAGCTGTCCGCCGGTGAAGGTCTCCCCGCTCCGGAAGAGCGCGATGTGCTCGCGGACCCCCCGGAACAGCTTGAGCATGCTCTCCTCGGCCTGTCCCCGGGGAAGCCCGTCGTGCAGGCCCAGGAACAGCAGCCGGACGGCGGGCGCCGAGGGGCGGGCGAGGGTGAACGATCTGATGGCGCGGCCGTCGACCCGTACCCGGCCCTCCGTCCAGCGGTCGGGGGCACCGGCCAGCGCCGCGTACGCCGTGCGTACGCCCCGCTCCCTCTTCTCGACGTAGTCGAGGGCGACCCGGCGCGGCTTCTTCCCGTCGTCGCCTGCCGTCAGATACACGGTGGTGACCTGGCAGCCTGCCCGGATGGTCGCGCGGATCTCCGGCTCGACGAAGTAGAGGTCGTCGTCGGGGTGGGCGACGCCCACCAGGGTGCGCCGGCACTCCGCGGGCCGGGCGCTCGCCCGCGCGGCCCGGGGCGAGGCTGCCGCCACGCCCGCTTCAGCCGCGCGTGTCCCGGGGGCCGTGGTGTGCGGCTCACCCGATGAGCAGGACACCCCCGCGAGGGCGCACAGCGACAGCAGGCCGGCCACGAGCACCCGGTACCCCGGGCGGGTCTTCCCTCCGGTACGGCGGTGACTCATCGGCCCATCCCCTTCGCCCCGGCCCGGCGTCCGACGCACGGGGATGCCGTGAGGGCGCCGCCGGGCGGTCCGGTCCAGTCCACAGGCGGCCGGTCCGTTCCGCACGCGGCGGGGGCCAGGTGGGGGAGGGCCGAGGGGCCTCGCCCCTCCCGCACCGGCGCCGCGTCACTCGACGACGGCGACCAACCGGCCGATGACCTCGCCGCGTTCGAGCCTGCCGATGCCGTCGGCGATGTCGTCGAAGCCGATCCGCGTGATCCGCGAGGTCACCTTGCCCGCCGCGACGAGATCGAGGACGGCCCGGCAGTCCTCGGCCGAACCGGCCTGCGAGCCGATGAGCGTGACCTGGTTCAGGGTGAGCGTCTGGAGGTTGACGGTGCCCTCGCTGACCCCCAGCCCCACCTGGACGACCCGGCCGTCGCGCCGTACGGTCTCCACCGCCGCGGCGGTCGTGGTGCCGAACCCGGCGAAGTCGACCACCACGTCGAGCCCCTCGTCGGCGAACGCGGTGATGTCCTTCGCCACCTCCGCCACGCCGAGTTCCCGGGCGAAGGCGTGCACCTTCTCGTTCTTCTCCGCCACATACACCTCGGCGCCCTCCGCGAGCGCCACCTGCGCGCCGAGCGAGCCGAGTCCGCCGAAGCCGATGACACCGACCTTCGTACCCGCGCTCACCCGGCCCTGCACGACCATCGCGTGGTACGAGGTGAGCCCCGCGTCGGTCGCCGCGGCGGCCTGGTCCCAGGCGATGCCCTCGGGCAGGGGGATGACGAGGTCCTCGCGGACGGCGACCTTCGGCTGGAAGCCGCCGTTCGACGAGGTGCCGGGTCCCTCGATCGCGGCCGGTACCGCGACCCGGTCGCCGACGGCGAAGCGGGCGGCGCCGGGGCCGGTGGCCGCGACGACGCCCGCGATCTCGTGGCCCAGGGTGATCGGGCGGAAGGGGAGGAGGGCGGTCAGGGTGCCGTCCAGGAAACCGACGTCACTGTGGCACAGCCCCGCCGCCCGCACCTCGATGACGATCTCGCCGGGACCCGCCTCGGGTACCGGGATCTCGTTCCGGGTGAGCGCCTTGCCGACCTCGGTGAACTGCCATGCTTGCATCGTGATTCCGTCTTTCTCTCCGTGCTCGGCGAGCGTTGTGCCCGGCGGCGCCCGGCCCGCGCGTACGGCGCGCGCACAGAATAATGGTACTCGGTACCGAAAAGATTCGGCCAGGGAGGACAGGTCAGCGTGAGCGAAGCCGGACGAGGGCGGGGACGACCGCCCGTCTCGTCGCGGGAGGAGGTCGAGGCGGTCGCCATCGGCCTGTTCCTGGAACACGGGTACGCCGCTACGAGCCTCGCGGCGATCACGGCGGCGTCCGGTGTCAGCAGGACGACGTTCTTCCGCTACTTCCCCTCGAAGTCGTGGATCATCTGGTCCGCCTTCGAGGAGCACACGGGCCGGTTGCGCCGGCTCCTGGCGGACGCGGGGACGGGGACGGCGGAGCGGGCGGCCGAGCCGGTCATGACCGTGGTGCGGACCTGCGTGGTCGAGTCGCTGCGCGCGTCCGTGGACGACCGGGGGATCTGGATGAAGCGGTTCGTCATCCTCGACGAGTCGCTCGAACTGCGCGCGGAGGAGTCGGCGCAGTGGATCGGCTGGGCCGAGGCGGTCGCCGAGTACGTGGCGGCGCGGCTGGACGCGGGCAAGGACGACCTCGTACCCGCGAGCGTCGGCGGCGCCGTCCAGGCCGCCTTCCTCGCCACCCTCCGCGGCTGGAAGACCTCCCCGGCCCCGGCGCCCGAACTGCTGCGCGGCCTGGACGAGGCGCTGGCGACGCTGTGCGAGGTCCTGCAGGGGTGGATCGACCGGGAAGGCGAGGAAGGCAAGGACCGGGAAGGCAAGGGCCGGGGGTCAGGGCCCGCGAGCCCGGCATGATCCGGACGAGAGGCCCTCACGCACCGCGTGGGAGCGCGCCCCGGCCCCGGCCGACGCGCCGCCGCTCATCTTCGGCGTACTCCTCGTCCTCGTGCTCCGCGTGGTGTTCTCGAAGATCGCCGAAGGGGGCATCGACTCCAAGGCGCTGGCCGTGCTCGGCGTACTGTCCGCCGTCAACGCGGCCCTGCGCCCGCTCGGCGCCGGAACGGCGGGTGTGGAGACCGTCTTCTTCGTGCTGGTTCTCGCCGGACGCGTCTACGGCCCCGGCTCCGGTCCCGGCTCCGGCTCCTATCTCCTCCGGGTGGATCCGCAGGAGATACGTGTCCATGATCCAGCCGTGCCGGGCGCGTGCCTCGGCGCGCACCCGCCGGATGCGGTCGGCCACCTCGTCGAGCGGTCCCGCGATCAGGATCTCGTCCGGCGTACCGAGGTAGGCGCCCCAGTAGATCCAGGTGCCCGCGCCCCTGACGTGCTGGAACGTCTCGTGGGCGTCGAGCATGACGACGATGTCGCCGTCGTCGTTCGGCAGGCTCTCGGCGAGCCGCCGTCCGGGGGTGATGTGGATCGGCCTGCCGACCCGGTTCAGGCCGATACGGTGCCGGGCGGCCAGCGCGGAGACGCTGCTGATGCCGGGAATCACCTCGTGGCCGAAGGCCACCGCACCGCGGGCCTTGATGTCGTCGAGGACGGCGAGCGTGCTGTCGTACAGCGCGGGGTCGCCCCAGACCAGGAACGCCCCGCACTGTCCCGGAGCCAGCTCCTCGCGGATCAGCCGCTCGCAGACGTCGGCGCGCCTGCGCCGCCAGTCGCGTACCGCCGCCGTGTAACCGGCCCGTTCGTCCTGGGTCCGGTCGCGCCAGGGATCCTCGGCCTCGACGACGCGGTAGGGACCGGGGACGTGCGCGTCCAGGATGTCGCGCCGCAGCCGGGTCAGCGCGGACTTCTCCCTGCCCTTGTCCAGGACGAAGAAGACGTCGGCCCTGCGCATCGCCTTGACGGCGGCCAGCGTCAGATGATCGGGGTCACCGGCGCCGATGCCGATGACCAGCAGATGTCGTGGCGCGGTGGTCATGGGGTGCTGCTCTCCTTGTGATCGTCCAGGACTCGGGGGCCGGGCCCCGAGTCCTGGACCGGGCCAGGGGCCGGGCGCACGGTGGCCGGTCGGTGCGAGGCGACGGCCACCGTGCCCCCGGGGATCAGGAGTTCCCGGCGGCCAGTTCGGCGCGGATCTCCCGGGCGGCGCTGACGAGGTTCTCCAGGGAGGCCCGGGTCTCGGGCCAGCCGCGGGTCTTCAGGCCGCAGTCCGGGTTGACCCACAGCCGCTCGGCCGGGATGGCCGCGAGCCCCTTGCGCAGCAGCGCGGCGGCCTCCGCCGCGCTCGGGACGCGCGGGGAGTGGATGTCGTAGACACCGGGTCCGGCCTCGCGCGGGTAGCCGTGCTCGGCCAGTTCGCGGGCGACCTGCATGTGGGAGCGGGCGGCCTCCAGGCTGATGACGTCGGCGTCGAGGTCGTCGATGGCCTGGACGATGTCGCCGAACTCCGCGTAGCACATGTGCGTGTGGATCTGGGTGTCCGGGCGTACACCACTGGTGGTCAGCCGGAACGACTCGGTCGCCCAGGCCAGATAGGCGGCGTGGTCGGCGGCGCGCGGCGGCAGCGTTTCGCGCAGGGCCGGCTCGTCGACCTGGATGACCGAGGTACCGGCCGCCTCCAGGCCCTCGACCTCGTCGCGCAGGGCGAGCGCCACCTGGCGGGCGGTGTCGCCGAGCGGCTGGTCGTCGCGGACGAAGGACCAGGCGAGCATGGTGACCGGGCCGGTCAGCATGCCCTTGACGGGGCGTTCGGTCAGCGACTGCGCGTACGTCGTCCAGCGCACCGTCATGGGCTCGGGGCGGGAGATGTCCCCGGCCAGCACCGGCGGCCGGACATAGCGGGTGCCGTAGGACTGGACCCAGCCGTGCTGGGTGGCGAGATAGCCGGTGAGCTGCTCGGCGAAGTACTGCACCATGTCGTTGCGTTCGGGCTCGCCGTGGACCAGCACGTCGATCCCGGCCTTCTCCTGGAAGGAGAGGACCTCGCGGATCTCGTCCTTGATCCGCTCCTCGTACCCGGCGACGTCGATCCGGCCACCGCGCAGGTCGGCCCGCGCGGCGCGCAATTCGCCGGTCTGCGGGAACGAACCGATGGTCGTCGTCGGCAGCGGCGGCAGGCCCAGGTGCGCGCGCTGGGCGGCGGTCCGTTCGGCGTACGGCTGCGAGCGCCTGCCGTCCGCGTCGGTGATCGCCCCGGTGCGGGCGCGTACCGCCGGGTCGTGGGTCAGCGCGGACCCGGCCCGGGAGGCCAGATCGGCCCGGTTCGCGGCGAGTTCGGCCGAGATGGCGCCGGTGCCCTCTCCGAGACCGCGGGTCAGGACGGCGATCTCCCGCGTCTTCTGCCGGGCGAACGCCAGCCACCGGGCGATCCGCGGGTCGATGTCGCGCTCCGCGGCGGCGTCCAGCGGTACGTGCAGGAGCGAGCAGGACGCGGAGACGTCGACCCGGTCGGCGAGGCCGAGGAGCGTACCGAGGGTGGCGAGGGACTTCTCGTAGTCGTTGATCCAGATGTTGCGGCCGTCGACGACGCCCGCGACCAGCCGCTTGCCGGGCAGTCCGCCGACCGCCGCGAGGTCTTCGAGGTGGGCGGCGCCCGATGCGGTGAAGTCGAGGGCCAGCCCCTCGACCGGTGCCTTGGCCAGCACGGCCAGCGCCTCACCGAGCCGCCCGAAGTACGAGGCGACCAGCAGCTTCGGCCGGTCCGCGGCCGCGCCCAGCTCCCGGTAGGCGCGGGCGGTGGCGTTCAGTTCGGCAGGCGTGCGGTCCTGCACCAGCGCGGGTTCGTCGAGCTGGACCCACTCGGCTCCGGCGGCGCGCAGATCGGCGAGCACCTCGGCGTAGACGGGCAGCAGCCGGTCCAGCAGGGTCAGCGGCTCGAAGTCGGCCGGGACGCCGGGGGCGGGCTTGGCCAGCAGCAGATAGGTGACGGGGCCGACGAGGACCGGGCGCGGGGTGCGGCCGAGCGCGCGGGCCTCGGCGAACTCGCCGACCTGCTTGGCGGAGTCGGCGGTGAAGACGGTGTCGGGGCCGAGTTCGGGCACCAGATAGTGGTAGTTGGTGTCGAACCACTTCGTCATTTCCAGCGGAGCGATGTCCTGGGTGCCCCGGGCCATCGCGAAGTAACCGTCCAGCGCGTCGGCGTCGACCGCCGCGCGGTGCCGCTCGGGGACAGCGCCGACCATGACGCTGGTGTCCAGGACATGGTCGTAGTACGAGAAATCACCGGACGGCACTTCGTGGATGCCGGCCTCGGCCAGCTGTCGCCAGTTCGACCGGCGCAGGTCCGCCGCGGTCTCCCGGAGGGCCTCCGCGCCGACGCGGCCCTTCCAGTAGCCCTCGACGGCCTTCTTCAGCTCACGGTTCTGTCCCTGGCGGGGGTAGCCGTACACGGTGGCTCGTGCTGCCGCGGCTGCGGGCTTCGCTGTCACAAAACTCTCCTTCGCGAGATGTGTCCAGGAATCCCGGGGACGGGACCGCGGACGCGAAGGGACGACCGACCGGGCGGCGCACGGCGTACTGCCGGGCGTGCCGCTCGATATGTACGCCGACCCGCCCACGAGGTCACCGGGATGTCCGCGCGCGATCGGTCGCGTGCGGGCAACGGGCAGGTCTTCGGACTCGCGGGCGCGTCTCGTACGGTCACCAGACACCTACTGGCCGTCGCTTCCCGGACCCGCTCGGATCCAGTGCTGTATGACGGCGGTCGTTCCCACTCACCGCTGCGGGGCAGTCCCGGATTCCCACCGGGTTCCCTCTTACGACACCCCGCCTGGCGGACGGGGCGAACCAGCTGCGTCTCCACCTTAGAGGGAGAAACGGCGGGCGGACACACCTGCCCACATCCCGGGACGTGACCGAGATCACGGAGTGCGGGGGTGCGGCGAGGGTAGCGGGGCGCGGCCTCTCACCCGGGCCCCCGGCCGCCCTCCGTACGGGCCACCCTCAGCTCGACGCCCCCGGCGAGCAGCGCCTCGCGGACGGTCGGGGTCAGCGCGTCGTCGGTGATGACGGTGTCGAACGCCGTCAGGGCGGCGACGCGGTACATGCCGAAGGTGTCGTACTTGGCGCTGCCCGCCAGCAGCACCGAGCGCGAGGCGCTGCTCATCGCCGCCTGCTTGACCTCCACCTTGGGCGCCGACGGCGTGGTCACCCCGCGCCGTACGTCCCAGGAGCTGGTGGAGATGAAGGCCATGTCCAGGGCGAGCTGCTGGAGCGTGAGCGCCGCCAGCCGCCCCACGGTGGAGCGGTTGGCGTGCTCGGTGCGCCCGCCGGTGTGGATGACCTCGATGTCGGGGTTGCCGATCAGCGCGTTGGCGGTGGTGAAGTCGTTGGTGACCACCGTCATCCCCTTGAGCCGGGCGAGGTGCGGCACCAGCCCCTGGCAGGTGGTTCCGGCGTCCAGATAGACCGTGGTGTGGTCGCGCAGCAGCTCACCCGCCGCGCGGGTGATGGCCAGCTTGGCGGGCTGGTCCATCATCGACTTGTCGATCCTGCTGGGCTCGTGGTGCAGCTGCCGGCCGGCGATGCGCACCCCGCCGGTCACCGAGACGGCGCGGCCCTGTGCCTCCAGCGCGGCGATGTCCCTGCGCACGGTCATGTGGGAGACGCCCAGCATCTCGGTGAGCTGGTGGACGCTGAGCACCGAATGTCCCCGCAGCAGCTCGATCAGCAGCTCCCGGCGCTGGTCCGGGATGAGGGGGGTGTCGTCGGTGGTCACCCTGGTCTCCTTCACTCGTGTCCTCCTGACGCGCCCGCGGCGGGCTTCCCGGGCCGTCGGCCGCCCGCCGGGGCGGGCGGCCGGAGTGTGACGGTACCCCGGCCGCCGCGGCGCGCCCGACCGGTCAGACCAGCCCCGTCGCGTACAGCACGTAGAGGATGGCGAACCCGGTCACACCGGAGAGGGCGGAGGCCACCCCGATGGACCTGATGCCCTGTCCCACGGTCATGTTGGAGAGGGTCGTGGTCACCCAGAAGCCCGACGAGTTCGCGTGCTTCATGATCTGCGCGCCGGTGCCGCAGGCCAGATAGACGGCGAGCGCGGAGATGCCGAGCCCCTCCATCAGCGGCTCCATGATGGCGGCGGCGGTCATCACACCGAGGATGTTCGAGCCGGTGATCGTGCAGATGGCGGCGGCCACCAGGAACGGCACGATGATCGGCGACAGCCCCATGTCCCGGATCATGTCGGCGGCGCCGTCGGCGACCTTGGTGTCCCGGATGATCAGGGCCAGCGCGCCGCCGACCCCGGTGAGGGCGAGCGGCAGCGCCGCGAGCTTCAGACCGGCCTCGAAGAGGTCGTTGAGGGTGCTCTTGCGCCGCCAGTCCCGGCCGAACAGCGGCAGGGCGGTGAGACAGCCGATGAACAGGGCCATCAGCGGAGCGCCGAGGAAGTGCAGCACCCCGCCCAGCGAGGACTTCTCGCCGACCAGGTCCACGGCGTAGGAGTCGAGCATGATGAGCAGGATCGGCGTGAAGATCGGTATCAGCGACAGGGGCAGGCTCGGCAGCCGGGCGGCCTCGGCGTCGGTGCCGTCGGCCTCCCCGGCCCCGGTCGTACCGCCCGCGGGGGCGCTCCCGGCCGTCCCGGGGGCGTCGTCCGCGCCCGAGCCGTCCGTACCGCTCGTGCCGTCGGTGGCGCCCGCCGCGCCCGCCGCGCCGACGGGGACCGGGGTCGGCAGGTGGTCGACGTACTCGGCCTTCGGCGCTACGTACGTCTTGATGGTCAGCAGATACAGGGTGGCGACGATGATGCCGGGGATGCCGACGAGCGCGCCGTAGAGCATCGCCTGCCCGAGGTCCACGCCCAGCAGGGCGGAGGCGGCCAGCGGGCCGGGGCCCGGCGGGACCAGCGAGGTCATCACGTAGGCGCCGATGTAGAGGATGGGGCCGAGCCGCATCATCGACATGCCGCTGCGCATCGCGATGGCGGAGACCACCGGGATCAGCATCAGCACCACGGTGTCGGCGATCAGCGGGATACCCACGACGGCCGAGGCGAGCGCGATCGCCCAGGGGATCTTCCGGCCGGAGAACCAGCGCAGCGCCTCCTCGGTGATGCGCAGCGCGGCGCCGCTCAGCTCCAGCATCTTGCCGAGCACACAGCCGAAGATGATCAGCAGCCCGACACTCGACATGGTCGAGCCGAACCCCTCGGTGACCAGTTTCAGCGTCTTCTCGCCGCCGAGCCCGAGGACCAGCCCGAGCGTGGTGACGATGACGAAGAGGGTGGCGACCGGATGGACCTTGAACTTGGCGATCAGCAGCACCAGCGCGACGATCGCGCCACCGAACGCGAGCAGCGTGTAGGCGTCGGACATGGAATACCTCTTTGTACTCGGTCGGAGCCGCTCAGCGCGTCCGGGACGCGTGGTCTGCGCCGGCGTGCCAGGCGGCGAGCAGGTCGGGGTCGTGGCCGTCGAGGTCGGCCAGGGTGATCAGCGCGCCCTTCGGGACGTCCCGCGCGAGGCGGGCGTGGGCGGCGAGATAGAAGGGGGCGGTGTCGGCGGGCGCCTCGGGCGCGGGCAGCAGGACGGGAGCGACCCCGTCGATCTCGTGGTGGTGGCCGCCCATGGCGAGGACCGTCCCGGCGGGCAGGTCGCGGGCGGCCCGTCCCGCGAGGACGGCGTGCCGGCCGGGTACGGACGCGCCGGTGGGCACTCCGTCGCGCACGGCGGCCAGCAGGGTCAGCGGTGTCTCCACGCCCATCAGGTGGTACGGCAGGTAGAGACAGGCGTAGCGGCCGTTCCGGCTGACGACATGGCCCTTCTGCGCGAGGACCTCCCAGGTGACGGCGTCGTGGGTGCGTACGACGGCGAAGACACCGCCCGCGAAGCTGGCCTCCTCGGGCAGCCTGAGCACACTGAACACATCGATGACACCGGCCCTGCCGAGCACCCCGCCGTCCTCGCGCAGGGCGTAGACGTCGGCGAGTTCCGCGGTGCGCGCGACCGGGTAGTGCAGGGCCTCGCGGTCGGGTACGAAGCCGGTTCCGGCCGCCACCACGGCCATCTCGCAGTAGTCGGCCGCCGCGGCGCGCTTGAGCGGGGCGACGGCGCGGGCGCGGGCCGCGAGCGTGGCGGGCACGTCGTCGCCGAGCCGCAGCAGCGCGCCCAGCCCGGGGGCGTGCAGGGTCTGGTCGAGCTGGCGCACCTCGCCGCTGTCCGGGTCGTAGACCAGGTCGTACTCGCCGGACTTGCCGATGGCGACGATCTCCAGGCCGAGCGCGCGGATCCGGTCGTACCACTCGATCAGGTTGGCGGGCTGGTCCCCGGCGGCGGGGGTGTAGACGACACCGTGCACACGGGCGAGCCGGTCCAGCGCGATCCCCGCGACGGAGTCGACCTCCTTGCTGACCATCGCCACGTGGTGGCGGCCCTCGATCGCCTGCCGGGCCGCCCGGAATCCGGCGGCGGGGCTGCCGGTGGCCTCCACGAGGATGTCGTACGCCGCGTCGGCCAGCAGCGCGGTGTCGGCGACGACGGCGGTGTGCCCGGCGGCGTGCGCCGTCCGCAGTCCCGCCGCGTCGGACACGACGGTCACGGTGGCCGGGTCGTAGCCCAGCTCCGCGCACAGGGCGAGGACCGCGCCGGGGTCCAGATCGCACAGCACGGCCGGATGGAGGCCGGGCAGCAGCAGCGACTGCGCGAGCAGGGTGCGGGCGAAGCCGCCGCCCGCACCGGTGAGCGCGTAGGTCACGGGGCCCGCCGTGAGCGGATCGCCCGGCGTGTCGACGTTCATGAGCCCTCCTGGGAAAGCGGCCCGTCAGGGGCCGGTGTGTTGCCATGCGGTTTCCCGCTTCGCAGCGTGAACGTAACGTGGATTAACATAAGCGTCAACGTACGTAACATCGATTCACAGATCTCGATCGTGTGACGGTCGGGATGACCGGATGGTCCGGGACGATCCCGAGAAACGGGGGGTTCTCGGACGTGTTCACGACACAAGGACGGGTGGCAGACGGTGCGCAGAGCACACACAGCACTCCGATGGGGCGGAATCGCCGACGACTTCACCGGCGCCACCGATCTCGCGACGAACTGGGTGGCCAGAGGGGTTCGGACCAGTGTCACACTCGGTGTGCCCACCGAGCGGGAGCTGGCCGGGCTGGCGGACATGGACGCCGTGGTGGTCGCGCTGAAGTCGCGTACGGCACCGGTCGCCGAGGCCGTCGGGGAGAGCGTCGCCGCGCTCGCGGCCCTGCGCCGGCTGGGCTGTGAGCGGATCTACGACAAGTACTGCTCGACCTTCGACTCCACACCGCGCGGGAACATCGGCCCCGTCGCCGACGCGCTGACGGCCGAGCTGGGCACCGGCACCGCGGTGGTGGTGCCGTCCTTCCCGGCCACCGGGCGCACCGTCTACCGGGGCCATCTGTTCGTGGGCGACCAGTTGCTGGGCGAGAGCCCCATGCGCCACCACCCGCTCACCCCGATGACCGACTCCCACCTGGTGCGGCTGCTCTCCCCGCAGACCCGCCACCCCGTCCGCGCCGTCGGCCTGGACGTGGTCAGGGGCGATCCGCGCGCGCTGCGGGCGGCCCTGGACACCTCGGCGGGCGAAGGCCCCGGCTATGTGGTGGTCGACGCCATCGACAACGACGACCTCACCAGGATCGCGGCCGCCACCGCACACCACCCGCTGGTCACCGGCGGCTCCGGGCTCGCGCTCGGGCTGCCGTCGCGCGGCGCCCCGGCCACCGGCGCCATGCCCGTCGTCCCCGGACACCGCGCGGTGCTGGCGGGCAGCGCCTCGGCGGCCACCCGCGCCCAGATCGAGGCCGCGCTGCCTGCCCTGCCCGCCCGCCGGCTCGACCTGGCCGCCCTGCGCGCCGACCCGGCGGCCGAGATCGCCGGGCTCACCGACTGGGCCCGTACGCACTGGGCCGACGAGCCTGGCCGACCGGTCCTCGTCTACGCCGTCGGCTCGCTCACCGACATCGAGCGCCACCCGCCCGAGGGGCTGCGGCCCGCCGCCGAACTGGTGGAGGACGCCCTCGCCGACTGCGCGGTGGCCTTCGCGGGGGCGGGCGCCCGGCAGTTCGTCGTGGCCGGCGGGGAGACCTCGGGCAGTGTGGTGCGCGCCCTCGGCGTCCGCCGCCTCGAACTCGGCCCCGCCCTGGCCCCCGGAGTCTCCTGGACCCACGGCTCGGCGCCGGACGGCGCCTCGTACAACCTCGCGCTGAAGTCCGGGAACTTCGGCGGACCGTCCCTGTTCACCGGCGCCTGGGGAGAACTCCGATGACCGACGCCCGTCACGAACTCGTCGCGGCCGGACGCGCGTTGTCGGCCGCCGGACTGAGCCCGGGAGCCTCCGGCAACCTCAGTGTGCGCGTCGGCGACCTCATATACATGACCCCCACCGGCGCCCGGCTGGAAGACCTGGACCCCGACCGGCTGGCCGTGCTCGACGCGCGGGCGCCCCTGCGCGAAGGACATACGGCCGGACCGCCGCCGTCCAAGGAGTTCCCGCTCCACCGGGCCTTCTACCGGCGCGACCCCGGCACCCGCGCCGTCGTCCATCTGCACAGCGCCCACGCCGCCGCCTGCTCCTGCCTGCCCGCCTGGTCCCGCCGCAGCGCCCTCGCGCCCCTCACGCCGTACTTCGTGATGCGCGTGGGCCAGACCCCGCTCATCCCGTACGCGGCCCCCGGCGACCTCGGCCAGGCACACCGCATGGAGGCCCTCGGCTTCCCCTTCCGCGCCGCCCTCCTGCAGAACCACGGCCCCATCACGGCCGGCGACACCCTCGCGCGGGCCGTGGACGCCGCCGTCGAACTGGAGGAGGTCGCGCGCCTCACCCTGCTCCTCAAGGACACCGCCCCCCGCCTCCTCACCACCGAGGAGGCGACAGACCTGGCCCACCGGTACGGCAGCCCCTGGGAAGGCGCGGTGGACTGAGAGGCGGTGTGCGCGGCGCCGACCGCACGGGGCGGCGCCACGCCCGCCGCCGTACGGCCCCGGCCGCGCACACTCCGCCCCGGCCGACGGGAACAGATCGCGCGGCCCCGTTGCTGTACCCCGTCACGGGGCGAACACCACCCCGCCATCCGGGCATTGCGCGGGGCAGACGGCGCGCGTAACGTTCGGGGCAGCTCATCAGTGTCGGCGTCCGGAGCCGGGCGGAGCCCGTCCGGGTTCCGCAGAACGCGAGACGGCGAGGCCACCGGGCCCGCCGGAGACGGAAGGGGCGGAGGCGGACATGGCGTCACTCACCGCTGCGCCGCCCGCCAAGATCCTCGCCCCGCGCCGCAGCGTCCACCTCTACTCCCGGCCCCACATCGACCTCCAGCGCGTGGCCGGCGCGCTCTGTTGTTCCTGACCTGTTGCGCCGCCGCCCGCCCCTCCCGATGAGGGACGGCGCTCACCCACGGCCGATCAGGAAGGCACACCTCCGTGTCCCCGTCCTCACCGCTGATCCCTTCCCCGTCCGCCGCGCTCCACCTCGCCGTCGCCCTCGACGGCGCGGGATGGCACCCCGCCGCCTGGCGCGAGCCCGGAGCCCGGCCCCGGGAGCTGCTCACCGCCGCCTACTGGGCCGACATCATCGCGGAGGCCGAGCGCGGCCTCCTCGACTTCGTGACCATCGAGGACGGGCTCGGACTCCAGTCCTCGCGCGCCGCGGACCCCGACGAGCGCACCGACCAGGTACGCGGACGGCTGGACGCCGTACTCATCGCCGCCCGCGTCGCCCCACTGACCAGGCACATCGGAATCGTACCGACCGCCGTCGTCACCCACACGGAGCCGTTCCACCTCTCCAAGGCGATCGCCACCCTGGACTACGTGAGCACCGGCCGCGCCGGCGTGCGCGTCCAGATATCGGCGCGGCAGAACGAGGCGGCGCACTTCGGCCGCCGTACGGTCCAGCACATCCGCGTCGAGGACATGCACACACCGCGGGCCCAGGAAGCGATCACCGAACTCTTCGACGAGGCCGCCGACCACGTCGAGGTGGTACGCCGCCTCTGGGACAGCTGGGAGGACGACGCCGAGATCCGGTCCGTCGCCACCGGCCGCTTCATCGACCGCGACAGACTCCACTACATCGACTTCGAGGGACGCCACTTCACCGTCAAGGGCCCCTCCATCACCCCCCGCCCGCCGCAGGGCCAGCCCCTCGTCACCGCGCTCGGGCACCAGACCGTGCCCTACCGGCTGATCGCCCGCTCGGCCGACCTCGGCTACATCACCCCGCACGACCCCGGCCAGGCCCGCGCCATCGTCGACGAGATCCACACCGAACGGGCCGCGACGGCACGGGCCGGGGAACCCCTGCACCTCTTCGGCGACCTCGTGGTGTTCCTCGACGACGACCCCGCCGCGGCGCGCGCCCGCAAGGAACGGCTCGACGACCTCGCGGGACACCCCTTCACCAGCGACGCCGAGGTGTTCACGGGCACCCCCGCCCAACTGGCCGACCTGCTCCTGGAATGGCGGCGGGCCGGGCTGACCGGCTTCCGGCTGCGCCCCGCGGTGATCGCCCACGACCTGCCCGCGATCACCCGGGGCCTGGTGCCAGAACTGCGGCGCCGCGACGCCTTCCGGCACAGCTACGAGGCGAGCACCCTGCGCGGGCTGCTCGGACTGCCCCGCCCCGCCAACCGCTACGCCACGGCCTGAGCCGGAGGGACCACCGACCATGAGCAAGCCGCTCAAGCAGATCCACCTCGCGGCCCACTTCCCCGGCGTCAACAACACCACGGTGTGGAGCGACCCGCGGGCGGGCAGCCACATCGAGTTCAGCTCCTTCACCCACTTCGCCCGGACCGCCGAACGCGCCAAGTTCGACTTCCTCTTCCTCGCCGAAGGACTGCGCCTTCGCGAACAGGGCGGCCAGATATACGACTTGGACGTGGTGGGCCGCCCCGACACCTTCACCGTGCTGTCCGCGCTCGCCGCCGTCACCGAACGCCTCGGGCTGGCGGGCACCATCAACTCCACCTTCAACGAGCCCTACGAGGTGGCCCGCCAGTTCGCCAGCCTCGACCACCTCTCCGACGGGCGCGCCGCCTGGAACGTCGTCACCTCGTGGGACGCCTTCACCGGAGAGAACTTCCGCCGCGGCGGCTTCCTCCCGCAGGAGGAGCGCTACTCCCGCGCCCGGGAGTTCCTCTCCACCGCCAACGAGCTGTTCGACTCCTGGCACGGCGACGAGATCGTCGCCGACCCGCACACCGGCGCCTTTCTCCGCGACGCCCGCGCCGGAGCCTTCGTGCACAAGGGGCAGCACTTCGACATCGAGGGACAGTTCAACGTCCCGCGCAGCCCGCAGGGCCGCCCCGTCATCTTCCAGGCAGGCGACTCCGAGGAGGGAAGGGAGTTCGCCGCCGCCGGAGCCGACGCGATCTTCAGCCGGTACAGCACCCTCGACGAAGGCCGCGCCTTCTACACCGACGTCAAGAACCGCCTGGCCCGGCACGGACGCGGCCACGACCAGCTGCTGATCCTGCCCGCCGCGACCTTCGTCCTCGGCGACACGGACGAGGAGGCCGGGGAAGCGGCCCGCGAGATACGCCGCCAGCAGGTCAGCGGCGCCACGGCGATCAAACACCTGGAGTTCGTCTGGAACCGCGACCTGTCCGGTTACGACCCGGACGGCCCGCTCCCCGACATCGACCCCGACCTCGGCGAACACAGCATCGCCCGGGGCCGCGCCCAGGTACGGATGTACCGCGACCCGCTGGCCACCGCCCGCGAGTGGCGCGAGCGCGCCGCCGCCAACAACTGGTCGATCCGGGACCTCGTCATCGAGACCGGCAGCCGCCAGTCGTTCATCGGCTCCCCGGCCACGGTCGCCGAGAAGCTCAACGCCTACGTCCAGGCCGACGTCAGCGACGGCTTCATCCTCGTCCCGCACCTCACCCCCGGCGGACTCGACGTCTTCGCCGACACCGTCGTCCCGCTCCTCCAGGAGCGCGGTGTGTTCCGTACGGAGTACGAGGGCACCACCCTGCGCGACCACCTCGGCCTGGCCCACCCCGACGCCGACGCGGCAGGGGAGCGGGCGGCCTCGTGAAGTTCCTCGCCATCACACTCATCGCCCACACACCGCACCCGGCGACCGGCGCGCGCAAGTCCACCGGCGAACGCTTTCGGGAGGTCCTGGACAACGCGCTGCTCGCCGAGGAGCTGGGATTCGACGGTTTCGGTGTCGGGGAGCGGCACGAGCGGCCCTTCATCTCCTCCTCACCACCGGTCGTGCTCAGCCACATCGCCGCGCTCACCTCCCGGATCCGGCTGTTCACCGCCGTGACCACACTCAGCCTGCTGGACCCGGTGCGCGCCTACGAGGACTACGCGACCCTGGACCATCTCTCCGGCGGCCGGCTGGAGCTGATCATCGGCAAGGGCAACGGCACCGCCCAGCGCGAGCTGTTCCACGTCACGTCCGAGGACCAGTGGGAGCGCAACGCCGAGAGCTACGAGGTGTTCCGGCAGATCTGGCGGCAGGACAAGGTGAGCGCCGCGACACGTTTCCGCCCCGGGCTCAAGGACGCCGAGGTATGGCCGAGACCGCTCCAGCAGCCCATCAGGGTCTGGCACGGCAGCGCCACGAGCAAGGAATCCGTCGACCTGGCAGCCCGCTACGGAGACCCGCTGTTCTCCGCGAACGTCACCCACACCATCGAGCCGTACGCCGAGCTGATCCGTCACTACCGCGAGCGCTGGGAGCACTACGGCCACGACCCGGCGCGCATCGCGGTCGGCGCGGGCACGGCGGGCTACTACGCGGCCCCCACCTCCCAGCGGGCGATCGCCGACTACCGGCCGGTGTTCGAGGGCTACCTCGCCTTCCAGAAGCGGATCGGCGCCGACCCGGTGTTCCCGACCCTGGAGGATTTCGTCGAGCGCAGCTCGGCGCTGATCGGCAGCCCCCAGCAGGTCATCGAGAAGGTGCACCGCTACCACGAGCGGTTCGGTCACACCGTGCTCCATCTGCACGCCGACGCGGGCGGACTCACCGACACCCAGCACCGCGACGCGCTCGGACTCTTCCAGTCCGACATCGCCCCCGTACTGCGACGCGAGATCCCCGACCCGCCGTTCACCTGGGGCCCGGTACCGGACGAGGGCCCGCACGGCTCCGCCGACGCCGCGACCGGCACGCACTCCACGCGGCCCGCCGCGACCCCCGACCACTGAGGAGAACCCCGACCGTGTCCCGCATCCCCCTCGGGGTCCTCGACCTCGTACCGGTCCCGTCCGGCTCCACCGCCACCGACGCCCTGCGCAACACCATCGACCTGGCCCAGCAAACCGAACGCTTCGGCTACAGCCGCTACTGGTTCGCCGAACACCACCTCAACCCCGGGGTCGCCGGCACCTCACCGGCCGTCGTGCTGGCCCTGACCGCCTCCGCGACCACGACGATCAGGATCGGCTCCGGCGCCGTTCAGCTCGGCCACCGCACCGCCCTGTCCACCGTGGAGGAGTTCGGCCTGATCGACGCCCTGCACCCGGGACGGCTCGACCTCGGACTCGGCCGCTCGGGCGGCCGTCCCACCGCACCCACGGGCAAGTCCGCTCCGGCCACCGTCCCCGTCGTCGACGGACGGGCCCCCAACGGGCTGCTGATCCCGCCGAGGTTCGCCTTCGAGCGGCTGCTCGGCTCACCCCGGATCGCCCTCCAGCAACAACTGCTGCGCCAGCCGGAAGCGCAGGCACAGGACTACGGTGAGCAGATCGACGACATCCTCGCGCTGCTGCGCGGGACGTACCGGTCCGCGGACGGCGTCGAGGCGCACGTCGTCCCCGGCGAGGGCGCCGACCTGCACGTGTGGATCCTGGGCAGCAGCGGCGGGCAGAGCGCCGACGTCGCGGGCCGCAACGGCCTGCGCTTCGCCGCGAACTACCACGTCAGCCCGGCCACCGTACTGGAGGCCACCGAGGGGTACCGCGCCGCGTTCAAGCCCTCGGAGGCGCTCGACCGGCCCTACGTCAGTGTCTCCGCCGATGTCGTCGTCGCCGAGGACGACGAGACCGCCCGCGAACTCGCCACCGGCTACGGCCCCTGGGTCCGCAGCATCCGCACCGCCGAGGGCGCCATCGAGTTCCCCACCCCCGAACAGGCCCGCGCCCAGGAGTGGAGCGACGCGGACCGCGAACTGGTCGCGGACCGCGTCGACACGCAGTTCGTCGGATCACCCGGCCGCGTGGCCGACCAGCTCGAACAGCTCCAGGAAGCCACCGCAGCGGACGAGTTGCTCATCACCACCATCACCCACGGCCACGCCGAGCGGGTGCGCTCCTACGAACTGCTGGCCCAGGAGTGGCAACGCCGGTAGGCGGCGGCCGGAAAACGGGCTGTGCGCAGCCGCCTGTTTGTCACAGCCGCCGTCTCCTGCTGACATGGGGCACATGCTCCGACGCCTACGCACCCGTGGACCGATACGGATCACCGGCCGCCCGGCCGCGCTGGCGGCGAGTCTCGCCGTCCTCCTGGCCACCGCCTCGGCGCCCGCGGCGGCCGACGGCTCCGGCGAGGTCGCGTTGCGGCTCGAAGCCCCGGCGGACTTCATCCTCTACCACGCGGACGAGGGCGCCGAGGCCCTGAACAGCGACTTCGTCATACCCGTCGCCGTCGAGGCCAGTGCCGACGGACCGGCCCGAGGCGTCCGCGTCGTCGTGGACGCCTCGGGCCTTGAGGGCGTCGCCCGGCCGGAGAAGGGCGGTGGCGGGAACTGCACAGGAAAGTCGGTGGTGTTCACCTGCGTCTACGGCGACGTGCAGAACGGCGACGGCGAGTCCAACACACCCTTCATCCTGCGCGGTGTGGACGGCGTCGAGCCGGGCGACAGCGGGACGGTGACGTACACCGTCACCGCCGACAACGCGCCCACGGTCACCGGCACCACCCGCATGACCGTGGGCGGCCCCACGCTGCGCACGCCCGAGGGCGAGGACGAGAAGACGGTCGAGGGAGCCGAGCCGGGCACGCCCGTGGCCCTGTCGCCCAGGTTCGCCAACCACAGCCGCTTCACCGCGGAACGGGGCGTCGCCCTGCACCTCACCACCGAGGGCGGTGTCCTGACGTCGCGCCCCCGCAACTGTCACTTCGACACCGGCTTCACCTCGGCCTGGTGCCTGTTCGCCACGAAGGCCGCACCGGGCTCCGCGTACCGCACCGCCGCCCCGATCGGCTTCGCCGCCGCGGCCGGGAAGCTGACGGGCTCGCTCTCCTACACCTGGTCGTCCGATCCCCGGAAACCCGAAGGCCACACCGCGCGCGGCACGGACGCCCCGCTGCCGCTGACCGCCACCGCCGACCGCGGCCTCACGCACGACAGCGCCGAGATCCGCCTCGACACCACCGTGCAGGCCGACTACGAGCCGGTCACGGCGACGGTCCGGGGCCGGGTCGGCACCACGGTGAAGGTACGGCTCGGCGTGCGCGACCACGGCCCCGGACGGCTGCGGGACGTCGCGGCGATGGACCCCGAGCTGATGGGCGGCTTCGAGGTGATCCCCCCGGAGGGCACCACCGTCACCTCCATCCCGTACACCTTCGAGGACTCCGGCGGCAGCTGGGCGTGCGCGCGGCCCGAGAAGCCCGGCGGGGCCTTCGTCTGCGCCATCGGCTTCGACAGCTTCGGCGAGGTACGCCACGAAGGGGGCGTCACCGCCATCGACTTCCACATCCGCATCGACCGGCAGGTCCCCGGCGCGCGCGGCACCATCCGCACGCACAACCCCTACGACCGCACCCCCGGGAACGACACCGCGGCCATCCCGCTCGACGCCGCCCCCGCCCCGCTCTACGCGAACCCGGTGGTGTGGTCCGGCGCGGCGGGAGCGGTGGCCGTCGTGGTGGCGGTCGCCGCGTACCGGCGCAGGCGCGCGGGACGCGGCGTGGACAGGCCCTGAGGGCTGGTCCGTCGATCCCTGGCGGACCAGCCCTCAGCGCGCGTTCGGCATCCGTACGACCGCCCTGCCGCCGTCCAGATCCACCGTGGTCCGGTGCGGCGGGGCGCCGTCCTCCTCGTCGTCACGGAGCAGCAGCGCCGACTGCCGCTCCTTCAACTCGCTCTGTTTGCCCGGCGAGAAGGTGGCGTGCAGCTGCTCGAAGCCGGTCGCCGAGATCTGCCCCTGGCGGGCCGGATTGCGCCAGGGCAGCATCCCGGCCCGCCCGGCGCGCAGCAGAAGCTGGTCCACGAAGGCCACCACCGTCAGCGCGATGACCAGTCCGGGCAGCGTCATGAACACCATGGTCTCCATCGCCCCAGTATCGGCGCGGGGACGGAGCGGCGACAGGCTTCGGGCGAGCCTCTCGCGGGCGGGCCGGTCACAGCTGCGCGGGAGCCGCCTTGTCCGTGCCGAAGTCGGGAGACGTGTACGTCATCGCCTTCTCGAAGGGGCGCATCAACAGGGACGTCGGGGCGTACCGCATCAGGGTGTTGCGCACCGCCATCACCAGCGGCCGGTCCTCCTGTTCGTTCTTGCTGAGGGAGTAGGAGTTGTCGACCAGCCACTTGGTGCGCTCGCGCCTGGCCTCCTCGTAGGCGCGCAGCCCGCTCGCCGGGTCGGACGCCGCCGCGCAGCTGTGCGCCAGGACCACGGCGTCCTCGATCGCCGTGCTGCCCCCCTGGGCCAGGGCGGTCAGCATGGGGTGCGCCGCGTCCCCCAGCAGCGTCACCGGGCCCTCGCCCCACCGCTCCAGGAACGGCCGGTCCTGCGCGGGGACCGCGTGGATGGCCTCCTCGGGAGTGGCCCTGATCACCTCGCCGACCACCTCCGCCCAGCCGTCGAAGGCACGGGCGATGTCGTCCCCTTCGCCCTTCCAGGCGCGGGCGGAATCGGCGGACATGTTGCGCGTACCCCACCAGTAGGCGCGGCCCTGGCCGATGTCGTGCAGTCCGAAGCGCTGCCCCCGGCCCCAGTAGTGGCCGTTGAACCCCGGTGTCAGCAGCGGATGTTCGAACGGGGTGACGGCGAGCCAGCAGAGGTAGCCGGCCTCCCGCAGCGGCTCCGGTCCCGCCAGCTGCCCGCGGATCGCCGAGTGGATGCCGTCGGCGCCGATGAGCAGGTCGGCGCGGGCCTCCTTCCCGTCGGCGAACCGGACCCGCACTCCGTTCTCCTCGATGTCGTATCCCGTGGCGGCGGAGCCCAGGTGCACCGGGCAGTCCCCGGCCGCCTCCAGCAGGGCGGCCTGCAGCTCGCCGCGCGAGACGCACACGCTGGGGGCGCCCAGCCGGTCGGAGAGTTCCCGGTAGGGCATCGTCTTGATCCGGCCGCCCGTGCTCGTCATCAGCTCGGCGGTCTCGATGACCCGGCCGCGCTCCGCCAGCCGCAGGTCGATGCCGAGGGTGGCCAGCGCCGTGATGGAGTTGCTCATGACGGACAGGGCGGTACCCGCCGCGCGCAGTTCGCCCGCCCGCTCGTGGACCTCGACCTCGACGCCCACGCACCGCAGGGCGACGGCCGCCGCGAGGCCGCCGATTCCGGCGCCCACGACGATCGCTTTCGTACGGGGTGTACCGCTCGTTCCGCTTCCGCTGTTCATGTCGGTCGTCATCGCTTTCCTCGGGTTCCGTCTCCGGTGCTCGGCAGGCTCGCCGTCACCAACTGGGTGATCCGCTCCGCCACGTACTTCACATAGGGCTCCTCCACGATCTGCAGATGGTCGCCGGGGACGTCGATGACCTCGATCTCCCCGGTCGTCCTGGTCCGCCAGCCGTTCGTGGGGTCGCCGTGCAGGGAGCCCGCCCCGTCGTGCAGGGGCCTGAGCACGTCCGGCAGTTCGCCCCGGGCGTGCAGCAGGGTGAGGTCCAGGTCGGTGACCTCGCCGCGCTCGTCCATCAGTGCCTGGTAGTTCGCCTGGAACACGGCGTACAGGCGGCGGACCGCTTCGTGCGAGTCGCCCGGCGGGAGGATCCCGTTCCGTTCGGCGACCTCGGCCGCGCGCCTGAACACCTCCTCCTCGGAACCGACTTCGCGGGACAGCGCCTCGACGGGGGTGTCGCTGCCGCTGTCCGCCCAGAGGAGTTCCCAGAAGAAGAAGTGGAACAGGGTCGCGTCGCTCAGGTCGCGCGGCGCGTCCGGGCTGAGCGCGACCGTGTCGAGCAGGATCGGCGGCCGTACCTCGTGTCCTGCCTGCCGCAGCAGGCGGGCCATCTCGAAGGCCACGAAGCCGCCGAAGGACCAGCCGCCGATGATGTAGGGCCCGTCGGGCCGTATCCGCCGGACGGCCTCGACGTACGCCGCCGCCATGTCCGGGATCGACCGGTCGGGCTCGGCGCCCGGTACGAACCCGGCCGCCTGGATCCCGTAGAAGGGCTGGTCGTCGGGGAGGTGCCGGGCCAGCGTCAGATAGCAGAGCACATTGCCGCCCAGCGGATGGACGAAGAAGACCGGCGGGCGCTCGCCCTCCTCGCGGAAGGGCACCAGCACCCCGGGGGAGTCCGGCGCCGACGCCGTGGAGCGCAGGCGCTCCGCGATGGCGGCGGCGGTGGGGGCCGCGACGAAGTCGGAGAGCGGCAGCCGGACGCCGAAGCGCTGTTCGATCAGCATGACGAGCCGCATGGCGGTGATCGAGGTGCCGCCCAGTTCGAAGAGGCTGTCGTGCACGCCCGGTTCGGGGATGTCCAGCAGTTCGGCGAAGATCTCCACCAGGGACCGCTCGTACGCGTCACGCGCCGCGCGGCCCGCCCGGGGGGCCACCGTCGTCAGATCGGCGCCGCGCAGCGCGGCGTCGTCCCGTTTGCCGCTGGGCGTGAGCGGCAGGGCGGGCAGCCACTGGTAGTGGGTGGGGATCAGGTACTCCGGCAGGCTGGCGCGCAGCCGGTCCCTGAGCTGCCCGAGGTCGGTCCGCTCCCGGTCGCCCACGAGGAACGCGGCGAGGAAGGAGTCCGTACCGCGCCGCCGGTCCACGACGGCGACCTCGCGGATGCCGGAGTCGTGCGCGGCGTGCCGGGCGAGGGCGAGTTCCACCTCGGCCGGCTCGACCCGGTACCCGCGGATCTTGACCTGGCTGTCGGCGCGCCCGGCGTAGACGATGTCGCCGCCCGGCAGGACGTAGCCGAGGTCGCCGGTCCGGTACAGCCGCCGGTCGCCGTCGGCCGGATGCGGGACGAACCGCTCCGCGGTCAGCTCGGGCCGCCCGGTGTAGCCGTCGGCCAGGCAGACGCCGCCCAGGTGGATCTGGCCCGTGACACCGACCGGGACCGGCCGCATCGCCTCGTCGAGCACCTGGACCTCCGTGCCGTCGACGGGGGTGCCGATCGGCGGCAGCGGCGGGAAGGCGGCCGGGTCGCCGGTCATGGTGAAGCTGGTGACGACGTGCGACTCGGTGGGCCCGTACTGGTTCTCCAGGACGGCGCCCGGCAGCAGGGAGCACAGCCGGCGGATCTCCTCGCTCACGCGCAGCTGCTCTCCGGAGGAGATCAGCGTCCTGAGCCTGCGGGGCACCGGGCCGAGCGCGCAGGCGGCCTCGGCGAGCTGCTGGAGCGCGACGTAGGGCAGGAAGATCCGCTCGACGCCGTGCAGATCGAGGAGGCGCAGCAGGGCCGGCATGTCGCGCCGTTCGGCCTCGGTGGCGAGGACGAGGGTGCCGCCGGAGCAGAGCGTGGAGAAGATCTCCTGGAACGAGACGTCGAAGCTGAGCGGCGCGTAGGCCACCGTGGTGCCTCCGGCCGCGCCGCTGGGCCTGCGGTTCTGCCAGGACACCATGTTGGCGAGCGACCGGTGGGGCATGACCACGCCCTTGGGCCGCCCCGTGGAGCCGGAGGTGAACAGGAGGTACGCGGTGCTCCGCGGATCCGCTCCTGGCAGGGCGGCCCCGGCGCGGGGCGCCGCGGCGGACGTGTCGCGGCCGTCCTGGGCCACCAGCTCCTCCGCGAGCAGCAGGACGTCCTGGTCGTCGACCAGATGGGCGTGGGCGCGGTGCGCGACGACCCGTACCGGCCGCGCCTGCTCCAGCATCGCCGCGATGCGCTCCGCCGGGTATCCGGTGTCCAGCGGCACGCAGGCGGCGCCTGCCCTGGCGACCGCCAGGATCACCGCCACCGTCTCGGGCGCGCGGTCCATGGCGATGCCGACGCGGGTCCCGGGCCCCGCGCCGAGGCCGAGGAGCCGCCGGGCGATCCGGTCGGCGGCCCGGTCGAGTTCCCGGTAGCTCCAGCGCGCGGTCCCCTGGACCAGCGCGACGGCGTCCGGGGTACGGGCCGCCTGCCCGGCGAAGAGGCGTACGACGTCCACGGCGGCCCCGGGTGCCCCGGGCGTCTGCGGGGTGCCGGTCCCGGTGGGGTGGGGAGCACGCCTGGCGGCGCGGGGCCCGGTGGTGGCGAGCGGACCTGTGGTGGCGAGGAAGCCGAGATCGGCGGGGTCCCGCGGGTGGTCCAGCAGACGCGTGAGGATCGCGGTGTAGGCGAGGGCGACCAGTTCGGCCTGCTCGGCGGTGAACGTCCGGCCGTCGCCGTCGACGCGCAGCCACAGAGTGCCGTCCCCCGGGTCGGTCACGGCGTTGACGAGGAGCTGGAAATCGGTCTCCTCGAAGGTACGTACCGACAGCAGCTCGACGTCGGGGCGGTCGAGGACCGGCGCGAGGATGTGGAAGTTGACGTAGTTGAACGCGGTCCGCACGGCCGGTCCGTCCGGTGAGTCCTCCTGGACGGCGCTGAGCGGGTAATGGCGGTGCGGATGGCCGAGCCGCTCCGCACGGTGGGCCTCGCGGACCACGTCGAGCCAGCTGCCGTCCTCGTCGTTCATCCGGACGGGGATGGTGTTGACGAACAGACCGGCGGTGCGGTCCCCTTCGGCGCGTTCGGGACGGCCGTGCGTGAGCAGTCCCGTGGTCAGGTCGTGCTGCCCGGAGAACAGCCGCAGCGTCAGGCAGTGCGCCGCGAAGAGCACGGACTTCACCGGTACGGAGTGGGCGCGCGAGAAGGCGCCGACCCGGTGTTCCAGCCCCGCGGGCAGGGTGGCCCGGTGGGTGACGAAACCGGCCGGCCCGCTCACCGGCGCGGCGGCCCGGAAGCCGTCGAGGTGTGCCCCGCGCGCGCCGTCCAGCCGCTCCTTCCAGTACCGGCGGTCGTCCTCGGACCCCAACGCCGTGCGCTCGGCGAGGACATGGTGGGCGGGGGAGGGCGGCGGGTCCGCGGGGACCGCCCGCGCCTCCTCGTCCTCGGTGCGCAGATGCTCCTCCAGCAGCTCCCGCAGCAGGCTCGCCACACTGCCGCCGTCGAGGAGCGCGTGGTGGAAGCTGAGCACCAGCTCGACGGTGTGCTCGCGGACGTGGACACGGAAGTCGCAGAGCGGCGCGGCCGACACGTCGTAGTCCCGGTAGCGCTGTTGCTCGATGTACGTGTCGATGACCGCGTCCGCCTCCGCCACCGGGCTGTCGCGCTGGTCGACGACGACCAGCCCTCCCGTGATCCGCCGGTGGACGACCTGCAGCGGTTCGCCGTGCCCGCCGAGGTCGATCGAGGAGCGCAGCGCCGGGTGCCGGGCGACCAGCCGGTCGAAGGCACGCCGGAAGGAGGATTCGGACCAGGGCAGCCGGAAGGAGTAGTGGAAGACGTCGTGGTACAGGGCCGTTCCCTCGGTGGCCGCGCTGTGATAGATCAGCCCGAGCTGGAGCCGGGTCAGCGGGAACGCGTCCTCGACGTCCCCCGACCGCAGCAGCTTCTCCCGCGCCTCCTCGGAGACCAGCGCGAACGGCGCGAGGTCGGGGCCCTGCTCGCGCGGCCCTTCGGAGCAGCGGGCGGCCAGGGCCGCCACGGTCGGGTGCTGTACCAGGTCGTTCGGGGTGAAATGGACGCCCAGCCGGGCCGCGCGGGCCTGGATCCTGATGGTCAGGAGGGAGTCGCCGCCGAGCGCGTAGTAGTCGTCGTGGATGCCGACGCCCTCCTGTCCCAGCACCTCGGACCAGACGGCGACCAGCGCCGCCTCGGTCGCGTCGCGCGGGGCGGCGGCCGGTGTCCCGGACGCGGCGTCCGCGCTCCCGGGTGCGGGCAGGGCGCGGCGGTCGGCCTTGCCGTTGGGGGTGAGCGGAACGCGGTCGATGCGCACCAGCCGCGCCGGGATCATGAACTCCGGCAGGTGGCGGGCGAGATGGGCGCGCAGCGCGCCGTCCTCGGCCGGTTCGTCCGCGACGTAGTAGCCGACGAGCCGGGTGCCCTGTGCCGACGTGGTGCTGTCCACGACGGCGCCGCGCACACCGGGTGCGGTCGACAGATGGTGCTCCACCTCGCCGAGTTCGATCCGGTTGCCGCGGATCTTCACCTGCCCGTCGATCCGGCCGAGGTACTCGATCGTGCCGTCGGCCAGCACCCGGGCGAGGTCGCCGGTGCGGTAGAGGCGGCCGCCGGGGGCCGACGGGTAGGGGGTGAACCGCTCGCGCGTCAGCTCGGGGCGGTCGAGGTAGCCGCGGGCGACGCCCGCTCCGGCGACACACAGCTCGCCGGGCACCCCGAACGGCTGTGGCTCGTCCTGGAGTTCGCCGAGCACGTACAGGTCGGTGTTGTCGATCGGCCGGCCGATCGGCACCCGCCGCACCGGGTGTGCGGGATCGGCCGGGCAGACGTACGAGGAGACGTCGACAGTCGCCTCCGTCGGCCCGTAGAGGTTCACCAGCCGCGGGGCGGGCCGCTCCTCGCCCGCCCCGCCGAAGATCCGGTTGAACTGGTCGACGCGGGAGGGCGGCAGGGCCTCACCGCTGCAGAAGACGTAGCGCAGCGAGCGGACGTCGGCGAGCGTCCGCGGTGACTCCTCCAGCAGATCGAGGAACGGGCCGAACATCGAGGGGACGAAGTGCGCGACGGTCACCCGCCGTTCGGCGATGGTGCGCGCCAGCGCCCCGGGGTCCTTCTCGGCGCCGACCGGGGCGGGCGCGACCGCGGCGCCTTCGAGGGCCCACCAGAACAGCTCCCACACCGAGACGTCGAACGCGATGGGCGTCTTGTGCAGGATCACGTCGTCCGCGCCGATCGGGTGGGCGCGCTGCATCCAGGCCAGCCGGTTGACGACGGAGTGGTGTTCGACCATGACGCCCTTGGGCCTGCCGGTCGAGCCCGAGGTGTAGATGACGTAGGCGAGATCGCGCGAGGTGGCGGTGGACTCCGGCGGTGTGTCCGGCCCGTGCAGCAGATCGGCGACGCGCAACACCCGCGTACCGGACGGCAGGCCGGCGCCCGAGGGCACTGGGGCGCTTCCCGCCGCCTCCGCGCCTGCGGCGGCCTCCGCGCCCGCGGCGCCGGGCGCGTCAGGACCGCCCACCAGGACGACCTTGGCGCGGCTGTCCTCCAGGACGAAGGCGATCCGCGCGGCCGGATAGCCCGGATCGACCGGTACGTAGGCGCCTCCGGCCTTGAGTACCCCCAGGACGGCCACGAGCGTCAGCGGCCCGCGCTCCAGCAGGACGGCGACCCGGTCGTCGGGGCCGACCCCGGCCGCCCGCAGCGCGTGGGCGACCTGGTTCGCCGCCGCGTCGAGCGCCCCGAACGTCAGGGAGGCGTCGCCGGGCGGGCCGTCGCCGGGCGCACCGGTCGCGGCCGCCGAGAGCACCGCGGGCCGGTCCGGTGTCCGCGCGGCCTGCTCCTCGAACAGGCTGTGCAGGGTCCGCCCGTCGGCGTAGGGCACCCGGGGGCCGCGCGCGGCGCTCTCCAGGTTCCGGCGCTCGGCCGCGTCCAGCATGGGCAGCGTCCCGATCGGCCGGTCGGGCTCCTCGACCGCGCCCCGGATCAGGGCGGTGATGTGACCGGCCAGCGCCCCGACGGGAAAGTCCTCGTCGAGGACGTCACGGCCGTAGGTGAGGGTGATCCGCACCTCGTCGGTGCCCCGGATGTGCAGGACGTGGACGGCGATGGCGTCCTGCGCGTGCGCGGGCGCCGAACCCCTGGTCTCGCGGGCCAGTCCGGCGACGTCGGGGCTGGGCGGCATCGGCAGGTAGGACAGCGTCACGTCGAACAGCCGCGGTGCGCCGCCGCTGCCGCGCGGCAGCGTCCGCAGCACGTCGCCGAGTGCGAGCCGCTCGTGGTGCCGCAGCTCCTCGCTGCCGGTCTCGACGGCCTCGCCGACCTCGCGCATCGTCGCCGTGGCGGGGGTCCCCACCCGCAGGGGGAGGATATTGGCGAAGTGACCGACGGTCGCCAGCTCCCGCACGGTCCTGCGGTTGAGCAGGGGGATCCCGAGAACCACCTCACGGGTGCGGTGGACCCGGCCGAGATAGGTGGCGAACGCCGCCGCCACGACGGGGAAGACCAGCCGCTGCTGTTCGCGCAGGCGCCGGACGAGGTCGCTGTCGACGGTGAAGGAGTGCCGGCCGGTCGCCGGGCCGGCCTGCACCGCGCCGCGGGTGAACAGGGCGGGCACCACATCGGCGTGCGCCCGGCGATGGAACTCCTGGTCCTGCCGGAATCGCGGCGACGCCGTGTAGCGGGCCTCCTCGCCGATGAAGTCCGTGTAGGAGGGGGCGGCCGCGGCCGACGGGGCTCCGCCCGCCTTCACCCGCGCGTAGTCCTCGAAGACCTGCTCGGTGAAGAGGAAGACGCCATAGCCGTCGGTGACGATGTGATGGGCCTTGACGACCAGGTGTACGGCACCTGGCCCCTCCCTGAGCAGCGAGATCTCGAACATCCTGCCCCGGCGCAGCGGGAACGGGCGGGCCATCGTCCGCTCGACCCAGGCGGCGCACGCGGCGCGCGGATCGGCCTCGTCGCTCAGGTCCACGAGGGAGACGAGGGCATGGTCGGGAGCCGGGCCGACCTCGGGGTCCCGCCACTGGTGGGGGACCTCGTCACGCGCGTCGAACGACAGGGAGAACGCGTCGTTGCGCCGTACCGCGCGGGCCAGACACGCCCGCAGGGCGGGGACGTCCACCCGTCCCGTGAGGCGCTCGTGCACGACGCAGTTGAACTGCGGATGGCTCTCGTCGAGGGCGCTCGCGGCCCAGATGTCCCGCTGATGGGCGGTCAGCGGCAGACTGATGGGATCGGACATTTCTTCTCCTCGTGGGGCAAGCCGGTACGGTCGGCCGGCAGCGGGAGGCGCCGGAGCGGCCGGTGAAGAAGGCGGGGGAGCCGGGCGGGCCGCACAACGTCGCGGCCCGCCCGGTCAGGGCCGGTCAGCCGGTGGACGGTGGCGTGGCCACCAGGTCCTCGACCAGCGCCCCGGCCAGCGCGCGCACATTGCCGTGGGTCCACAGCAGGGTCGGGGACAGCGTGGTGCCGAACGCGGCCTCCAGCCGGTTGCGCAGCTCCAGGCTCATCAGCGAGTCCAGGCCGAGCGTCTTGAACGGCGTCTCGGGACCGACGCGTTCGGGCGGCAGCCGCAGGACCCGGCCCGCCAGCTCGCGCACCGCCTCCTCGCCGATCCCGGCCCTGGCGTCCCGGTCAGCCGCGAGCAGACGCTCGCGCAGCCCGTCGCGCGGCGCGGCCCCGGCGCCGTCGCGGGCCGCCGCGCGCAGCAGCTGCCAGCTCGGCAGCGCGGCGGTGTCCGGGTAGGCGTCGAACCACTGCTCCGGGTCGAGGGGTACGTACCCGACGACCGGCTCGTCGCGCTCCAGCATCCGGGTCAGCGCCGGCCACGCCTCGTGCGCGGGGAAACCGCCCATGCCGCGTTCCGTGAGCCGGGCGCCGCGCCGCTCGTCCGAAGCCGCCAGCCCGATGCCGGTGAACGGCCCCCACTGCACGCTCAGGGCGGGCAGGCCCCGCTCGCGGCGCGACTCGGCCAGGGCGTCGAGGTAGGCGTTGGCGGCGGCGTACGCGGCCTGCCCGGCGTTGCCGACCAGCGCGGCGGCGGAGGAGAACAGCACGAACAGGTCGAGCGTGTCGTCCGCGGTCAGCGCGTCCAGGTTGCGGGAGCCCAGGGCCTTGGGCGTCAGGACGGTGGCGGTCGCGGACGGGGTCATGGTGTCGATCGTGGCGTCCGCGAGGACCCCCGCCGCGTGGAAGACGCCCCGCAGCGGCGGCATCTCCTCGCGTATCCGCTCCAGCGCCCCGCCCAGGGCCCGCGCGTCGCCGACATCGCACCGCAGGGCCTCGACGCGTACGCCGTCCGCCCGCAGCGCCGCCAGCCGCCGCTCGGCGTCCTCAGTGGGGGCCGACCGGCCCAGGAGGGCGAGCGCGCCCGCTCCCCGCGCGGCGAGGAACTCCGCGAGGGACAGCCCGAGCGCCCCCAGCCCGCCGGTCACCAGATAGGTCGCGTCGGCCCGGAAGCGGCCGTCCGGCAGCGCTACGGGCGCCACCTCCGCGACGGTGTGCGGTTCGGTGAGGACGAACTTGCCGATGTGGTCGCCGTGGGACATCTCGCGCAGCGCGGTCGCCGCCTCGGCGAAGGGCAGGGTCCGCACGGGCAGCGGCGTGAGCCGGCCCTCCGCGACGTGCTCCCAGACGTCGGCGAATATCCGGGCGAACCGCCGCGGCCTGCGGTCCATCAGACCGGCCAGGTCCACGGCGGAGAAGCTGACGCCCTTGCGGAAGGCGTCCAGGGAGATCCGGTGGCCGCCGTGGATGTCCTTCTTGCCCAGTTCGACGAAGCGCCCGTCCTCGGCGAGCGAGTCGAGACCGGCCTCGATGGCGGCCCCGGTCAGGGAGTTGAGCACGACGTCCACGCCGCGCCCGCCCGTGGCCGCGCGCACCTGTGACACCCAGCCGAGGTCCCGGGAGTCGAACACCTCGGTGACGCCGAGGCCGGTCAGGAAGCGGCGCTTGGCCTCGCTCCCGGCGGTGGCGACGACCCGGGCCCCGAGCAGCCGGGCGACCTGTACGGCGGCGAGCCCGACGCCACCGGCGGCCGAGTGGATCAGGACGGTCTCGTCCCGCTCCAGGCGGCCGAGTTCGGCGAGCCCGTACCACGCGGTGGCCATCGCGAGCGGCAGGGCCGCCGCCTCCGCGTCCCCGAGGCCCCCGGGCACCGGCCGCGCGTGCTCGGCGCGCACCGTCACATGGCTGGCGAGGGAGCCGAACGCACAGGCCACCACGCGGTCCCCGGGACGCAGGCCGGTCACCTCGGGGCCGACGGAGACGATCCGGCCCGCGCACTCACCGCCCAGCAGCCGGGCGCTGCCCGTCGGGTCGGGGTAGGTGCCGAGCGCCTTCATCACGTCGATGAAGTTGAGCGCGGCGGCGCCGACCTCGACCTCGATCTCGCCGGGGCCCGGCGGCCGGCCGGCCAGCGGCAGGCACGTCACGCCCTCCCACCGGCCCGGCAGGGTGCTGGCGACCCGGAACGGCAGACGCGCGGCGCGCAGGGGCGGGCGCGCGGTCTCCGGTTCCGTGAAGCCGCCCGCCCGGGTGAGCCGGGCGGCCAGCCGGGCCGTCCCGCGCAGCGCGACCTGGTCCTCGCGGCTTGTGCCGAGGATCTCGGCGGCGCAGGCCGCGGCCCAGCCGCTACCGGCCGGATCCACGTCGACGACGCGCGGCTCCAACTCCCCGTGCTCGCGCCGCAGTACCCGGGCGTAGCCCCAGTAGAGCGCGGCCCCGGGATCGGGGCGGTCCCCGGCCGCGGCCGCCTGCCCCAGGGGCGTGACCACGGTCAGCCGGGGCGCCCCCGCCGAGGCGGTGCAGGCACGGACGACCTCGGTGAGCGCGCCGAGACCCGACTGCTGGGCCGCGAGGCCCGCTTCGGCGGGGGGCGCGGCGAAGACGACGCCCGCGGCCTCGGTCACGGAGCCGAGCGCGCCGTGCTCCGCTCCCGGAGGGACCCGGGTCACCTCGGCGCCCTCGGCGCTCAGCGCGTCGGCGAGCGCCTCCACGAGGCCGCCCGGGTCGGCGGGGTCGCCGCAGACGAGCCACGGCCCGAGCGGCGCACCGCCGCTGCCGGGCGGTTCGGTCACCTCGGTCCACCGCAGCCGGTGCAGCCGGGCCGCGTCCGTCGCGTCGCGGGCGCCGCCCGCGCTCAGCGCCTCCAGCCGCAGCCCCTCCATGGTCAGCACCGGGCGGCGCTCGGCGTCGAAGACATGTACGTCCACGGTGCCGTCCTCGTGCCGGACGGCGTGGGACCACACCCGGTCGACCGGCGGCCCGTCGGGGCGCTCCGGCACCCGGATCCGGCGTATCGCGGTGGGCACCAGCGCGGTGTCCGCGCTCTCCCCCTCGAACAGCGCGAGCGAGACCTGCAGGGCGCCGTCCCACAGCGCCGGGTGCAGCGCGTAGCGCCGCGCGCCCGGCGACAGCGCCGCGTCGAGCACCGCCTCGCCCACCGCCTCACGCCCGTCGGGTCCCCGGTACAGCGCGCGCACACAGCGGAACGCGGGCCCGTAGCCGAGCCCTCGCCGGGCACATGCCTCGTAGAACGGCCCCGGCTCCGCCGCCGGAGCCGTGTCGAGCCACCCGGGCAGGACCGGCAGGGCCGCGGCGTCGTCCCGGTAGTCGGCGCGTGCCGTGGCGTGCCCGCTCCACGCGTCGCCGCCCCGGGGCAGCGACAGGAGCCGGAAGCTGCCGCCCTCGCCGATGTCGTCACGCCACTCGACGGCCAGCCGCTCGGGGCCCTCCCCGAAGGCGACCGCCGCGCTCAGCGTGATGTCGCGCAGGGCGCGCGGCGCGCCGCCGGTCCTGGCCCGCGCGGTGTTCATCGCCAGTGTCAGCGTCGCGGTACCGGGCAGCACGGCGGTGTCGTGCACCCGGTGGTCGGCGAGCCACGGCAGGTCGGCGACCGCCAGCTCCGTGGTGCCGTGCCACACGTCCCGCTCGCCCGGCGAGGGGGCGAGGGTGACGTCCAGCCCGCGCGGCGCCCCCGAACGCGAACCCGACACCGCGCCGTCGGGGAGCCAGTGGCGCTCCGGCCGCATCGGATGCGCCGGCAGCGGGAGGGGCGCGCACCGGGGCAGGCCGCCGAAGGGTTCGAGCCCCGCCACATAGCCGCGCGCGAGGGCGCGGGCGAACGCGTCGGGCCCGCCCTCGCCCCGCCGCAGGGTCGTCAACGCGGCGGCGGACCGGCCGTGTTCGGCGATCAGCTGCTCGGCGGCCGGGGTCAGCACCGGATGCGGACTGATCTCCACCACATGGCTGACACCCTGGTCCAGCGACCGGGTCAGGGAATCGGCGAACAGCACGGAACCGCACAGGTTCTCCACCCAGTAGGCGGCGTCCATGACCCGGCCGTCCAGCGGCTCCCCCCGTACCGTCGAGAACAGCTCGACGCTCCCGGGACCGGGAGCCGCCGGCGCCAGCTCGACCAGCAGGTCGTCGCGCAGCTCCGCCATCTGCGGACTGTGCGAGGCGTAGTCGACCTGGACGAGCCGGCAGTACGTCCCCTCCGCCTCTAGCGAGTCCCTCAGCGCGAGGACGGCGTCGGTGTCCCCGGACAGGACGCAGGAGGTCGGCCCGTTGTGCGCGGCCAGCGCGATCCTGCCCCCGTACGGGCCGACGGCCGCCAGGGCCGCGTCGCGGTCGAGATCCACCGCCAGCATCCGGCCGCGCCCGCAGGTCCTGCGGACGACCGCGCTGCGCCGCGCCACCACCAGCGCCGCGTCCTCGTACGACAGGATCCCGGCGAGCGTGGCGGCGGCGATCTCGCCCTGGCTGTGCCCGATGACCACGTCCGGCTCCACCCCGGAGGCCCGCCACAGTTCGGCGAGTCCCACGGACATCGCCCACAGGACCGGCTGGAGCATGTCGACGCGCTCCAGCCACTCGTCCCCGGACTTCCCCGTGAAGACGTCCAGCGGATCCCACGTCAGATGCGGACGCAGCGCGTCGGCACAGCGCTCCACCACCCCGGCGAACAACGGGCTCTCCCGGTACAGGTCCTGCCCCATGCCGTTCCACTGCGAGCCCTGCCCGGGAAAGACGAACGCGGTACGCCCCCGCTCGACGGCGCGTCCCGTCACCACGGCGGCGTGCTCGCCGTCCTCGGGACGCCGCGACACCTCGGTGAGCGCGGCGGCCAGCGTCTCGGGCGTGCCGGCGAGCAGCGCCGCCCGCACCGGGAACTGCCCACGGCGCCAGGCAAGCGTCCCGGCCAGCTCCTGGACGGCCGCTCCGCTCTCCGGCAGCCGCTCCAGGAACTGCGCGGCGCGCTCGGCGAGGACCGGGGGCGACTGGGCGGACAGCGGCACGAAGGCGGGGAGCCCGGTGGCCGGCCGCGCGTCGGCCGTCCCGGCCCCGGCGGACGCGGGCCCGTCCGTCGCCTCGGGCGGCGCGGCCACCACCACATGGGCGTTGGTGCCGCCCCAGCCGAAGGAGCTGACCCCGAGCCGGACGGGTCCGGTACGCGGCAGTTCGAGCGGCTCGCGCAGCACCCGCACATGGAGATCGTCGAAGGAGATGTCCGGGTTCAGCTCCTCGGCGTGCAGGCTCGGCGGTACGACCCGGTGCCGCAGGGCGAGGAGCACCTTGAACAGCGCGCCCATGCCCGCGGCGGCCTCCAGATGCCCGATGTTCGTCTTGACCGAGCCGATCGGGACGGGCCCGCGGGTCCGGTGCCTGCCCACGGCCCGGCCGATCGCGGCGGCCTCCGCCGGATCGCCGCGCCTGGTGCCCGTGCCGTGGGCCTCGATGTAGGCGACGGAGTCGACGGGGACGGCGCCGGGAGCGTCCCCGTAGAGGCCGCGCAGCAACTCCTCCTGGGCGTGCGTGTCGGGCGTGACCAGGCTGTCGCCCCCGCCGTCGTTGTTCACCGCCGTACCCAGGACGACCCCGTGGATCCGGTCCCCGTCCTCCAGCGCGCGTTCCAGGGGCTTGAGACAGACGGCGGCCACGCCCTCGCCCCGGACGAAGCCGTTGGCGGCGGCGGCGAACGCGGAGCAGCGGCCGTCGGGGGAGAGGCCGCCGAAGTGGGTGAGCCCGACGGAGACGTCGGGCGCGAGTATCAGGTTGGCCGCGCCGACGATCGCGCCGGTGATCTCGCCCTGGCGCAGCGCCTGTACGGCCAGGTGCAGGGCGACGAGGGAGGAGGAGCAGCCCGTCTCGACGGTGAGACTCGGGCCGCGCAGCCGCAGGAAGTAGCTGATCCGGGCGGAGAGGACGTCCAGGGCGCCGCCCACGATGCTGTGCTGGGTGGGCGCGGCGCCGCGTTCCTTGCGGAGGATCTCGTAGTCGTGCCACGACGCCCCGATGTAGACGCCGGTCCTGGAGCCTTCGAGGTCCGCCGGGCGCTGTCCCGCGTCCTCCACGGCACGCCAGGCGGCTTCGAGGAGTAAGCGCTGCTGCGGGTCCATCTCGGCCGCCTCCCTCGGGGAGATCCCGAAGAAGCCCGCGTCGAACTGGTCGACTCCGTCGAGGAAGCCGCCGACGGCCTGCACGTCTTTGCCGGGGTCGAGGGGGCGCGTGGCGTCCCAGCGGTCGGCGGGGACGGGGCGGACGGACTCGCCGCGCTCCATCATGAGTGTCCACAGACTGTCCGCGTCGGGCGCACCGGCGAACCGGCCGGACATTCCGACGACGGCGATAGCGTTTTCTTTCTCATGCATGGGAAAACTTCGTCCTTTGCCTGCTGTCGTACCGGCTGAGGAATATGCCGATAGTAATGCTCGACCGTGAACACGTATACGTGATCAGGCATACTCTTTGCTCAGGTTTCCGCTGGCGTTCTCGCTCCGGTCCTGTGCGGTCCGGCCGGCGGGACACGGCCGTGCCGACAGGCCCGGAAACCGCACCGGGCCGTGGATCCGGGCATTCGCAGACCCGGAATCGGGCACGCGGCAGGCCCGATTCGAAACCCTTGCCGAGCGGGGTGCGGGAGAATCACGGATAAAACAGCGACAAATCACAAAGGGTCCGCCAGTATGCTGACGAACCCTCACGCGGCAGCGGGCCGTGCCCGGGACGGGGCGCCGCTCAGTCCACCGGCCGGCCGGAGAGGTGCCGGTCGGCGGCCCAGGAGGCGAGGACGCGCAGCCCGTCATGGGTCGGGGAGCCGACCTCGGCGGTCCAGACGACGAGTTGCTGGTCGGGGTCCGTACTGGCGGTGAGGGTGTCCCAGTCCAGGATCAGCTCGCCCGCGACCGGATGGTGGAGGGTCTTGGTCCCGACGCGCAGGGCGGCGACCTGATGGGCGGCCCACCAGGCGCGGAAGTCCGGGTCCTGGACCGACAGTTCACCGACGAGCGCGGTCAGCCGGGGATCGTCGGGATACTTGGCCGCCTCCATGCGCAACTGGGCGACGCTGGTGCGGGCCACGGTCTCCCAATCCGCGTAAAGAGTGCGCATGGCCGGATCGGTGAAGAGAATGCGCGTGTAATTGCGGTGCTTCTCCGGAATTCTCGCGAAATCAGTGACGAGTGCGGCGGCGAGGGAATTCCAGGCGATAACATCCATACGCCGGCCCATGACGACGGCGGGGGTCGCGGTGAGATCGTCCATAAGACGCCGCAGTTGCGGCTGGACCTTCTGCCGTGACCGGCGCCGGGGCCGCGCGGTCTCTTTTCCGGCGAGCCCGAAAAGATAGTCGCGCTGGTCGTCGTCGAGGTGCAGCACCCGGGCGAGGGCCTCCAGGACGGGCGCGGAGCCCTGGATACGGCCCTGTTCGAGACGGGTGTAGTAGTCGGTCGAGATCGCGGCGAGCCCGGCGACCTCCTCCCGGCGCAGCCCCGGGACCCGGCGCGGTCCCGCGCCGTCGGGCAGGCCGACGGCGCGGGTGCCGAGTTCGGCCCGGCGGGCCTTGAGGAACTCACCCAGCTCGTTGAGGTGTGCGTCGGGGCTCATGCCGCCCAGTCTCGCACCGGGGGCCGGGGTGCTGAGGGGGAGAGTTCTCTCCCAGGATGTTTCCCTCCCGGGAGGGAATTCTCCCCTGTGCGGGCCCGCACACGGGTGCGAACCTGGAACACGCTGCGCCGGTCGGCCCAATTCCACGGGTGGGACCGGCGGACCGCGGCACATCATCGGAAAAGGCGGACGCGTCCGCGAACCGGCACCCGTCGCGGGGCACCCGTTCCCGAAACCCGTTCCGGGGGCACCTGTTCCCGGGACACGGATTACCGGGGCACGGAGACGTCGCCCGCGCCACGAACGTATCTCGAAGAAGTAAGGACACCGATGGAGTTCGTCAAGCCTGGGCCCACCACCAAGGCCCCCGCCGAATGGTTCACGGGGGACGTGTGGTTCGACGTGATCCAGGCGGGCCAGGAGCCTTCCCGGCTCCGCGCCAACATGGTCCGGTTCGCTCCGGGAGCGCACACCGCGTGGCACCACCACGCCGTGGGGCAGACCCTGCACGTCGTGGAGGGCGTCGCGCTGATCGGCACCCGGGACGGCACGGTCGTCGAGGCCCGGCCAGGGGAGACGGTGACCTGCCCGCCCGGCGAGGAGCACTGGCACGGCGCGACACCGGAGCGCTTCACGCAGCACCTGGCCCTGTGGGAGGGCCCGGGTGACGACCGGCCGGAGACCACCTGGCTGGAGAAGGTGACCGCCGACCAGTACGGCGGGCCACGCACCCGGAGCCACTGACCCGCCGGGCCGGATCCCCGGCCCGGTCGCGCGCCCGCCCCGCCGTTCGTCGGTGGCGCACCGGCCGCACCCCCTCCCCTGATCATCGAGAAAGCGAGATGTCTCCCATGCGGGCAACGTTCATGCACCAAGCCGGCGACGTACGGGTCCAGGACGCCCCCGACCCGGTGATCGAGCAGCCCACCGACGCGGTGGTGCGGGTCGTGCGCTCCTGCGTCTGCGGCAGCGACCTGCACCCGTATCACAGCCTGTCCGCCGCCGACGGGCCCGCGCCGATGGGCCACGAGTTCATCGGCGTGGTCGAGGAACTCGGCTCGGAGGTGTCCGGTCTGCACCGCGGCGACCTGGTGGTCTCCCCGTTCGCCTTCGCCGACAACACCTGCGACTACTGCCGCGAGGGCCTGCAGACCTCCTGCCCGAAGGGAGGCTTCTTCGCCGCGGGCGTCGGCGGCGCCCAGGCCGAGGCCGTCCGCGTCCCGCAGGCCCAGGGCACCCTGGTCAAGCTCCCCAAGGACGTGGACTCCGCGCTGCTGCCGTCGCTGCTGACCCTGGCCGATGTCTACGGCACCGGCTACCACGCGGCCCATCAGGCCCGCGTCCGGCCGGGGGACAGCGTCACCGTCGTCGGTGACGGCGCCGTCGGTCTGCTCGCCGTCCTCTCGGCCAGGCAGCTCGGCGCCGAGCGGATCATTCTCATGGGGCGTCACAAGAGCCGCACCGATCTGGGCCGGTTCTTCGGCGCCACCGACGTGGTCGCCGAGCGCGGCGAGGAGGGCATCGCCAAGGTCCGCGACCTGACCGGCGGCCAGGGAACCCGCGCCGTGCTGGAGGCCGTCGGCCACCTGCCGGCCTACGAGATGGCCGTCGGCGCGGTACGTCCGGGCGGTGTGATCAGCCGGGTCGGCGTCCCGCAGTACGACGAGGCCCCCGTCGGGTTCGGCTCCCTGTTCGGCCCGAACGTCACGCTCACCGGCGGACCGGCCCCGGTACGCGCCTACATCGACCAACTGCTGCCCGCCGTCCTGGACGGCACCGTCGATCCCGGCCGCGTCTTCGACCGGACCGTCTCCCTCGACCGGACGCCGGAAGGCTACCGGGCGATGGACCAGCGCGAAGCCCTCAAGGTCCTGATCACGCCCTGATCACGCCCTGATCATTCCCTGATTCCGCCCTGATTCCGCGCGTCCGCGCGCTCCCGGGGCCGCGCTCCCTGGGCCGCGCGCTCCCGGGGTGGGCAGGCCGACCGGCGCCTGCCCGCCCCGGGCGCGCCCGGCCCCGGGACCCCGGCCCCGNNCCGGGCGCGCCCGGCCCCCGACCCCGGCCCTCGCCCGCCGTTCCCGGCTACGCCCAGTCGGCCAGCTCCGGCATGGCCTTCTCGTTGATCCGCAGCCCGATGCCGGGCTCCGTCGGCAACCGCGGTCGTCCGTCGATCACTTCGGGCTCGCCGAGGAACAGCGGATCCACCCTCTGGTCCTGTCCCCAGTAGGACGGGTTGGTGAGGTGCTCGATCCAGGTGCAGCCGGGCTGGGACAGCACGACGTGCAAGGTGGCCGCTGAGTACACGTGCGGGATGACGTCGAGACCGGCGCCCGACGCCATCTGGCACACCCGCCGCAGTTCGGTGATGCCGCCGACCCGGTGCACGTCCGGCTGCAGGACGTCCGCGGCTCCGGCGTCGATGAGGTGCTGGAAGCCGTACCGGGTGAACTCGTGCTCGCCGGTCGCGATGGGCACCAGCCCCAGGTCGCGGAGCATCGCGTGGCCCGCCACGTCGTCCGGGATGAGCGGCTCCTCGACCCAGCGCAGCCCGAGACCCGACAGGCCGCGCAGCATCTCGACGGCGAAGGCCCGGTCCCACCCCATGTAGGCGTCGCTCATCAGCTCGATGTGGTCGTCCAACTCGTCGCGTACGGCCTCGATATGACGGAGGTTGGCGAGGAGGCCGCGACGCCCGTCGGCCGGACCGTACGGCCAGTTGGCCTTGACGCCCGGGTAGCCCCGGTCGGCGTAGTCCCGTGCCATGCGCCGGACTTCGGCCAGGTCGTCGTCGGGCTGCACCTTGCTGGCGTACGCGCGTACCCCCCTGCCGTGCTCGCCGCCCAGCAGTTGGTAGACGGGCCGCCCCAGCGTCTTGCCCACCGCGTCCCAGATCGCGATGTCGATGGCGCTGATCGCCTCGATCGCGGCGCCCTTGCGGCCGTACACGATGGACGAGCGGTACAGCTGTTCCCAGATCTGCTCGGTCGCCCGCGCGTCGAGTCCGGTGGCGATGCGTCCGAGGTGCTCGTTGACCATGAGGGTCGCCGCCCCGATGCCGTCCTCGGAGTAGCCGAGGCCGGTGGTCCCGTCGGCGAGTGTGACCCGTACGACGATGATGCCCTGCGGCCAGGTGTACCAGGACCAGCCGTCCCCGCGGCGGGCGAATCCGTTCATCGGGCTCGGCCCCCTGACGCTCTTCTGCTGCTGCCAGAAGTTGCCCCACATCGACCGGGCGACGTGTCGTGCCTCGACGTTGATGATCTCCACGGATCTGTCCTCTCTCCGGTCGGCGTACCCGTCCGGACCGTTGACACCTTAAACCCGGGCGACCTATGTTTTGCACATACCGCTCACGCATTGCAATATGTGCAACCAGGAGGACGTTTTGGACACCGGATCGGACAGCGGGCCGGGCGTGGACGCCGGATCGCGAACGGGGCCGGACGCGGGATCCGGCACCGGCACGCGGCCGGGCGGTGGCACCCACCCGGGTGGTGGCACGGACCGGCGCGGTGGCACGATGCGCGCCGTGAAGTGGGCCGGGCCCGGCCGGCTCGACGAGCACGAGGTGCCGGTCCCGTCCGTCCTGCCGGGCCGGGTACTGGTCCGGGTCTCCCGGGTCGGGGTGTGCGGCTCGGACCTGGCGATCCTGCGCGGCCAGCACGCCCGTGCCGAGCCCGGGGTGATCCTCGGGCACGAGTTCGTCGGTACGGTCGCGGCGGCCGACGCGGCGGACGCCCCGCCGGTGGGCAGCCAGGTCGCCGTACGGCCGCTGATCGCCTGCGCCGACCGGGGCACCGTGCCGCCGTGCCGCGCCTGCGCGTCCGGCAACGCCCATGTGTGCGTCGCGCTCGGCCTGTACGGCGTGGACGAGCCCGGCGGTCTCGCCGGATACGTCTCCGTACGCGCCGCCGCCGTCCACCCGGTGGCCCCGGCGGTCCCGCCCGCACGGGCCGCGCTCGCCGAACCGCTGGCCGTGGCCGTGCACGCGGTGTCCCGCTCGGGACTGACCGCGGGCGCCACCGTCGTGGTCTTCGGCGCGGGTCCGATCGGGCTGTTCACCGCGCTGGTCGCCCGGCGCGGCGGCGCCGGGGACGTCCTGATCGTCGAGCCCAACGCCTGGCGGCGTGAGATCGCCGAACGGTACGGGTTCGCCACCCTGCCCGCCGGAGCGGACACCCCGGCGCTGATCCGCGCACGCACCCGGGGTGAGGGCGCCGACCTCGTCTTCGACTCGGCGGGGCATCCGTCGGTCGCGCTCCAGCTCACCGAGGCGGCCAGGATCCAGGGCACCATCGTCGTCGTCGGCGTCTACAAGACACCGCCGCCGGTGGACCTGCGTACGGTCAACTTCGCCGAACACCGGCTGATCGGCACCCGGGTGTACACCCGCGAGGACTTCGGCACGGCGGTCGGCCTCATCGAGACGGACGAGCTGGGCCTGTCCGCCCTTCCCACGCGCACCTACCCGCTCGACGAGGCGGCCGACGCGTTCGCCGCCGCGGGCGGCGGCGAGGGCAGTGTGAAAGTACTGATCGAGCCGGGTCACACCTCCGGAGAGCGGGAGCAGGGGAACGCATGACGGACACCACACGTACGGACACCACGCCCAGGGACACCACGGACCTGGGCCGGGCGGGTACGGGCGGAGCCCCCGCGCCCCGGGGCGCCTGGGTCATCGGCGGCGGCAGCGGCATCGGCCGCGCCACGGCGCTGCGTCTCGCGCGCGACGGCTACCGCGTCGCCGTCTCCGGTCGGCGCGAGGCGCTGCTGGCCGAGACCGTCGCGGAGATCACCGGGGCGGGCGGCCTGGCCGTGCCCGTACCGGTCGACGTGACGGACGAGGACTCGGTCTCGGCGGCCCACCGCGCCGCGGCGGACGGCGCGGGACCACTGGAGGTGCTGGTCTGCTCGGCCGGCACCAACGTGCCCAACCGCTGGTGGGCCGAGCTGACCGGCGGAGACTTCGACCGGGTCGTCGACACCAACCTCAACGCGGTGGTGCGCTGCGTGCTCGCGGTCCTCCCCGGATTCCGGGCGGCGGGCTTCGGCCAGATCGTCGTCGTGTCCTCCTGGGCCGGCCGGCACTACATGTCCGCGGCCGGAGCCGCCTACAGCGCGAGCAAGACGGCGCTGGGCTCGCTGGTCGAGACGCTGAACGACCAGGAGGGGCGCCACGGGGTACGGGCGACCCAGCTGTGTCCCGGGGAGGTGGACACGCCGATCCTGCGCACCCGGCCCGTCCCGCCGCCGCCCGAGGAGATCGCCCGCATGCTCGTCCCGGAGGACGTCGCGGACGTCGTCGCCGCCGTGACCGCGCTGCCGCGCCACGTCTGCGTCAACGAACTGGTCGTCACCCCGGTCTGGAACCGCATGTACATCGACAACAGCGCCTACCGGCCGGACGGGGGCTGAGACATGCGCGTCGTCGTCTCCGACGAGAACATCTGGCCGCACCTGCGCGACAGCGCCGAACTGGCCCACCGGGCGGTCGAGTTGACCGCTGTCCCGTTCGGCGACCGGGCCCGGCTCCTCGAAGGCATCGGCCGGGCCGACGCCTACGTCGGGGTCCACTTCGACGAGGAGTGCGCCCGCGCGGCCGGACCCGGCTTCGCCTTCCTCCAGGTCACCGCCGCGGGCACCGACCACGTGGCGCTCGGCGCACTGCCCGCCTCCGTCACGGTCGCCAACGCCCACGGCCACGGCCGCTCCATCGCGGAACACGTCCTGATGGTCACTCTCGCGGCCCGCCGCCACCTGCTCTGGCGCGACGCGGAGCTGCGGCAGGGCCGCTGGCGCACCCGGATGAGCGACCCCACGGCGCCCCTGTTCGCCACCCTGCCCGGCACCGTCGTCGGCATCATCGGCCTGGGACACATCGGCCGGGCCATCGCCCGGCTCTCCCGCGCCGTGGGCATGGTGCCGATCGGGGTACGGCGCTCCGCGCGCCACCGCGACACCACGGACCCCGACCTGGCGTGGAGCGACGGCATGGCCGCGCTGGACGAGATGATCGAAGCCTGCGACGTCCTGGTGGTGGCCTGCCCCCTGACCGACGAGACCCGCGGCCTCGTCGACGCGGCCCGGCTCCGGCGGCTGGGCGCGAGCGGCACGCTGGTCAACGTCGGCAGGGGAGCCGTCGTCGACGAGGCCGCCCTCTACACCGCGCTGCGGGACGGGACGATCGCCTCCGCCGCCCTCGACGTATGGACCACCCAGGCCACCAGCGGCACCGCCCCGCCCTCGCCCCACCCGTTCACGGAGCTGGACAACGTCATCATGACCCCCCACTACTCGGCCACGGCCGACAACACCTACCAGGAAAGGGCCGCCGAGGTCGTCGACAACCTCCTCCGGTTCCTCGACGGGGTCCCACCGAGGAACACGCTCAGGGGCGGTGTGCTGTCATGACCGGCACCCCCGCTTCGGACGCCCCCGAGGACATTCCCGCCGAGGACATTCCCGCCGCGGACATTCCCGCGGCGGCGATCCCGACAACAGGAGCCCTGGCAGCAGGCGTCCCGGCAGCAGGCGTCCCGGCGGCAGGCACCCTCGCAGCGGACCCGGCCGCCCCGGCCCCGCTCGACCTGCTCGCCGTCGGCGAGACCATGGTGATGGTCACCCCGCGCCACGGCGGCGGGCTGACCACCGACAACACCTTCGTACTGCGGCCGGGCGGCGCCGAGTCGAACGTCGCGGCCCTCATGGCCCGGCTCGGCCACACCACGGCCTGGGCGGGCGCCGTGGGCGCCGACCCGTTCGGCGAGCTGATCACCGGCACACTGCGCGACCAGGGCGTCGACGTGGGGCTCGTACGGCGCGACGCGCACCGTCCCACCGCCGTCTACTTCAAGCACCCGAGCGACGAGGGCACCCAGGTCTTCTACTACCGCAGCGGCTCGGCGGCGACCGCGATGCACACCGGTGACGTCGCCGCCTGGCGCACCAGACCGGCACGCGTCACCCACCTCTCCGGCATCACCGCGGCGATCTCCGGGCAGGGCCTGGACCTCGTACGACACCTGGTCCGCGACCGCCCGCTGGGACCGGCCCCGGTCAGCTTCGACGTCAACCACCGCCCCGTCCTGTGGGGCCCCGGCCGGGGCCCGGCGGAACTCCTCGACCTGGCCCGGCACAGCGACATCGTCTTCGTCGGCCGGGACGAGGCCCAGGAGCTGTGGGGGACCTCCGACGCGCGGAGCGTACGCGACCTGCTGCCCGAACCGGCCCACCTCCTCGTCAAGGACGCGGCGGTCGAGGCGGTCGCCTTCACCCCCGACGGCGTCTTCCGCGCACCTGCGCGCAAGGTGGAGGTCGTCGACGCCGTCGGCGCGGGGGACGCCTTCGCCGCGGGCTGGCTCAGCGGACTGCTCGACGGCCGGGACCAGGAGACCCGGCTGCGGCTCGGCCACTACGCCGCCTCCCAGGTGCTGCTGTCCCCCTCCGACCACGCCGATCTGCCGCCCGCCCACCAGGCCGTGGCCCTGCTGGAGAATGGTCCGCCGCACACCGGTACGACGTCCGTACCGCCGATCGAAGGGCAGGCCATCCGTGTCGCAGACCGTAGCGCGCGCCATTGACATCATCGGGTTCGTCTCGCAGCGGCCCCGTTCCCTGGGCGAGATCGCCGAGCGGCTCGGGGTCCACAAGTCGACCGCGCTGCGCCTGCTCCAGACCCTGGAGGAAGGCGGGTTCGTCCGGCGGCTGCCCGAAGGCGGCTACGCGATGGGCTTCCAGCTCATCGCGCTGGGCCAGCTCGCGCTCGACCAGGTCGAGGCCCGCTCGCTGGCCAGGCCGGTCCTCCAGGAGCTGAGCGAACGGTACGGACACACCGTCCACCTCGGCGAACTCGTCGGGGACGGGGTCGTCTACGTCGACAAGATCGACGGACGCGGCAGTGTGGCCATGGGCTCCCGGATCGGGCTGCCCGCACAGACGCACACCGCGGGCGTGGCCAAGGTCATCACCGCCTTCCAGGACGACGCCACCCGCGCCCGCATCCTCGACCACGCGACGTACGAGCGGTACACCCCGACCACCGTCACCGACCGGGCCACCCTCGAAGCCGAACTGGACCTCACCCGCTCCCGCGGCTGGGCCGAGGACAACGGCGAACACGAGGACTACATCAACTGCGTCGCCCTGCCCGTCTTCGACGCCCGGGGCAGGGCGACCCATGGCATTTCGATCACCGCGCTGAGCGCGGCGGCACCGCTGACGGAACTCCGCGGCCACATCGAGGAGTTCCGCCGCGCCGCCCAGCAGGTGTCCCAAAGACTCGGCTGGAGAGGAGACGACCGTGGAAACCGATGAATTCTTCCGGGACCACTTCGCACGCAACCCCGTACTGGGCATCTTCCGCAATCTCACCCCGGAACGGACGGTGGAGATGTGCGAGCGGGCCTGGGACTTCGGAGTGGAACTGGTCGAGGTCCCCGTACAGACCCCCGACGCGCTCCCCGCGCTGCGGGCGGCGATCGCCGCCGCAGCGCCCCTCGGAAAACGGATCGGCGCCGGTACGGTCACCTCGGCCGAGCAGCTGACCGCGGTCCATGACCTGGGCGCCGCCTTCACCGTGGCGCCCGGGTTCCATCCCGAGGTCGTCGCCGGATCGGCACGCCTCGGCCTGCCCCATCTGCCCGGCGTGGCCACCGCCACCGAGATCGCCGGAGCCCTCGCGGCGGGCCACACCTGGCTCAAGGCGTTCCCCGCGAAACAGCTGGGCCCCGACTGGATAGCGGCCCACCTCGCCCCGTTCCCCATGGCGCGCTTCGTCGCGACGGGCGGGGTGGACGCCTCGAACGCCGCCTCGTTCCTCGCCGCGGGCTGCCGGGGCGTCGCCGTCGGCTCGGCCCTCTCCGATCCCGAGGCGCTCCTCGCGCTCCGGCAGGCGGTCGCCGCGCGCTGAGGACCCTGTCCCGCGCCGCCCGTTCCGCCCTCCCTCTCCCCAGTACCCCGCCCGGCGCCCGGCGCCGTGCCGGGCGGCCCGTCCTTCCCCGCGCACGCCGCGCGTGCGCGGGGAGCGGCCCCGGCCAGGTGCTCACCGCCCCACATCGCGCTCTGCCTTTCAACGACGAACAGCGACAGCGATCCAGAAAAGAGTCACCGTGACACAGCAGCCGCCTTCTCCACCCGTGTACGACAAGCGGGCCACCAGAAGAGTCGTCATCGCCAGCTCCATCGGCACGGTCATCGAGTGGTACGACTTCGCGCTCTACGGAGCCGCCTCGGCCCTGGTGTTCGGCCCCCTGTTCTTCCCCGACCAGTCCACGGTCGCGGGCACCCTCGCCTCCTTCGCCATCTTCGCCGTGGCCTTCTTCGTCCGGCCCCTCGGCGGTCTGCTCGCCGCGCACATCGGGGACCGGGTGGGCCGCAAGCCCGTCCTGATCTTCACCATCAGCCTGATGGGCGCGGCCACTGTCGCCGTCGGACTGCTCCCCACGTACGAGACGATCGGCGTGTGGGCACCGATCCTGCTCGCCCTCACCCGCATGCTCCAGGGGCTCGGCGCGGGAGCCGAGTTCGCCGGTGCGGTCACGGCGGTGTCGGAGTACACACCGGCACACCGCCGAGGCTTCTACACCTCGTTCTCCCAGGCGTCCGTCGGGCTCGCCTTCGTGCTGTCGACCGGGTTCTTCGCCGTCCTGGGCGCCGTGCCGCGCGACATCCTGCTCGGCTGGGCCTGGCGCGTCCCGTTCCTCGCGAGCTTCGTCATCTTCGGCGTGGCCCTCTTCATCCGCCGCAGGATCGAGGAGACCCCCGAGTTCCTCGCAGCGAAGAAGACCGCGGGCCGGGGCGACGCCGCCGCTCCGCGGAAGATCCCGCTGATACAGGCGCTGCGCGAGAGCCCCCGTCAGCTCGTCATCGGGCTGCTCTGCGGCTCCGGACTGAACGTGGCCGGTTACCTCGTCAACACGTTCTCGCTGAGCTACATCAAGAACACACTCGACATGTCCGCCACGGTGGCCACCGTGGGTGTCATCGCGGCCACCGGCACCAGCATCTTCACCGTCCCGCTCTTCGGGCTCCTCTCCGACCGGATCGGCCGGATGCCCGTACTGGCCGGCGGAGCCGTCTTCACGGCGCTGTACATCCCGCCGTTCTTCCTGCTGCTCGACACCAGGCAGCCGGTCCTCGTCGTGCTGGCCATGGCCGTGGCGTACGGCGTGGGACAGAGCGCCATGCTCGGCTCGCAGTCCGCCTTCCTGGCCGAACTCTTCGAGACCCGCTACCGGTTCACCGCGATCGCCGCGTCCCGGGAACTCAACGTCATGGTGCTCGGCGGCACGACCCCGTTCATCGCCACCGCCCTCGTCGCGGTCAGCGGCGGCCCCTGGCTCGTCGTCGGCTTCGTCGTCCTCTGCCAGCTCCTGACCATCTTCGCCGTCCTCTACGCCCGGCACATCGCGCGCGGCTCCGGCGCCCGCCGGGACGGGGCCACGGACCCGAGCACACCCGCCGCGTCGCTGCGCGGCTGACTCTCCCCGGGTCGACCAACGCCGACCGGGCAGGACCGGCAGGGGAGCCCGGTCCTGCCCGGCGAGTCGTCGGACGACGGAAGGTCAGCGGGTGACCATGAGCTTGCGGACGCCGTAGTTGGTGCCGGTGAAGTCCATGGGGACCTCCTCCAGGGAGCCGGCGAGCCGCAGGTTCGGGAAGCGCTGGAACAGCTTGGGCAGGACGGTCTTCAGCTCGGCCCGTGCGACGTTCTGGCCGAGACACGCGTGGACGCCGTAGCCGAAGCCCATGTGCCGGGCCATCTTGCGGTCGATGTCCAGGGTGTCGGGGTCCTGGAAGGCACGGGGGTCTCGGTTGGCGGCGTTCATCGCGACCACCACCAGCTCGCCCTTCTTGATCTGCGCTCCGCCGATCTCCAGATCCTCCTTCGCCACCCGGCCCAGGCCGAACTGGACGATGGTCAGGTAGCGCATCAGCTCCTCGACCGCGGTGCCCATCTTCTCCGGATGCTCCATCAGCTCCGCGCGCTGCTCGTCATGCGTGAGCAGGGTGAGTGTGGACAGGCCCATCATGGCGGCCGTGGTGTCGTGCCCGGCGAACAGCAGCAGCACGCCCAGGCCGATGAGCTGCCGTTCGCTCAGTATCGCGTCCTCGCCGTCGGCCTTGTTGATGAGTTCGGCGAGGATGCCGTCGGTGGCACCGGTACGGCGTTTCTCGGCGACCAGGCCGGTGATGTAACGGATCAGCCAGTGGGCGCCCTTGTCGCGCACCTCGCGGCTCTTGCCCATGTCCATCAGGTCCACCGTGGCCTCGTGGAAGCCGTCGCGGTCCTCGTAGGGGACGCCGAGCAGCTCGCAGATCACCAGGCACGGAATGGGCAGCGCCATGGCCTGGACGAAGTCGAACGTCTCCGGACCGGCGGCGATGGCGTCCAGGTGGTCGTCCACGATCTTGTCGATGTACGGCTGCAACTTGTTCTGGACGGCCTTCGGTGTGAAGCGGCCGGTGAGCAGCCGACGGTAGGCGCCGTGCTCGGGTTCGTCCATCATCACGAAGCCCACGTCGAACGGCGCGCTGTCGTCGGCCTCGTCGACCTCGCCCTCGGGCGTGTCGTGGCGCGGACGCCTCGCGCTCAGCCGCGGGTCGCTGAAGACCTGGCTGCCCTCTTCGAAGCGGGTGACCATCCAGCCGGCCGAGCCGTTGGGGAAGCGCACCTTGACGATGGGCTGGTCCTCGCGCAGCCGGGTGTACTCGGCGGGCGGGTCGAGGGGGTTGAGCGGGTCGCGGGTGACGGGCTGGCTGATGAGGGGCTGGTCGCCGACGGGCTGGTTGCTGAGGGACTCGGTCATTTCTGCTCCTGCGCGGTGGGGGGCTGCGCCGCGGTGTGCGCGTCGATCGCGGCGGTGATGCCCGCGTGGGTGGCTGTGGCTTTGCACCAGCCGGTGTAGACGGCCAGATGGAGTACGGCCTCACGCAGCTGGTCGGGGGTGAACTCGTCGTTGACCAGGCCGCCGTTGGCGATGATCTGGATCAGCTCCGCCCGGCCGACGGTGGCGGCGACGCCGAGGGTGAGCAGCCGGCGGTCGCGAACGGACAGGCCCTCGCGCCCCCAGACCTGGGCGAAGAGGTAGTCGACGGTCTGGTCGGTGAAGGGATCGTTGGCCCCCTGGACCGCGGTGCTGAAGCCGGGGCCGTAGACCTGGTCCATCATGTCCAGGCCGAACCGGTGCAGATCGTCGCCGGCCGCGGGCGGCTGCTCGGCCAGCTCCAGCGTCTGCCGGGCCCGGGTGCGGACGACATCCACCAGGGGGACGTCGACGCCGAGCGCGGCGGCCAGGTCGCGTGCGGCGTCGAGGTCCTTGGTCATCAGCGGCTCGATCTGCCGGCCGACGGCGTCGGGCAGGGCGTCGCCGGGGCCGTGCATACGCAGCAGTTGCAGCAGGGTGCGGCCCTCGGGGTCGGCGGTGTCGATGACCTCGGCGAGCCGGGCCGGGTCCACCCCGGCGGCGCGGGCCAGCGCGGCGGCCTCGGAGACGGTGCGCCAGCTGCCGTAGGTGATGACATTGCGGGCGATCTTGGTGGCCATGCCGGCGCCGAGCGGGCCGCAGTGCACGACCTTCTTGGCCCAGCCGTCCAGTACGGGCCGCGCCGCGTCCACGGTGGTCTGTTCTCCGCCGAGGATGGCGACCATGCCGTGCTCGGCGGCCTTGTCGCCCGGTGTCACCCCGCAGTCGAGGAAGCCCACGTCGTGCCGGGCGCACAGGGCCCCCAGCTCGTGGACGACCGGCAGGGCGACGGTGGCCAGCAGGACGATGGTCAGCCCCGGGCGCGCGGCCGACAGCAGACCGTTCTCCCCGCCGATCACCTCACGCGCCTGGTCCGCGTTCACGACCGCGACCATCACCACGTCGGCGGTCCGGGCCACCTCGGCGGGGGAGGCCAGCGGGTCCGGGACACCGGCCAGGTTCGCCGAGGCGTCCGCCCGGATGTCGTGGACCGCCGGAACACGTCCGCTCCGGGCCAGGCTGACGGCCACGCCGCCGCCGATCATGCCCAGGCCGACCACGCCGGCCCCGAGATCCTGAACTTCGGTCATGGTGTGCTCCTCTCCTTGAGTTCGGCGGCCTCGGCCACCTGCGGGCGGTAACCCCGCAGGGCCCGCACCATGTTGACGCCGACCGCGGCGCAGACCCGGCCGTTCCTGCCGTACAGGGCGATCAGCCTGCGTTCGGCGAGGCCGCCCTCCACGATCCGCACCTCGTCGGCGTCGCGGGTGCGGCCGTAGATCTGGATCTTGAGGTCGTACTGATCGGTCCATACGTACGGGACCGTCTCGAAGGGGGCGGCGCGCTCCGGCCCGGCCAGGATGTTGCGGGCGACGGCCAGTCCCTGCTCGGCGGCGTTCGTGCGGTGCTCCACCCGTACCAGCTCACCGGTGCGCGGATCCGGCCACGAGGCGACGTCGCCGGCCGCCCAGACCCCGGATCCGGCGTGGAGCGTGGCGTCGCACACCACGCCGCCCGAGACCGGGACGCCGCTGCCGGCGAGCCACTCCACGTTGGGCCGCGCGCCGATGCCGACGAGAACGGCGTCCGCGGCGATGGTGCGGCCGTCGACGAGACGGACCCCGGAGGCCCGCCCGTCGGCCGTGAGCACCCGGTCGACCAGGACGCCGGTCTCCACACGCACGCCGTGCTCGGTGTGGACGGCGCGAAGCATGGCTCCCAGATCGTCGCCGAGCGCGTCCCCCATGGGCTGGGCTGTGTCGGTGACCATGGTGACCTCGCAGCCCAGTGCGCGGGCCACGGCAGCGGCCTCGGCGCCGACGAAACCGCCGCCGACGACCACCAGGTGCGGCTTCGCGGCCACGTCCTCGCGCAGGGCGAAGGCGTCCTCCAGGGTGCGCAGGACATGCACCCCGCCGATCCCCTCGGTCCCGGGCAGCCTGCGGGCGCGGGCGCCCGTGGCCACCACGAGAGCGTCATGGCCGACACGGCTGCCGTCGGCGAGCGCGACCTCGCCGGCGGCGGTGTCGAGGGCGGCGGCCCGGGTGCCGAGCCGCAGATCCAGATCGAGGGCCTCGATGGCGGCGGAATCCCGCAGTCGCAGCCGGTCCGCCTCCCACTGGCCCGACAGCAGCTGTTTGGACAGCGGCGGCCGGTCGTACGGGAGATGCGCTTCCTCACCGATGAGCGTCAGCCGGCCCGGGTAGCCCTCGCGCCGCAGTCCCTCCGCGACGCTCAGACCGGCCGCCGAGGCGCCGACCACGGTGATCCGGGAGGGGGCTGCGGCCGTCACTGCTCCACCTTGATGGCGGCGGCGGGGCAGACGGCCTCGGCCTGCCGCACCGTCTCGTACTGATCGGCCGGCGGATGGGGGTCGAGCAGGATCACGATGCCGTCCTCGTCCCGCTGGTCGAAGACCTCGGGGGCGGCCAGGACGCACTGGCCGGCGCCACAGCATTTGTCGAAGTCGATGGAAATCCGCATGGGGGGTCCACTTCCGTCAAGCCCTTGGGGGCGACGCGGGTCAGGCACCGGGGAATTAGTTGCCCCAGTAACCTAACTAAGTTCAGTCGAGACTGTACTCCTGGCCGGAGGGGGCGGCAACCGCCTCTGGGGATGGGGGGGATCCGCTCGTTCCCGCGTGTTCGGGGAGGCGCATCAGGCGCACACGGCGATGTGGCCGAAAGGGCCTCGGCCGGCTCTACGGCCGCGGGTCCCCGGGGCGCGAGGGCGACAGGATGTCCCGGATCAGCCGGGCGGCCTCGGTCTCCGCGGGGGCCGTGCGGGGGAGTGGCGGGACACCGGGCGGGCCGGTGACCAGCGAGTCGACCAGCCCGTCCGCCAGAAGCAGGGTCAGGGCTTCCGTCGACTCGTCGTGGTAGAGGCTGTGATGGAGCGCCACGCTGCCGTGCAGCCCGGACCACAGGGTCTGCGCCGCCTGCTCGACCGGCAGGGACAGCGCGTATCCGGCCTCCTGGCAGCTGTGAAGTTCAACGCGGAAACCCGCCGAGATGTGCCGGGCGGGGTGGCCGCTGATCCTGGACGGTTCGACCGTCGGCTGCCGCACCTCGAACATGAGCCGGTAGTGGCCGGGGTTGCCCATCGCGAACAGGCAGTAGGCGTGCGCCCGCGCGCGCAGCCTGCTCCGGGCGTCCGCGGGTCCTGCGGCCTCGGCGGCGGCGGCCATCCGGGCGACCAGCTCGTCGTATCTGTCCGCCAGGGCCGCCCACACCAGATCGGTCTTGTCGGCGAAGTGCAGGTAGATGCTCGGAGCGGAGATGCCCACCTCTTTGGCGACCGCGCGCATGGTCAGCTGGTCGGCGCTGCCCCACTCCGCGAGCAGATGCTGGACCGCGGCGACGATCTCCCGGCGCAGCCGCGCGCCCTGGCCGCGCGGGCTGCGTGCCCGTCCGCTCTCCGCTCCGGTGTCCGTGGACCGTGTCGCCATCAGTTGCCCTTTCCGCCTGACCACAGCCTAACCAGGCCGCGGCACGGGATCCGCCCGGCCCGGAGCGCCTCCGGTAGGGGCGGGCCCAGGCTCTCCGGCCGGTGAGGGGGCGCCGGGCGCACGGCGCGGGACTCCGCCGGGCCACGGTCCGTGTCGGCCGGCCCGCGGCGAGGGCTTCCGGGCGGCCGGAGACCGGACTACCGACCCTGGTCCGGAGTGGCCCCCAACTCCTCGATGACGCTGGCGAGATGCGCCTTCGCCGCCGCTTCGGCCGCGTCGGGGTCACCGGCCACGATCGCGTCGATGATCGCCAGATGCTGGGGCAGCGACCGCGTCGGGCGTCCCGGCCGCAGGGCGAGCCGGAACTGGTAGCGGACCATCTGCCCGTTCAACCGGTCCAGCAGCGCCTTCGCCACCTCCTGCGCACCCACCTCGGCGACCAGGTCGTGGAGGCGCCGGTTGAGCCCGGAGTAGGTGTCCAGCTCCCCGCCCGCCACCGCCGCGCGCATCGCCGCGCCGATCTCCAGCAGCCGCCCGTGGTGGGCCTCCGTGGCCCGCTCGGCGGCCCGCCGGGCGCACAGGCCCTCCAGCGAGGCGCGGCACTCCGTGATCTGGATGGCCTCCTCCACCGGGACCACCCGGATCCGGGCACCCCGGCGCGGGACCAGCTCGACGAGACCCTCGGCGGCGAGGTCCTGGAGCGCCTCGCGCGCCGCGCTGCGTGTCACGCCGAACGCCTCGGACAGCTCCTGCTCGATGAGCCGCTGCCCGGGGACCATGTCTCCGGCGGCCAGTGCCGCACGGATCCCCGCGCCGACCACGTTCCGGCCCTCCAGCCCGGTGACCTGTTTCTGCCCCACCCCTACCGCCTTCCTCGACCGGGCGACCGTCAACGCCTCGCGAGGAGGCAGTCTATCCGGCGGCACGGCGACCATGAACAATGCCGGAAACTTTTTCGTCAAATGGATTGTCAACAATTTGGTCGACGGTTAGGTTGGCGAGCGACATCGCACGGAGGGAATGCAATGGCGCAGCCCAAGGCGGCCGAGGCCGCCCCCGATCCCCGCCCGGGGCCACGGACGTACGGCGACCAGGTCGCCGTCCCCTGCCGGTTCATGCGCGGCGGTACTTCGCGCGGCCCGTTCTTCCGCGCCGCAGATCTGCCGACGGACCCCGCCGCGCGGGACGCCGTACTCCTGGCGGCCATGGGTTCGCCCGATCCGCGCCAGATCGACGGACTGGGCGGGGCGAACCCGCTGACGAGCAAGGCGGGCATCGTCGGTCCCGGCGACCGCCGGGACATCGACCTCGTGTTCCGGTTCGCACAGCTGCAACCCGACAGTGATCTCGTGGACACCACGGCGAACTGCGGCAACATGCTCGCGGCCGTGGTCCCCTTCGCCGTCGAGTCGGGTCTGCTGGTTCCGGACGGCGACACGACGACGGCGCGCGTTCTCACCCTCAACACCGGACTCGTCGCCGAGATCACCGTCCGTACCCCGCTGTCCGGGGCCCCCGGCGGCACGGGAGCGGACGAGGAAGCGGCCGGGGGAGCGGACGAGGAACCGGCCGGGGGAGCGGCCGACGGTTCGGCGGGAGGCACAGGGGCCCGGTACGTCGCGTACGACGGCGACACCGCCATCGACGGCGTGCCCGGCACCGCCGCCCCCGTCACCATCGGCTTCCTCGACACGGCGGGCTCCGTGTGCTCGGCCCTGCTGCCCACCGGCAACGTCCGCGACCGCGTCGAGGCGCCGGGCATCGGCCCCGTCGACGTCACCTGCATCGACAACGGGCAGCCCCTCGTGATCGTCGACGCGGCCGACCTGGGGCGCACCGGCCACGAGTCCGTCGGCGCGCTGAACGCCGACACCGAGCTGAAGGAGCGCCTGGAGGCGCTGCGGCTGGTCTGCGGTGAGCTGATGGGGCTCGGGGACGTGACCTCGAAGAACTACCCCAAGATGACGCTTGTCTCGCCGCCGGCCCACGGAGGCGCGATCAACACGCGCAGCTTCATCCCGCACGTCTGCCACGAGTCGATCGGCGTGCTCGCCGCCGTCACCGCGGCCACCGCCTGCGCGCTCGACGGAACGGTCGCCGCCGCGCTGGCCGCCGTACCGCCCGGCACCGACGTCAACGTCTCGGTGGAACACCCCGCGGGCGAGTTCACCGTGGCGCTCGGCCTGAGCCCGGACGAACCGCGACGCGTGACGAGATCGGCCCTGGTACGCACGGCACGGCTGATCATGGCCGGTGACGTGCTGATCCCCGGCGGCGCCTGGAACCCCCGGCTCCGCTGACCCGGCCGCACCCCGAACACCGCGCGATTCCCCAACACCTCGCCATTCCCGAACACCGCGCGATTCCGACACGAACCGCGAGTCCCGCACGAACCGCGAGTCCCGCACGAACCGCGAGTCCCGCACGAACCGCGAGTCACGCACGAACCGCGAGTCCCGCACGAACGCGAGCCCGCACGAACGCGAGCCCGCACGAACGCGAGCCCGCACGAACGCGAGCCCGCCCGACACGAACAAGCCCCAGGAGGAGCAGCGATGATCATCGACTGCCACGGCCACTACACCACCGCGCCCCCGGCGCTGGCGCAGTGGCGCGACCGCCAGATCGCCGCACTGTCCGATCCCGCGCTCGACGCCGACCCCGCCGATCCGCGGATCAGCGACGAGGAGTTGCGCCGGAGCGTCGAGGACAATCAGCTGAGGCTGATGGACGAACGCGGCATCGACCTGACGGTCTTCTCCCCGCGCGCCTCCTTCATGGCGCACCACATCGGTGACTTCCGTACCTCAGCCCGCTGGGCCGCTCTCTGCAACGAACTGGTCGCCCGGGTCTGCGCGCTGTACCCGGACCGCTTCGCCCCAGCCGCCATGCTGCCCCAGTCGCCCGGCACCGACCCGGCCACCTGCGTCCCGGAACTGGTCCGCTGCGTCGAGGAGTACGGGGCCGTCGCCGTGAACCTCAACCCCGACCCGTCCGGCGGACACTGGACGGCGCCACCGCTGACCGACCGCTCGTGGTACCCGCTCTACGAGAAGATGGTCGAGTACGACATTCCGGCCATGGTCCACGTCAGTACGAGCGACAACCCGGCGTTCCACACCACAGGAGCCCATTACCTCAACGCCGACACCACGGCGTTCATGCAGCTCGTGCAGGGCGATCTCTTCGCCGACTTCCCCGGTCTGCGGCTGGTCATCCCGCACGGCGGGGGAGCGGTCCCGTACCACTGGGGGCGCTTCCGGGGGCTGGCGATGGCGCTGGGCAGGCCGCCGATCGAGGAGTACGTGCTGGGCAACGTCTACTTCGACACGTGCGTCTACCACCAGCCCGGCATCGACCTGCTGCTCGATGTCGTACCCGCCCGCAACATCCTGTTCGCCTCGGAGATGATCGGCGCCGTCCGGGGCATCGACCCGGACACCGGCCACCACTTCGACGACACCCGCCGTTACGTGGAGGCCGCGGGGCTGTCCCGCGACACACTGGCCGGTCTCTGCGAACACAACGCGCGCACCGTCTACCCACGCCTCGACGCCCTGCTGAAGCAGCGGAAGCGCTGACCGGAGCGAAGGAACACCACGCATCATGAACACACTCGGAATCGTCCGCCGGAACATCACCAGGGCCTCCCGCCCGGATGTCGACGCGCTCGCGCCGTTCGGTGTCAGCACCATCCACGAGGCCATGGGGCGCACCGGACTGATGCGCCCCTACATCAGGCCCGTGTACCCCGGCGCCGCCTTCCACGGGACCGCCGTCACCGTGCTCCTCCAGCCCGGCGACAACTGGATGCTGCACGTGGCGGCCGAACAGCTCAGGCCCGGCGACGTGCTGGTGGCGGCCTGCACCACGGAGTCCGAGGACGGATTCTTCGGCGAACTGCTGGCCACCTCGGTCCGTGCCCAGGGCTGCGCGGGGCTGGTCATCGACGGCGGCTGCCGTGACGTGGCCGAGCTGCGGGAGATGGACTTCCCCGTCTTCAGCCGGGCCGTCAACGCGAAGGGCACCGTCAAGGCGACGCTCGGCTCGGTCAACGTGCCGGTCGTCTGCGCCAACGCGCTCGTCCGGCCGGGTGACGTGGTGGTCGCGGACGCCGACGGCGTCGTCGTCGTACCGGCCGACCAGGCCGGCGAGGTCGCCGAGGCGTCCCGCGCCCGTGAGGCCAACGAGGAGGAGAAGCGGCGGCGGTTCGCGGCCGGGGAACTCGGCCTCGACATGTACGCGATGCGCGAGCCGCTCCGCGCCGCCGGCCTCAGGTACGTCGACTGAGCCGCGCCCACCCGCGCGTGCCCAGCCGTCCACACCCGCGTACCCGCCCCGCACCACGCGCTTTTCGCACCCGCACCCGCACCACGCGCACCCGCACCCGTACGACCGGAGTTCCGATGAACGCACCCGCCCCCAAAACCCCGGGCTGGCTGGACTGGTACCCGAACCCGTCCCGGCCCGTCTTCGCCCTTCCGCCAGGAGCCGTCGACACCCACTGCCATGTGTTCGGCCCCCAGGACCGGTTCCCGTTCGCTCCCGAACGGAAGTACACCCCGTGCGACGGCGGGAAGGACCAGCTCTTCGCGCTGCGCGACCGGCTCGGCGTCAGCCGCAACGTCATCGTGCAGGCCACCTGCCACGGCGCGGACAACAGCGCCATGCTCGACGCCGTCCGCGCCTCCGGCGGCAGAGCCCGGGGCGTCGCGACCGTCCGCCCGGACATCGAGGACGCCGAACTGCGCCGCCTCCACGAGGCGGGGGTGCGCGGCGTTCGCTTCAACTTCCTGAAGCGGCTTGTCACCGCCGCGCCGCAGGACGAACTGGCCGCCGTGGCCCAGCGCATCGCACCCCTCGGCTGGCACGTCGTCCTCTACTTCGAGAGCGCCGACCTGCCCGAGCTGGAGGGATTTTTCGCCACGCTGCCGACACCCCTGGTCGTGGACCACATGGGACGATCGGATGTGACCGCGTCGCCCGACGGCCCGGAATTCAGCCGCTTCCTGCGCTTCGTCGAGCGCAACGACGTGTGGGTGAAGGTCAGTTGCCCCGAGCGGCTGAGCGTCACCGGCCCACCCGCCCTCGACGGTGAGCGCCACGCGTACACCGACGTGGTGCCCTTCTCCCGCCGCGTCGTCGAGGAGTTCCCCGACGACGTGCTGTGGGGCACCGACTGGCCGCACCCCAACCTCACCGACCACATGCCCGACGACGGTCTGCTCGTCGACCACGTGCCACTGGTCGCGGTCACCGCGGACCAGCGGCGGCGACTGCTGGTCGACAACCCGATGCGGCTCTACTGGCCCGACGAGCCGGCCGGCTGACCGC
>NZ_QQNA01000104.1 GCF_003346515.1 Streptomyces corynorhini
CCACCGACTCCGCCGCCCCCACCCCGGCCCACGGCACCCCCGAGGCGCCCCGCGTCGCCGTCCGGGGCGAAGCGCGACTCGAAGTCGACCCCGAACTCGCCCGCGTCACCGTCACCGTCGCCGCCCGCGGCACCGACCGCCGGGCCGCCCTCGACGACCTCACCCGGCGCAACACGCAGATCATCGCCCTGATCAAGGGCTACGGCGACGCCATCGAGAAGCTGGAGACCGGATCCTTCTCCATCACCCCAGAACTCGCCAAACACGGCCGTGGCGAGCGCGTCCGGGCCTACCACGGCCGAGTCCACCTCACCGTCGAACTCACCGACTTCACCGCCCTCGGTGAACTCACCACCCGCCTCGCCGACCACGAACTCACCCGCGTCGACGGGCCCTGGTGGTCCCTGCGCCCCGACTCCCCGGCCCACGCCACCGCCAGGCGTCAAGCCGTACGGGACGCCGTCCAGCGCGCCCGCGAATACGCCGAGGCGCTCGACGCCCGCCTCGCCGCCCTGGTCGAGCTGGCCGACCTCGGGGCGGAGAGCACCGCCGGTTACGGCATGCCGCCCGCACCCGGCTCGCCGCGCGCCCGGTCCGCGTACGGGGCGGCGGAGCAGACCGACGCGCCCGCGCTCGACCTCGAACCGCAGCGACAGCGGGTCCATGCCCAGGTCAATGCGCGATTCATCATGACCCCGCCCAAATTGAACGGCTGAACGCTCAAAGGAGCGCCCCCGCGCACAATTCAACACTTGTCAATAACCTTTCACGCGAAGGTGGTTGAGTAGTCATGCGGGACCAATTACCTACCCATCGGTAAGCTCTAGGCTCGATATATGCGCCGAGCGAAGATCGTCTGCACCCTGGGGCCAGCCACCGACTCGTACGACCAGATCAAAGCCCTGGTCGAAGCCGGAATGGACGTAGCCCGCCTCAACCTCAGCCACGGCACCTACGCCGAACACGAGGAGCGCTACCACCGCGTACGCAAAGCCGCCGAGGAAACCGGCCGCAGTGTGGGCATCCTCGCCGACCTTCAAGGCCCGAAGATCCGCCTCGGCCGCTTCCGCGAAGGCCCCGTACTCCTTGAACGCGGCGACGAATTCACCATCACCACCGAACCCCACCAGGGCGACCGTCACACCTGCTCCACCACCTACGCGGGACTCGCCGGCGACGTCACCTCCGGCGAACGCGTCCTCGTCGACGACGGCAGGGTCACCCTCGAAGTCACCTCGGTCGAAGGCCCCCGCGTCCACACCCTCGTCATCGAGGGCGGCGTGGTCTCCGACCACAAGGGGCTCAATCTCCCCGGCGTCTCCGTCTCCGTGCCCGCCCTCTCCGGCAAGGACATCGAAGACCTCCGCTGGGCCCTGCGTACCGGCGCCGACACGCTCGCCCTCTCCTTCGTACGCACCGGCTCCGACATCCACGACGTCCACCGCGTCATGGACGAGGAGGGGCGACGGCTCCCCGTCATCGCCAAGATCGAAAAACCCCAGGCCGTCGAGAACATCGCCGGCATCGTCGCCGCCTTCGACGGCATCATGGTCGCCCGCGGCGACCTCGGCGTCGAAATGCCCCTCGAACAAGTCCCGATCGTTCAGAAGCGCGCCATCAAACTCGCCAGACGCAACGCCAAACCGGTCATCGTCGCCACTCAAATGCTCGACTCGATGATCGAGAACTCCCGCCCCACCCGCGCCGAAGCCTCCGACGTCGCCAACGCCGTCATCGACGGCACCGACGCCGTCATGCTCTCCGGCGAAACCAGCGTCGGCAAATACCCCATCGGCACCGTAAAAACCATGAGCCGCATCGTGGAAGCCGCGGAAGAGGACATTCTCGCCAAAGGTCTCCCCCCGCTCACCGAGAACAACAAACCTCGCACTCAGGGCGGCGCCGTCGCCCGCGCCGCCGCCGAAATGGGCGACTTCCTCGGCGCGAAATTCCTCGTCGCCTTCACCCAGTCCGGCGACACCGTCAAACGCCTCTCCCGCTATCGCTCACCCATCTCGCTCCTCGCCTTCACCCCCGACCCCGCCACCCGCGCTCAACTCACCCTCACCTGGGGCGTCGAAGCCTTCCTCGGCCCCCACGTCGACTCCACCGACGCCATGGTCGACCAGGTCGACGACCAGCTCCTCAGGATCGGCCGCTGCGCGAAGGGCGACATCGTCGTGATCACGGCCGGTTCCCCGCCGGGGGTCGCGGGCTCCACGAACCTGGTCCGGGTCCACCACATCGGCGAGGACGACAGCCCGAAGTAGCGGAGGCGGGCAGGCGCGCCGCCTCATGGGAACACCCTGGGTGAAGCGGCGAACGCACAGGGTGCGAAAAAGCGGATGTTCACGAGAACGTGAACATCCGCTTTCTGGTCAGTACCGGGTGCGGGACTCGAACCCGCAAGCCCTCTCGGGCAGAGGTGTTTGAGACCTCCGTGTATACCGTTCCACCAACCCGGCCCGGCGATGGCAGAAGTGTACCGGGTCAGCAGACGCGGGTGCCGCTCGGTAGGCTCATGGGGAGCAGCACCCTGCCTGGAACGAGGAGCCCCCGTGACCGCCCCCGAGTCGCCCCAGCCCGTAGACGATGACGACAAGTCGCACGTCCCGCCGCTGACGACGCGAGTCGTCATCGCAGAGGACGAGGCCCTGATCCGCCTCGACCTCAAAGAGATGCTTGAGGAAGAGGGCTACTCGGTCGTCGGTGAGGCCGGAGACGGCGAGCGCGCCGTGGAGCTGGCCCGGGAGCACCGGCCGGACCTGGTCATCCTCGATGTGAAGATGCCGGTCCTGGACGGGATCTCCGCCGCCGAGAAGATCGCGGAGGAGTCCATCGCGCCCGTCCTCATGCTCACCGCGTTCTCGCAGCGCGACCTGGTGGAGCGGGCCCGGGACGCCGGGGCGATGGCGTATCTGGTGAAGCCGTTCAGCAAGAGCGACGTGGTGCCGGCCATCGAGATGGCGGTGTCGCGCTTCGCGGAGCTGCGGACGCTGGAGCGCGAGGTCGCGGATCTGTCGCAGCGGCTGGAGACGCGCAAGCTGGTGGACCGGGCGAAGTCGGTGCTGCAGACGCAGTACGGACTCTCGGAGCCCGCGGCGTTCCGGTGGATCCAGAAGACGTCGATGGACCGGCGGATGTCGATGCAGCAGGTGGCCGAGGCGGTCATCGAGGACGCGGCCGAGAAGAAGGCGACCAAGGGCCAGTAGCCCCGGGACGGCGCGTCACTCGACCGGGTGACGTATCCCCCGTGAGCGTGCCGGAATCGATCTTCGGACGTCAGAGTGATCCCTGTTCAGCGCGGAGACCGCGGTCTGCGCGCCCTGGGCGTGGGTCTGTTACGGCGACGGGAACAACCACCTGACCCGTCCCGTGCTGCTCTCCGACGGTTTTGAGACCGGCCCGAGCAGCCTGGACGGGCTCTGGGAGGGGCTGGAACGCAGGGATTTCGCGTTCGTCAGCGAGCTGCGCCGCACCGGCCGTGACCTGGTCCTGATCGGCTACGAGAACCGCAGCGCCTCGATCCTCGACAACGCCGAGGTCGCCACCAGGGCCGTGCTGCGGGCGATCGCCGAGCGGCTGGGGAACGCGCCGCTGCTGGTCGGCGGGTTCAGCATGGGCGGACTGGTCACGCGCTACGCCCTGGCCAAGCGGGAGCACGAGAACGTCGATCACCAGACGGCGGTCTATCTCTCGTTCGACACGCCGCACCGCGGCGCCTGGGTCCCGATCGGTCTCCAGGCGCTGGCGCACTTCCTCACCGCGACTCCCGCGCTGTCGCGGCAGATCAACAGCCCCGCCGCCCGGCAGCTGCTGTGGCGCCATATCTCCACGGTGGAGGGCGCACCGGCCGAGGATCCGCTGCGCACCGAGTTCCTCGACGCGTTGCGGAACGTGGGCTCATGGCCGCGGCGGCCCCGGCTGCTCGGGGTGGCCAACGGCACGGGCGACGGTCTGGGGAACGGCGTGCCGCCCGGCGTGGAGGCGTTGCAGGTCACGAGCGGCTGGTTCGCGGGGACGACTCTGTGGACGCAGTCGTCGGGTACGGCGCGACAGGTGGCCGCGACAGGTGGCGCAGTCGCAAGGGGTGCTGCGGAAGAAGACGGTGTCGACCGATGGGCTGCCCGACATCGACGGTGCGCCGGGCGGGACGCTGGAGTCGTTCGGGATCGCGGGGGACAGCCTGAAGCTGACCGGGAAGACCGAGGTGGCGCATCGGAGTGTGAACTTCGTTCCCCCGGTCAGCGCGGTGGCGATCGGGGATCTTGACAGCGATCAGAGTCTTTACCGCGATATCGACGAGACGGATCCGGGCGAGAGCGAGCTGGACGAGTTCTCGCTGTCCCCGTCGAACGAGCCGCACGCGCATATGTCGGAGGAGCTGGGGCGCTGGATTCTGGACCGATTGCCCAGCTGGCCACGGGCTCGCGGGCCGACCACGGCTGACCACGGCTGACCACGGGCTGATCGCGGGCTGATCGCGGGCTGTCCGGTCGTGGCGTCGCCGTCCTGTGGCGTCGTGCCTGCGGCGTCGTGACCTCGTGACCTCGTAGACGGCGAGAGGCCCGGTGCAGCCGCGTGGGAGCGGGTGCACCGGGCCTCTTCGCGAGGTCGCCGCCGGGGTCAGTCCTCGCCGAGGTAGGCCTTGCGCACGGATTCGTCGTGCAGGAGGTCGTCACCGCTGCCGGAGAGGACGATCTTGCCGATTTCCATGACATGGCCCTGGTCGGCGAGGGACAGGGCGGCCTGGGCGTTCTGTTCGACGAGGAGGATCGTCGTGCCCTCGGCCTTGAGTTCCACGATGGTCTGCATGATCTTCTGCATCATGATCGGGGAGAGCCCCATGGAGGGCTCGTCGAGCATGAGCAGCTTGGGCTGGGACATGAGGGCGCGGCCCATGGCGAGCATCTGCTGTTCGCCGCCGGAGAGGGTACCGGCTGCCTGCTTGCGCCGTTCGCCCAGGATCGGGAACAGCTCGTAGGCGCGCTGGATGTCTTTTTCGATACCGGCCTTGTCGGTCCGCAGGAACGCTCCGAGCTGGAGGTTCTCGGTGATCGTGAGCCGGGGGAAGATATGGCGGCCTTCGGGGGAGTGGGCGAGTCCCAGCGCCACGATCTTGTGGGCGGGGACGGCACCCAGCGGCTTTCCGTCGAAGGTGATGTGTCCGGCCGCCGGCTTGAGGAGGCCGGAGAGGGTGCGCAGGGTGGTGGTCTTGCCGGCGCCGTTGGTGCCGATGAGGGTGACGATCTGGCCCGCTTCGACGCTGAAGGAGATGCCTTTGACGGCCTCGATCTTGCCGTAGGCGACCTTGAGGTCCTCGACCTCCAGGAGTGCGGTCATTTCGCGTCCCCTTCCGTACCGGTGGTGCTGGTGGTGCTGGTGGTGCCCGGGGCGCTGGTGTGCGCGGCGTCGTCGGCCTGGGCCGCCTCGGCCGCGTTGACCTCGGCGACTTCTTCGGCGCCCGGGGCGCCTTCGAAGGGGGTGCCGAGGTAGGCGGCCACGACGCGTTCGTCGCTCTGGACGACGCTGGGGCTGCCTTCGACGAGTACTTCGCCCTGGACGAGGCAGGTGACGCGGTCGCACAGGTTGAAGATGAACCGCATGTCGTGCTCGATGACGAGGACGGCGATGCCCTGGTCGCGGATGGCGAAGATGAGTTCCTCGGCGGCCCGGGTCTCCTGCGGGTTCATGCCGGCGGTGGGCTCGTCGAGGAGGAGGAGTCCTGGCTCGCTGGCGAGGGCGCGGGCGATTTCGAGCTTGCGCTGCTCGCCGTAGGGGAGGTTGCGGGCGAGGTGGTCCCGCTTGTGGGCGAGGCCGGTGAACTCCAGGAGTTCCATGGCACGGGCTTCCGAGGCGCGTTCGGCGCGCTTGAAGCCGGGGGTGCGCAGGAGCGCCGACCAGAGCCCCTCGTTGGTGCGGGTGTGGCGGCCGACCAGGACGTTCTCCAGGACGGTCATGTTGGCGAAGAGCCGGATGTTCTGGAAGGTGCGGGCGATCCCGGCCTGGGTGACGAGGTGGGACTTGTGGGGCAGCACGTTTCCCTTGTAGGAGACGGTGCCCTCGGTGGGTATGTAGAGGCCGGTGAGACAGTTGAAGAAGGTGGTCTTGCCGGCGCCGTTGGGGCCGATGAGGCCGACGATCTCACCGCTGTTGACGCTGAGTTCGACGTCTCGTACGGCGGTGAGTCCGCCGAAGCGCATGGTGACGCCGGAGGCGTGGAGTATGGGTGTGCCGGTGGCCACGGTGGTGGTGTCGGTGGTCATGTGGGTCACACCCCCGCCTTGCTGAGGCCGATATCGCCCTTGGGCGTGTCGAGTTGGCCTGTGTCGTGGAATTCGAGCTGCTTCCTGCGGTCGGCGATGAGGCCCTCGGGGCGGAATCGCATGAGCAGGACGAGGGCGACGCCGAAGAGCAGCAGCTGGTAGTCCGACATGAACTGGAGCTTGGCCGGGATGAGGTAGAGGAGCGAGGCGCCGATGAGGGGCCCGCTGACCGTTCCCATGCCGCCGAGGATGACGGCGGCGAGGAGGAAGGCGGAGTTGGGCGGCACGGCCTCCACGAACTTGAACTGGGTGGGTGTGACGGTGGTGGTCACGTGCGCCTGTACGGTGCCGGCCATGCCGGCGAGGGTGGCACCGAGGGCGAAGGCGAGGAGCTTGAGCCGGAAGGCGTTGATGCCCATGGCCCGCGCGGCGGTCTCGTCCTCCCGGATGGCGACCCAGGCGCGGCCGATACGGGACTGGTCGGAGCGGCGGAAGACGGTCACGACGATGATCGTGAAGAACAGCATCAGCAGGTAGTAGTTGGAGAACTTGCCGAGTTCGACGCCCAGGACGGTGTGCGGTTCTCCGAGGTTGAAGCCGAAGATTTCCAGGTCCGGGATGTCGGGGATGCCGTTGGGGCCTCTGGTGATGTTGGGACCCGAGGTGCCGTCCATGTTCTGCATGGCGATACGGAAGATCTCACCGAAGCCGAGGGTGACGATGGCGAGGTAGTCGCCGTGCAACCGCAGCGTGGGTGCGCCGATGACGATGCCGAAGATGAGCGAGGCGGCGGCGCCGGCGAGTACGGCGGCCCAGAAGGGCAGGTGGATGCCGATGGTGGAGTACGACGAGCCGGAGACGAGTGCGGCGGTGTAGGCGCCGACGCCGAGGAAGGCGACGTATCCGAGGTCGAGGAGTCCCGCGAGGCCGACGACGACGTTGAGGCCGAGCGCGACGGTGGCGAAGATGAGGATGTTCGCGCCGATGGTGGCGTAGGCGTCGTTGGTCTGGGTGAACGGGAAGGCGAAGGCGGCGACGAAGGCCGCGGTCACGGTGACGTTCTTGTGTGTGGCGGTGTAGCTCGCGAGCCGTCGGTTGAGGCCCGCGCGGGAGACGGCGGTGGCGCCGAAGCAGACCATCAGCATGAAGCCGATGAAGAGTTCCGCGTACTCGGTGTCGATGCCGTAGGTGAAGATGAACAGGCCGAGGCCGAAGGAGACGGCGATGATCAGGATTTCGGCCCAGGAGGGGAGCGGCGCCGCCGGTTCGGGCGTGGGGGCCTTGAATGCCTGGGTGAACCGCTTCCAGGGGGTGACGGTCTCGATGTCGCCGTCGAGGGGGACGTCGCTGGGGAGTCCGAGGGCCGCGACCAGGGTGAGGAGCGCGGCGACCGCGGCGATGAAGCCGCCGGGTTCGAGGTTGGCGAGTCCGCCGAGGTTCACCGCGATGGCGATGATCGCGTACCAGGTGGTGGCGAAGGTGCCGAGGGCGAACAGCAGGATGGCGCTGTTCTTGCCGCCGGGGGTGAGCCAGCCGAGGCCGCGGACGCCGAAGGCGGAGAGGGTGAAGACGAGGGTGAGGAGGGCTCCGATGAGAGTGAGGACCTGGAGGCCGCCGGGGTAGCCGTTGACGGTGAGGTCGCCGGGGAATTCGGCGGTCCAGGTCCAGGCGAGGAAGGTGCTCGCGAGGGTGAGGAGGGCGCCGATGCCGGTGGCCGCGCGGGCCGTGGCGGGGGGCAGGGGAATGATCGCCGGTGTGGGCCGCGGGGCGGCCGGGGGGCTCGTCTGCTGCGCTGTCGTCGTCATGGGTGTCACGCCCTGTCCGCTACTCGTTGGCCGAGTAGGCCTTGGGGCCTCAGCAGCAGTACGAGGATGAGGAGGACGAAGGCCCACACGTCCTTCCAGGCTCCGCCGCCCAGCTGGGACATGCCGGGGATGTTCTCGATGTAGGCGGTGGCCATGGCCTCGGCGAGGCCGAGGACGAGGCCGCCGATCATGGCGCCGTAGATGTTGCCGATACCGCCGAGGACGGCGGCGGTGAACGCCTTGAGTCCGGCGATGAAGCCCATGCGGAAGTCGACGTTGCCGTAGCGCAGGCCGTGGGCGACGGCGGCGATGGCGGCGAAGGCGGCTCCGATGGCGAAGGCCGTGACGATGATGCGGTCGGTGTTGATACCCATCAGCTTGGCGGTGTCCGGGTCCTGCGAGGTGGCCTGCATGGCGCGGCCGGTGCGGGTCTTGGACACGAAGACGCCGAGGGCGATCATGCAGACGGGGGCGGCGATGAGCAGGAAGAGGTCACCGCGTCCGATGGTGAAGGCGCCGAGGTCGAAGCGGGGCCCTTCGAATTCGGGGAAGGGGCGAGCCTTCTTCGCGTCCGGGTAGAACGCCCAGATGGCCTGCTGGAGCGCGATGGACAGGCCGATCGCGGTGATGAGCGGGGCGAGTCGGGGGGCTCCGCGCAGCGGGCGGTAGGCGAAGCGTTCGGCACCCATGGCGACCAGGACGGAGCAGGCCATGGCCATGAGGATCATGACGGGCAGCGCGATCAGGAGGCTGGTGCCGGTGGGGAGGATCAGGAATGCGGTCAGCGCGCCGAAGCCGCCGATCATGAATATTTCGCCGTGGGCGAAGTTGATGAGCTGGACTATGCCATAGACCATCGTGTAACCGATTGCGATGAGTCCGTACAGCGCGCCGAGTAGCAGGCCGTTGGCAAGTTGCTGCGGCAGATCGTTCACCGCGGGGCCTCCGAGTGGGTGTTGTCAGATACGGCCGCGCGGGGGGCGTTGTGACGCCCCCCGCGCGGTCTGGGTGTACTGGTGTGTACGGGCGGTGGCCGGGTGGCCGGGTCAGCCCTCGAACTTGCCTACCTCGACGGCGACGTGCTTGCCGTCCTTGACCTCGTAGAGGGAGAGCTGCCTGTTGGTGGTGTCGCCGAACTCGTCGAAGCCGACGGAGCCGGAGACGCCGTCGAACGTGACGTCCTGGAGGGCCGCGACGACCTTCCCGCGGGCGTCCTTGCTCTCGGGCAGCTTGCCGTCGTTCCCCTCGACGACCGCCTTCACGGCCTGGATGATGGCCCAGGCGGAGTCGTAGGCGTAGCCGCCGTAGGCCTCGTAGGCGTCCTTGTAACCGGCCGCGTCGTAGTCGGCTATGAACTTCTTGGCGGTGTCGAGGGTCTCCAGGGGAGCGCCGACGGAGCTGGCGATGTCGCCCTCGGCGTTCTTCTTGGCGAGCTTGACGTACTCGGCGCTGAAGAGCGCGTCGCCGCCGACGGTGGGGATCTTGGCGCCGGCGTTCTTGATCTGGCTGGCCAGGGGGGCGCCGGCGGGGTACTCGCCGCCGTAGTAGACGAAGTCGGCCTTGGCCTCGGCGACCTTGCTCGCCACGGCCGAGAAGTCCTTGTCCTCGGGGTTGATGTGGTCGGTGCCGACCACGGTTCCGCCGAGCTTCTTGAACTCGCCGGCGAAGGTGGCGGCGAGACCGGCTCCGTAGGTCTTCTTGTCGTCGATGACGTAGACCTTCTTGAGCTTCTTCTTGTTGTACATGTACCGCGCGGCGAAGGGGCCCTGGACGGCGTCGGTTGTCGAGGTGCGGAAGTAGGTCTTGGAGCCGCGCACCTTCTTGCCGGTCTGCCAGTCCTTGCCCTGGGTGAGGGAGGGGTTGGTGTTGGCGGGCGAGACCAGGGCGAGGTTGGCGGAGTCGAAGACCTTCTGCATCGACTGGCCGACGTCGGAGTTCAGCGGGCCGACGACGCCCATGACCTTGCTGTCGCCGACGAGCTTGGTGGCGTTCTGCTGGCCGGTGGCGGCCTGGGCCACGTCGTCGAGGGGCTCGAGCTTGAAGGTGACCCCGGGGACCTCTTTGTTCTTGTTGGCGGTCTTGACGGCGAGGTCGGCGGAGTTCTTGATGCCCTGGCCGAGCGCCGAGAGGTCGCCGGAGAGCGGAGCGTCGAGGCCGATGACGACGGTGGTCGTGTCGCCGCCGCCGCTGCTGCCTCCGTCACTGTCGCCGCGGGATCCGCAGGCGGACAGTGTGAGAGCCCCTGCGGTGACCGCAGTGGTGATGATGAACAAGGAACGGTGACGCACGAGCAGTCCTCCCCTGGCACGCGGCGGCCCCTGCTGGGGCGCCGAGTCGAGCGCTGGAACCGAACTGAAGGTAATCCGGTGGCGCGGTGACTGGGCGTGACTCTAAGCGCAGGTGGGGAAGGTGTGGAGCGGTGAGAGCAGGATGTGACTGTCTTGTTATGACAAGAGTCGCATAGCCCGACCTCGCGGGTCGGGATATGGCTTTTGTGCGCCTTCCGGAATGACCGCATGCTGAGAACCCGCAGTTCCGCTAAGGGACTTGAGGGTTTTTGGTACTGACATGGCCAATCGGGCATGAAGGAGCGGGGAAGCGGGCAGCGAGGGTGTGGTTGTGGAGTGCGTGCCCGGTTTTTCGTTCACGCCGATGTTACACAGAGTGACATCGGGTGTGATGTGTGCCGTGTGGAGTGGGGCCGGGATTCATCCCTTCTGCCCGGCTCATGGGGGCACCGTAGGTGGTGTTCCCGGTGCTTACAAGAGGCGTGCGGGTAGGGGCGGCGCGGCGTGCGAACGGGCCCGGCGCGGTGTGCGCGCCGGGCCCGTGGATGCCGGTCCCCGTGGGGGATGCCGGGCCCCGTGGGGGGATGCCGGTCCCCGTGGGGGATGCCGTGACCTCGTTCCGCTTACCTGGTCTCGCCGGTCGCGGGCGCGGGGGAGTCGCGCAGCATGCAGGTGAGCCGGGCGGTGCACACCCGCTTGTCCTGCTCGTCGGTGATGACGACCTCGTACGTCGCGGTGGAGCGTCCCCGGTGGACGGGCGTGGCGACGCCCGTGACCAGTCCGCTGCGGGCGCCCCGGTGGTGGGTGCAGTTGAGGTCCACACCGACGGCGAGCTTGCCCGCGCCGCCGTGGAGCATGGCGCCCACGGAGCCGAGGGTCTCGGCGAGGACGGCGGAGGCGCCGCCGTGCAGCAGACCGTACGGCTGGGTGTTGCCCTCGACGGGCATGGTGCCGACGACGCGTTCCGGGGCGGCCTCGACGATGCGTACGCCCATCCGGGTGCCGAGGTGGCCGGCCGAGAAGAGCGAGGTCAGGTCGATGCCGAGCGCGGTGTACTCGTCGATGATCCGCTGCGGAAACTTGACGGTGGTCTGCTCACCCATGGCCCGGCTCCGATGACGTGGTGGTGTGCGTGCTGTTGCCGCTGTGCCCGCTGTGCCCGTTGTTCCGGGAGTCCTCGGTGACGCGTCGGCCCGGCTCGAAGCGGACCACGACGGATTTGCTGGCCGGTGTGTTGCTGGTGTCGGCCGTGGCGCCGAGCGGGACGAGCACATTGGTCTCGGGGTAGTAGGCGGCGGCGCAGCCGCGCGCGGTGGGGTAGTGGACGACGCGGAAGCCGGGGGCGCGGCGCTCGACGCCGTCCTTCCACTCGCTGACGAGGTCGGTGTAGGAGCCGTCGGCCAGGTCGAGTTCGGCGGCGTCCCGCGCGTTGACGAGGACGACGCGGCGGCCGTCCTTGATGCCCCGGTAGCGGTCGTCCAAACCGTAGATGGTGGTGTTGTACTGGTCGTGCGAGCGCAGGGTCTGCAGCAGGAGGCGGCCTTCCGGCAGGGCCGGGAACTCGACGGGCGCCGCTGTGAAGTTGGCCTTGCCGGTGGCGGTCGGGAAGCGGCGTTCGTCGCGGGGCGCGTGCGGCAGGGCGAAGCCGCCGGGGCGCGCGACGCGGGCGTTGAAGTCCTCGAAGCCGGGGATGACGCGGGCGATGCGGTCGCGGATGCGCGCGTAGTCCTTCTCGAACTCCTCCCAGGGGGTGCGGGAGGCGGGGCCGAGGGTGGCGCGGGCGAGCCGGGCGACGATGGCGGGTTCGGAGAGCAGACGGGGGCTCGCGGGCGGGAGGTTGCCGCGCGAGGCGTGCACCATGCCCATGGAGTCCTCGACGGTCACGACCTGCCGGCCGCCCGCCTGGACGTCCTTGTCGGTACGGCCCAGGGTGGGCAGGATCAGCGCGCGGGCGCCGGTGACGGCGTGCGACCGGTTGAGCTTGGTCGATACGTGCACGGTGAGGCGGGCGCGGCGCATCGCGGCCTCGGTGACGGTCGTGTCGGGGGTCGCCGCGACGAAGTTGCCGCCCATGGCGAAGAAGACCTTGGCCTTGCCGTCGCGCAGGGCTTCGATGGACCGTACGACGTCGTACCCGTGGTGGCGGGGCGAGGTGATCCCGAATTCCTTGTCGAGGGCGTCGAGGAAGGCGGGGGCGGGCCGTTCGAAGATGCCCATGGTGCGGTCGCCCTGGACGTTGGAGTGGCCGCGTACCGGGCAGACGCCCGCGCCGGGGCGGCCGATGTTGCCGCGCAGCAGGAGGAAGTTGACGACTTCGCGGATGGTCGGCACGGAGTGCTTGTGCTGGGTCAGCCCCATGGCCCAGCAGACGATGGTGCGCTCGGACGCGAGGACCAGGGCCAGGGCCTGTTCGATGTGGCCGCGGTCCAGGCCGGTGGCGGCGAGGGTCTCGTCCCAGTCGGCGTCTTTGGCGGCCGTGGTGAACTCGTCGTAGCCGTGGGTGTGTTCGCGTACGAAGGCGTCGTCGACGGCGCCGGGTGTCTCCAGGATCAACTTGTTGAGCAGGCGGAAGAGGGCCTGGTCGCCGCCGATGCGGATCTGGAGGAAGAGGTCGGTGAGCGCGGCGCCCCTGATCATGCCCTGCGGCGTCTGGGGGTTCTTGAAGCGCTCCAGACCGGCTTCGGGCAGCGGGTTGACCGAGATGATCTTCGCCCCGGCCGCTTTGGCCTTCTCCAGCGCGGAGAGCATCCGGGGGTGGTTGGTGCCGGGGTTCTGCCCGGCGACGATGATCAGATCGGCCTGGTGGAGATCTTCGAGGGAGACGCTGCCCTTGCCGATGCCGATGGTCTCCGAGAGCGCCGAGCCGGAAGACTCGTGGCACATGTTGGAGCAGTCGGGCAGGTTGTTCGTGCCGTACTCGCGGGCGAACAGCTGGAGGAGGAACGCGGCTTCGTTGCTGGTGCGGCCCGAGGTGTAGAAGAGGGCTTCGTCGGGGGAGGCGAGCGCGGTCAGCTCCTCGGCGATGATCGCGAAGGCGCGCTCCCAGCTCACGGGGGTGTAGTGGTCGGCGGCACCGCCCTCGGCGTCGCGCTCCAGCAGCATCGGCTCCGTGATGCGCCCCTGCTGTCCGAGCCAGTAGCCGCTGCGGGTGGCGAGGTCGGAGACGGGGTGCGCGGCGAAGAACTCCGGGGTGACCCGGCGCAGGGTCGCCTCTTCGGCGACGGCCTTGGCACCGTTCTCGCAGAACTCCGCGGTGTGCCGGTGGTCGCCCTCGGGCCAGGCGCAGCCGGGGCAGTCGAAGCCGTTCTTCTGGTTGACCTTGAGCAGGGTCCTCGCGGTGCGCATCACGCCCATCTGTTCCTGGGCGATCTTGAGGGTGTGCGCGATGGCGGGGAGTCCCGCGGCGGCGTGTTGGGGGGCCGCGACGCGGGGGGCGTCCTGGACCGGATCTCCTGCGGGCGGCTTGGTGGCCATCGCGCTCTCCTTCGGGCCTGTGCGCTGCGTGTACGTTCCGTATCCGTGGTTCGCACCCGTATACGTACCCGATCCTGTCACGGGTCACCGGTGAGGGGCACCGGGGCGGGGCGGGTGACGGGTGCGGGGCGGTCGGCGGGGCGGTGCGGTGCGGTCCGTCGGTCCGGATTGTCAGTGGGGCGTGGCAGGATCGGGTACGTGGCTGAGACAGCATCGAAGAAGACCGCAGACAACCGTCCTCGCCTGCTCCTCATGGACGGGCACTCCTTGGCGTACCGGGCGTTCTTCGCGCTGCCCGCGGAGAATTTCACGACGGCGACGGGCCAGCCGACGAACGCCATCTACGGCTTCGCGTCGATGCTGGCGAATACGTTGCGTGACGAGGCGCCCACGCATTTCGCCGTCGCGTTCGACGTGTCGCGCAAGACCTGGCGTTCCGAGGAGTTCCCGGAGTACAAGGCGAACAGATCGAAGACGCCCGACGAGTTCAAGGGGCAGGTCGAGCTGATCGGTGAGCTGCTGGACGCGATGAGCGCGGACCGCTTCGCGATCGACGGCTTCGAGGCGGACGACGTGATCGCCACGCTCGCCACCCAGGCGGAGGCCGCCGGGTTCGAAGTGCTGATCGTCACGGGGGACCGGGACTCGTTCCAGCTGATCAGCGAGCACACGACGGTGCTGTATCCGACGAAGGGCGTCTCGGAGCTGACCCGTTTCACCCCCGAGAAGGTCCAGGAGAAGTACGGGCTGACGCCGGCGCAGTATCCCGACTTCGCCGCGCTGCGCGGCGACCCGTCGGACAATCTGCCCGGCATCCCGGGGGTCGGGGAGAAGACCGCCGCGAAGTGGATCAATCAGTTCGGTTCGTTCGACGAGCTGGTCGCGCGCGCCGACGAGGTGAAGGGCAAGGCCGGGCAGAACTTCCGCGATCACCTGGAGTCGGTCAAGCTCAACCGGCGGCTCACGGAGATGGTGCGTGATGTCGCGCTGCCCAAGACGCCGCGGGAGCTGGAGCGCGCGCCGTACGACCGCGCGGCGGTGACCGGCGTGCTGGAGGTCCTGGAGATCCGCAACCCGAGCCTGCGCGAGCGGCTGCTCGCGGTGGACCCCGGAGCGGTGGCCGAGGAGGCTCCGGCGCCCGCCGCCGGTGTCGAGCTGGACGGCAAGGTCCTGGAGTCGGGCGAGCTGGCGCCCTGGCTGGCCGAGCACGGCGCGCAGCCGCTGGGCGTGGCGACGGTCGACGCCTGGTCGCTCGGTACCGGCAGCGTGGCCGAGGTCGCGCTGGCGGCGGCCGGGGGCGCCGCGGCCTGGTTCGACCCCACGCGGCTGGACGAGCCGGACGAGCGGGCGTTCGCGCGCTGGCTCGCCGATCCGCGGCACCCGAAGGTCATGCACAACGCGAAGGGCGCCATGCGCGTCGCGCCCGAGCACGGCTGGCGGGTCGACGGGGTCACGATGGACACCGCGCTGGCCGCCTACCTGGTCAAGCCGGGCCGGCGCTCGTTCGCCCTGGACGCCCTGGCGATCGAGTACCTCGGCCGTGAGCTGGCGCCCGCCGCCTCCGCCGACGGGCAGCTGGCCTTCGGCGGCGACGAACAGGCCGAGGCCGACGCGCTGATGAGCGAGGCCCGCGCCGTCCTCGACCTGGGCGGGGCGTTCACGGAGCGGCTGGGCGAGGTCGGGGCCTCTGAGCTGCTGCACGAGGTGGAGCTGCCCACCTCGGCGCTGCTGGCCAGGCTGGAGCGCCACGGCATCGCCGCCGACCGGGCCCATCTGGAGGCCATGGAGGGGCAGTTCGCGGGGGCGGTGCAGCAGGCCGTGAAGGAGGCCCACGCCGCGGTGGGGCACGAGTTCAACCTCGGGTCGCCCAAGCAGCTCCAGGAAGTCCTCTTCGGCGAGCTGGGACTGCCCAGGACGAAGAAGACCAAGACGGGCTACACGACGGACGCGGACGCGCTGGCCTGGCTCGCCGCCAAGACCGAGCACGAGCTGCCGGTCATCATGTTGCGCCACCGCGAGCAGGCGAAGCTGCGGGTCACGGTCGAGGGCCTGATCAAGTCGATCGCCGAGGACGGCCGTATCCACACGACGTTCAACCAGACGGTGGCGGCGACGGGCCGGCTCTCCTCCACCGATCCGAACCTCCAGAACATCCCGGTGCGCACCGACGAGGGCCGGGCCATCCGACGCGGCTTCGTCGTCGGCGCGGGCTACGAGTCGCTGATGACGGCGGACTACAGCCAGATCGAGCTGCGCGTGATGGCCCACCTCTCCGAGGACGCGGGCCTGATCGAGGCGTTCACCTCCGGCGAGGACCTGCACACCACGGTGGCCTCGCAGGTGTTCGGAGTGGAGAAGTCGGCCGTCGATCCGGAGATGCGCCGCAAGATCAAGGCGATGTCGTACGGACTGGCCTACGGGCTCTCGGCGTTCGGTCTCTCCCAGCAGCTGAACATCGAGGCGGGCGAGGCCCGCGCGCTGATGGACACCTTCTTCGAGCGCTTCGGCGGGGTGCGGGACTATCTGCAGCGCGCCGTGGTGGAGGCCAGGGCCACCGGCTACACGGAGACGATGCTCGGCCGCCGCCGCTATCTGCCCGACCTCAACAGCGACAACCGCCAGCGGCGCGAGATGGCGGAGCGGATGGCACTCAACGCGCCCATCCAGGGCACCGCCGCGGACATCGTCAAGGTCGCCATGCTGAAGGTGGACCGGGCGATGACCGAGGCCGGTCTGACCTCCCGGATGCTGCTCCAGGTCCATGACGAAATCGTCCTGGAGATCGCCCCGGGCGAGCGGGAGCGGGTGGAGGAGCTGCTGCGCCGGGAGATGCCGAGCGCGGTCGAGCTGCGGGCGCCGCTGGATGTCTCGGTGGGCGTCGGCGCGGACTGGGAGTCGGCGGCGCACTGACCGGAAATCGCCTTGCGGGAAGCCCGGGTGCGACAGGGCTTCCCGCAACCGGGCGACGTCCAGGTGGCGAACTGGTGAAAGCCGGGCACCGACCCGTGTGCCGGGGCCAGGAGTTGACATAGGGTCGCCTGAGTCCTCGCGCGGGGAGCGCGAACAGCCACCACGGGGAGGGGCCCAGACCATGGCAGCGCTATTCGGCAGTCGACTGCGCAAAGGAGCGACGACCACCGCCGTGGCCGCCGTCGCGATCGCGGCGCTCTCGGCCTCGCAGGCACCGGGCGCCCTCCCCGTCGACGCGGGGGGCAGCCACGCGGCCGATGTGACGCCGCCGCCCGGGACACCGGTGTCGGGCAACTCCTCGTACTACACGGAACTTCCGCCGCTGACGACGCCCGACAAGCCGGGCACCTCGGTGGACCTCCCGGGTACGGGGACGGCGGTGGCCGCGGCCGAGGCGGACATACCGGCCACGGTGCTCTCCGCGTACCAGCGCGCCGAGCAGACCGTCGCGGAGACCAGGCCCGGCTGCAATCTGCCCTGGCAGCTGCTCGCCGCGATCGGCAAGGTCGAGTCGGGCCACGCGCGCGACGGCCAGGTCGACGACAACGGCACCACCCTCGCGCCGATCCTCGGCCCGGTGCTCAACGGTGTCGGATTCGCCAACATCTCCGACACCGACAACGGCGAGTTCGACGGCGACGCGAAGCACGACCGCGCCGTCGGTCCCATGCAGTTCATCCCCTCGACCTGGCGCACCTGGGGCAAGGACGGCAACGGCGACGGCGTCAAGGACCCCAACAACATCTTCGACGCGGCGCTGGCCGCCGCGTACTACCTGTGCGCGGGACAGCGTGATCTCTCCATCGACGAGGACCTGCACCGGGCGATCCTCGGCTACAACCACTCCCGTGAGTATCTGAACACGGTCCTGAGCTGGTTCCAGTACTACAAGAAGGGTGCGTACGAGACGCCGGTCGGCACCGGCACGGTGCCCGTGTCCACCGGCCCGCTCTCCCCGTCGGCATCGCCGACCGTCACCGCCCCCAGCACGCCCGGCACGCCGAAGCCGAGCGGGTCCCCGAGCACCGGCCCGAAGACCAGCCCCAGCCCGAGCCCCTCGCCCGACAAGCCCGGCACCTCCCCCGGCACCTCGAAGCCGACCCGGCCCGGCGGCGGTACGACCAGCCCCTCCCCGGGCGACTCCGGGAGCCCCACCACCCCGGCCCCCAAGCCGGTCGCCACGCGGATCGAGAAGACCGGGACGGCGCCGCTGACCGCCGTCGCGGGCAGCCGCTTCGCCCAGCAGGCGGCCGTGCGCACCGTGGACGCGGCCGGCAAGCCGGTGGCCAAGACGGTCGTCAGGTTCGAGATCGTCGGCGACACCGACGCCCGGTTCGTGACGGGCCTGACCACCTCGGTGGACGTCACCGGCGTGACGGGCACGGCGAGCGCACCGGCCCTCCAGGCGGGTGAGCGCACGGGCGACTTCACGATCCGGGCGACCGCCGTCGTGCCCGGCGTCGCCCCCGTCGACTTCGCCGCGAGCGTCACGGCCCGCCGGGCGGACGCCCTCGCCAGGACCACGACACAGGAACTCACGGCGGCGCCCGGTACGGAGTTCGCCTCCCCGGTCGAGGTCAAGGCCACCTACCAGGGGGCCGCCGCCGGTCAGGTGGCGGTGAGCGCGGCGGTGATCACGTCCGCGACCGACGCCACGGCGCCCGCGGCCGGGCCCTACTTCAAGGACGCGAACGGCGCCGCGCTGCGGACGCTCACCGAGCTGAGGACCGACGCCGACGGCGTCCTCCGGCTCCCCGGGCTCTACGCGGCCGACGCGGCGGGCACCTATCTGCTCCGCCTCGAAACCGAGGGCGGCGCCACGCTCACCATCGAGCTGAAGGTCGCCTGACCCGCACGCGGTACCGGCCCCGCCCCGCCCCGACCGGTTGACCGGCCGGGGCGGCACGGCGCACGCCCCCGACGGTCAGCGTCGGCTGTTCAGACGCCGCGTCGCCACCGCCGTCGACGGATCCTCCGGCCACGGATGGCGCGGGTAGCGGCCCCGCAGCTCCGCCCGTACGGCCCGGTAGCCGTCCTGCCAGAACGACGCCAGGTCGGCCGTCACCGCGGCCGGGCGCCCCGCCGGGGACAGCAGATGCACCAGCACGGGAACGCCCGCCTCGCCCGCCACCCTCGGCGTCTGACGCAACCCGAACAACTCCTGGAGCTTCACCGCCAGTACGGGCTGCGGCCCGCCGTACTCCACCCGGATGCGCGATCCGCTGGGCACCTCGATACGTTCCGGAGCCAGCTCGTCCAGCCGCGCGGCCTCACCGGTCGCCCAGGGCAGCAGCCGCGTCAGCGCCTGCCCCGCCTCCAGCCGGGCCAGATCCGCGCGGCGGCGGGCCCGCGACAGCTCCGGCTCCAGCCACGCGTCGGCGCGCTCCACCAGCGCCGCGTCCGAGACATCCGGCCAGCCGCCCCCCAGCTCCCGGTGGAGAAACCCGAGACGCTCACGCAGCGCCCGCGCCTCCCGCGTCCAGCGCAGCAACTCCGGCCCCTCGGCGCGCAACCCGTCCAGCAGGGCGGCCCGCACCAGCTCCGGAGCGGGCACCTTCAGGGCGCGCGCCGACAGCTCGACCGCGCCGAGCCGCTCCACCCGCCTGGCCACCACCTCGCCCGCCTCCCAGCGGACCTCCTCGCCCGCCACCCGCAGCCGCCCGGCACCCTCCCGCGCCGTGTCCTCGTCGATGACGGCGGCCAGCCGGATGCGCGCCGAAGGGGCACCGGCGGGCCGCCGTCATCGACGAGGAC